>JAPLJW010000159.1 GCA_026388365.1 Deltaproteobacteria bacterium | reverse complement strand
TCGGCGACGGTTGTTCCGAAATATTCAGTCATGGTTCACCTCCTGCCATTCCAGGTCTTTTTCGAGGATCATCAGGGCCGTCCAGAAGGTCCCGCCGAAACCCGAGGCGAGGGCGTGGCGCACCTCTTTCTTGATCTGGTGGCCGCCCGCGTCGCCGCGGATCTGGAGGGCCGCCTCCGCCGGCCGCAGCATCGCCGTCGCGCCGATCGGGTTGCTCGCGATCACGCCGCCGGAGGGGTTGATCGGGAGCCTGCCGTCCAGGTCGAAGTCGCCCGCCTCCAGCATCCGGAGGTGCTCGTCCCCGGAGAGGAGCAGAAACTCGCGGAGCCAGTCCATCGCCCACCAGGCGGAGGGGTCGTACATCTCGAAGACGTCGAAGTAATCCACCGGGTTTTGGATGCCGTTCCGGGCGAAGAGCGTCCGCGCGGCATAGCGGTGGGTCATCTCGGGCTTGGTGAAGCCGAAGAGGTTCGGGATCGTCTCCTCCCGGTGGACCTGGATGTGGTCGCGGACCCAGACCGGGGGATGCTTCGTCCCTCTTTTGGCCTTTTCTTCGGAGGTAAAGATCATCGCGCACGCCCCGTCGGACTGGGAACACATGTGGATGAGCCGCAGCTCGCCGACGAGCGGCGGGGAGTTGGCCATCAGGTCCTCCATCTGGCTGTACTCCAGACCAAATCGGCGGTGGGCCCGGGGGTTCAGCATGGCGTGCTTGTCCATCATGATCCGGTAACGCATCGCGGCCCGCTTGGCTCGCTCCTCGCCGAATTCGTCGATCATCTCCCGGGCGGTGGTCCCGGTCAGCGCCCCTGTCTGGAGATTCCGGAACCAGAGGGGGTCGGCCATGTTCGTGATGCCGCCGGTGGTGTTTCCCTCCTGGAGCTTCTCCATGCCAATCGCGAGCACCGTGTCGTAGAGGCCGGAGGCGACCAGGTTGTCCGCGGCGCAGACCAGCGTGGCGCCGGTGGTCCCGCCGGTCGTGATCCGGTATTCATCCTTTCCGTAGGCCCCCGTCCCCAGGGAGTGCCAGAGGTCCGGGGCGAACTGCATCTCGAATAGTTCCATGTTCCCGTGGACGATGCAGTCGATGTCGTCGATCTTGAGCCCGGCGTCGTCGAGGGTGCGGATGACCGCCTCCTGGACCATCTCCACCTGGTTCTGGTCCTCCTTGTGGGAGGAGAGAGAAGTCTGTCCGATCCCGATGATGGCGACATTTCTGTTTTTTGCATGCATTTTCATTCTCGGCTCCTTACTTTTCCAGGATGGCGACAGAGTGGAACTGTCCGGCTGGACCGGTGGTGGAATGGGCGAGGGCGCGATGAACGTCGGGTACCTGTCGTTCGCCCGCGTCTCCCCGGAGCTGGAGGACCGCCTCGGCCGCGCGGTAGAGACCGGCGATGATGAGGGGGTTCCCGGCGAGCATCCCTCCGGAGAGGTTCACCCGGTATTTCCCGGGGCCGCCTTCGTCGAGGAACCGTGCCCCGTCGCCGTCGCCGCAGAAGCCCAACCCCTCGAGCCAGAGGGGCTGCTGGTGGGCGTAGGCGTCCATCACCTCGACGAGATCAATGGCTTTTTTCGGGTCGTCGATGCCCGCTTTCCGATAGGCCCGCTCCGCCGCCTTTCGCAGGGCGAAATTCGCGGTGAGGTCCCGGTCGCCTAAGAAATAGCTGTCCATGCAGTTGGCGAAGCCGGTGAGCCAGACGGGACGGTCGGTGAATTCGCGCGCCCGTTCTTCGGATGCGAGGAGCATCCCCACGGCGCCGTCCGAAACGGGGTAGGCGTGGAGCTCGCGGATCGGATCGCAGAGGAGCGGCGAGGCCATGACCTTTCCCGCCGCAATGATCTCCCGGGCGTTCGCATCAGGATTCCGGGCCGCGCACCGCCTTGCCCGGACGACGATCCCTGCCAGGTGCTCCTCGGTGAGGTTCGCCTTTTTCATGTAGGCCCGTGCCTGAAGCGCCGACGCATTCAGGTAATCGAGGCCGACGGCACGGCCGTAGAAGGGGTCGAATGCCATGTTCGTGATGGCATTTCGGTTCTCCGCCTGGGACTCCTTGCAGTGTCCCATGACGAGGACGAGGTCGGCGTGGCCGGAGAGGATCACCGCCTGGGCGTAACCGAGGGCGTTAAGCCCCTCCTGGGCCATCTTTTCCTCGCCCCGGTAATGGGCGCCCAGGACGTCGGCCACGCCGTTGTTCGAGATCGTGCGGGCGTCGAAGAAATCGTCGGAGCAACTGACGATCGTGTTCACCCCGGTCTCCTCGTTGAAGGTGAACCCCGTCTGCGTCTGGAGGTCCTCCAGGATGTCGAGGAGCATCCCCTGAAACCGCTTGTGCCAGAGATCGGAGTCGTTTCTGTGCTGGGCGACGGCACAGATCGCCACCCTTCGGGTCGTCATGACTGTTCCCTCCTGGTCGTTGATGATCGTTTTCGCCTCAGGCTGTTGAAAATCGTCCATCCGGATTATCGGGGCACAGATTTCAAATCTGTCCTCTCGCTTTCCTTCGCCGTTCATATTCCGGGGACACGTTGCGGCAAGGTGTCCCCACATGTCCCCGACGTCTCACGGCTCAGGATTTCGGGGACCTTGCATCTGGACATTCCTTATCCGGTACGGGACAAGCTTTTGAACAGCCTGTAAAAGAGCCTTTTTCAACAGGCTGCTACGCGAGTTGAACCTTCGGCGCCCGGATTCCGGAGAGGGCGCGCAACCGCCCGGCGTAACCATTCCGGAAACGGCCCGCCCGGATGGCCGTCAGGATGGCATCCTTATCTCTGTCGCCGTCGAGGTCGATCCATGCCCGGCCGCAATCCGAAAGGTCGTGAGAGTCGTCCGCCGCCACGCGGGGGTAGCCGATTCCGGCGATGTCAAACAGCGGGGTCGGGAAACCGTGGCTCGTCACTTCGACCACGTCCAGGGGATAACACGCCGCGACCTCGGCGATGCACTGCAGGGTCTCTTTCAGAGGGAGGCCGCAATCGGCCGGATGGTTGAAGATGTGCAGAACCTCCCGCTTTCCTTCGATCCGGCTTACGTGAACATACCCCTTGCGGCTCTGGACGGTCAGCTCGACGCCGGTGAAGATCAGCAACTCCGAGCGGACGGAAGCGACGGCCTCCCGGTAGGACGGCTTCAGGAGATGATCATGATCCGTGAAGGCCAGAAAATCGAACCCCATGGCGGCATAGGCGTCTGCAACCTCCTGCGGGGTCAGGTTCCCGTCGGAACAGGTCGTATGGGTGTGGAGTTGACCCCTGAGTAGCATGATATTTCCCTGAAAATTATTTTGTCGCCGCCCCGTGGAGAAACACCTGTGTGATGCCTTTGATGATCCGTTTCTCCCGGCCGGGGGTCAGAGTCTCCTTCCCGAGGATCATGACGGACAGGAAGGTGTCGATGGAGCCGAGAAAGACGTAGGCGAGGTAATGGGCCTGGATGTCGCTGCGCAGAACACCCTTTGCCTGTCCTTCCAGGATGATCTCCCGGCAGAGGGTGAAAAGCCGGTTGAATTTGTCCCTGCCTTTGGTGTGGGCGTGATAGACGAATCCCCGGGAAACCTCGGTCACGAAAATGGAGATCTGATTCGGTTTGCTTCCGTAGACGCTCAGGATGTAGCGGATGATTCCAACGAGTTTTTCCTCGGTCGG
>JAPLJW010000344.1 GCA_026388365.1 Deltaproteobacteria bacterium | reverse complement strand
CATGGCCCGGAGCACCTTGATCCGGGTCTCTTCCTTGACGATATGCGGGGAGTTCAGAACCCGTGAGACCGTAGCGGAACTCACCCCAACCGATTGTGCAATGTCGGACATGGTCACAGTCATAGGGAAAACACCACAACCGAGCTTGTTTGCATTGAGACTGGGATCATCAAACAATTTTATGTAACCGGTTACCGAATGGCATAATCCCTTGGCTCCTGTCAAGAAATATTTGTAATATTAAATAAGGCGCTAATTATGAAGGGTAATATAAATAGAGATCAGATTAATATGGAAAATCGGTGTTCGGTTTTTCCAAATAAAATTCTCTTGACCTTGGCTGGGGAGTCATGTCAGGATGTAATCGTTTACATGATCATTCGGGTCTCAATTAAATCCTTGTTTCGATGTGGGACGAAGTCCAACGTGCCTGACGATCTCTGTATAAAAACATGCGGTTCATCATTTAGACACCGACCAACTATTGGGATTCCTCGATCCGATACGTATTGATCAGTTTCGAAGTCCCAGAGAACATTGCCGATGCCGAGCAGTATTTGTGTTCCGCCAAATCCAGAGCGCGTTCAACGGACTCTTTGGATAATCCCCTTCCCGTAATCACATGCTCCAGGGTAACTTCCGCATAAACCGTCGGAGGTTCATCGGCCCTTTTCCCAGTCAAGCGGATCTCGTAGCTCTTGACCTCTTTGCGCATGCGCCGCAGGATCAATACCATATCAAACCCCATGCAGCATCCCAAGCCGAGTAGCATGAGCTCCATAGGGCGAAAGCCGGCATTTTGGCCCCCAGCCTCCGCTGAGCCATCGACGGTCAGGTGATGACCCGATTCGGCCACTCCCTCCCAACGGACTTTATCTTGGAGCGTTACCACGGCACTCATAATACTCATCTTGTACCTCCACAGCCAGTGCTTCGCGCCCCGGCTCCATGTTAGACCGGGTCTGCAGGGGAGAGTCATCCACCGCCTGTCCACTGGTGCCGCTCACCTTCCCGCAATCTCTGTCTGTTCGTCCCGGCTGGCTGAATAGCTGGTCATCGTGTCAGCAGGGATTTGACTCGTCCTTCAAAATTCCAAAATCGTAGATAAAGCCCTGCATTCGTTCTTTATATTCTTTGGTCGGCCCGTAAGCCGGGGTTGGATCAGGCCGATTCCGGACCATCTCGTTTCCTTCAAACACATCATAGATGACACTCCCTTGGCTCTGTGCTGGCGGCTGAATTCCCAGCATATGACAGAGGGTTGGGGTGACATCGATCAGCCTCATGTGCCCCAGCTTCTCCACCGGTCGGACGTAGCCTTTTTTGATTCCGGGAGCGGCGATCGAGAACATCGCCTTTTCCGTTGCGAACTTTGTCTCGCTGGTCGGTTTGATTCGGCCATGGCCCGAAGCGATTTGCCCCATGTTGTCCTCGAGTGCCGTTTCGCCGATTTTCTTTGCCAAGGTGTATCCCGTTTCGAGAACCACGACCACATCGCCCACCTGGTCGCCCCACAGTCCGATCATTTCCGCATCCTGCTTGCTCAAAGCCATAGCTACGGGAGTCTGATGGAGCTTGTCGTCCACCCAGGTCCTAAGCTCCCGGATGAGATCGCGCTGGATGGTCTTGTATTCTTCGGGGTTCTTGGTGTTGATATATATGTTGAACGGATCCATGAAAACACCTTCATGCAACCAGACCTTGGTTTTTTCCATGTCGACCCGGTCGTTAAAGCCACGGACAAAACAGCTGGGAGTGTCCTTGGGATCTTTCATCACCAGGAAGCCGCGTTCCTTGAGAAACAGTTCCATGGACACCTTGCGGTTAACGGAGGAACAGCCGTGGTCCGACACCACTATCACGCAATCATCCTCGGTGACCCCTTCGACCACGGTCGCCACCATGTGGTCGATTGCCTGGTAAGCCTGGCGAACCATATCCCAATGCTTCTCTGACTCTTTTTTGTCGTAACGAATCCAGGTTGGATCCAGGTGAGCCAGGTGGAAGTGGTTCACGTCATCCAGGAAATGCCAGTGGGAGAAGAATACATCACACCCTTTCTTTTGGGTGAGGTACAGCGCAGCCGTGGCAATCCACTGCCCTTGGTAGTCGGCTTCCTCAACGCACGTCTTATAATCGAGGATGCCCAGGACGTTGAACATCTGGCTCACGTATTCCTGATAAGGGCCGATGGCCTTGATCAATTCTGTACCGATCTCGTCCGGGTCGGAGAAGCCGGCATAGGGCATGATTTGAGAGCGGTAGAGCTTGATGCTTTTCCCGTTGGGCGACAGGGTCGTTAGCTTGAATCGGACCCCCCCCTCACGGCCGCCGATGGAAACCGTGGCCCACTCGCTCCACTGGTTCAGCCGGCATTCGGATATGCTCGTCGAGAAATCCTTTTCCCGGCAAATGACGACTCGATCATATCCTTGGTCACCGCCGAGAGCCAGAATTTGCCAAGTCGTGCACCACTCCTCGTATTTAGCACTCACTGGAAGCGAGGCAGCGAGGGGCCTCTGTCCTCCGCTGGGCAGGTCTTTCCAACCCTCCGCCGGCTTAAATATGATTTCTTTGAGGCTGTTGCTCTCAATGTTCCGTTCCGAGGCATAGGCCTCTGCTGCCGCCAGTTCGAAAGGGCAAGCATTATAGGCCGGGCCGGCGTTGCCGTCAATAATATAGCCCTTTTTAAGACGCGATGGCATACTGCCGGGGTAATGCAACACGGCGCTCTTTAATCCCTGGCGCTCCGCTGCCTCCCAGATGGTCTCGGCGTTGATTCCCAAGGAAGTAAGAGAGGACACATCCTCACCGTCGGGCATACGGATAAACCACGATGAAGCTCCATGGGTCCCGCTCTGGGCGCCGGTGGAGATGCCTGCCCAATTGTTGGGTGTCCAGCAGGGAAAGGAAGCCAATGCCTGTCCGTAAGAGCTACGGGCAAAAAGCTTGGCCAGCGTTGGAAGCGAACCTTCCTCGATAAAGTGCATGGTTAGGGGAAGCACCATCTGATCTACTCCAATCACATAAATCTTTCCTTTAAACATATTTACCTCCTAATTTTTAACTGAGTATTTTGCATCGATGTCCGGTTAGGATTTTGCATAAACGGTTAGGGCTTTTGGCACATCTGGTTCGTTTGGTTTTGGTGAAAAAAAATTTGCATTCAGGTGAAGATTTTCCTTGTATTCGTTCTGCTCATGCGCGACGTAGAGCCACTGGCTGTGGACGTCGAGCTGCTCGTACGGGATCTCGGGCACGCGCGGCGGGTCGATGTCCTCATGCCGGTACAGGTCCCAGAAACGTTGTGGCGAAACGAAGGGCGAATGCGGATGGGTGTATGAAACCGTCATGAAGAACGGCCTCTGTTCCGGGGTCCTTGCCAGGTCAAAGATGCGCTGCACTGCCCGGTACTCGCGTCGTCGTAGTCGACCTGCATGCTGCGGATGCAAGGGCCGGCCTCGACCACGGGGCGCATACTGATGCCGGTGGGCCGATGCGCGGGGCCTTGCGTCCAATCGGGCGTCCAGGCGAAATCGGCCGGATAGATGTCGGTCGTCAGCCGTTCTTCGCAGCCATGCAGCTGATCCGGACCGATGAAGTGCATCTTCCCGCACAGGATCGTGCGGTAGCCGGCATCGCGCAGGTAGTGCGCCATCGTTGGAATGGACGCCGGGAATTCGCTGGCGTTGTCGTAGGCCTCGATGGCATGCGGCAGCCGGCCCGACAGCATCGAGAAACGCGAAGGCGCGCAGATCGGGAAGTTGTAGTAGGCGCTGTCAAAGACCACCGACCGTTCGGCCAGCCGAGTGATATGGGGCGCCTGGACGAGGCGATGGCCATAGGTCGGCAGCGCGGGTGCGGCCAACTGGTCGGCGCCATCACGAACAAGATGTTGGGGGCATCGGCCATGACGCGTACCTCCACTCTGGCTGCAGGTTTTGGTGATAGGTGAGGTGATAAGAACTCGCTTTCACTGGCACGCAGCCCTCTCCACCCTTCAAATCACTCCCCGTCCGGGCATGCATTACCACATCAAAACCCCGTCAGTTTTGCGATGCAATCAACATCGAGCACTTCATGCGAACGCTGAAAAAGGAATATATTTGGCTTTACATCTTCACCTCCTTGCGAGAGGCGAAGTCGATCATAAAATCCTGAATCCGACAATACAACAATGGCTGGCTTCATTTCTCTACCAATTATCCTTCACCCTCCTCGAATATATCCTCGCGCTTGCGACGAATGGCTGGCAAAACTAAGACAGATACGAGCAAGACGAAAGCCAGCATCAGTAATATAAAACTCAAAGCGCTGGTGAAGAATACAGATGGGTCGCCACGGGATAGTAATAATGCCCGTCGAAAATGCTCTTCCATCATCGGCCCAAGAATGAAACCAAGCAAAAACGGAGCAGGCTCACATTCGAGTTTAGCAAAAATATAGCCCAGAAATGCAAAAGGAACAGCCATCAGTATATCGAATGTAGTGTTATTCAGGCTGTAAATGCCAATGCAAGCAAACATCAGAATTGCGGGATAAAGCAGCCAATAAGGAATAAGCAATAATTTGATCCATATTCCAATCAGAGGCATATTTAGGATTACCAACATCAGGTTGCCGATCCACATGCTCGCAATTAATCCCCAAAATAGCTCTGGATTACTATTCAAAACCTGAGGGCCAGGCTGAATATTATGGATCGTCATTGCCCCTATCATTAAGGCCATGACCGCATTGGGCGGTATGCCAAGTACAAGCATTGGAATAAATGAAGTCTGTGCGCCCGCATTATTTGCTGATTCAGGGCCTGCAACACCCTGAATTGCACCTTTGCCGAACATTTTAGGGTTTTTGGCAATTTTCTTCTCGAGAGAATATGAACCAAACGAGGCAAGCATCCCTCCCCCGCCCGGAAGAATTCCGAGTATAGATCCAAGGAATGTTCCCCGTATCACTGCAGGAAACGATTCTTTTAGATCCGTTTTTGTGAGCCAATAGCTTTCGACCCGCGTTGCGACTAATTCTCGCTTTCCCTTGTCTTCGAGGTTCAATAGTATTTCGGAAAATCCGAATAGACCCATTGCTACTACCACAAAGCCAATACCATCTGAAAGTTCTGGTATATTAAAAGTGAATCGCATAACTCCTGAATTTATGTCGGTCCCAAACAATCCAAAAATTAGCCCCATAATAATCATCGCAATGGCCTTGATAATTGAACCGCTGGCCAATATGACCGCACTCACCAACCCTAAGAGCATAAGCGAAAAATATTCAACGGAGCCAAATTCTAATGCTAAATCAGCCAGCCAAGGCGCAAAAGCCGCCAAAATCAAGGTAGATATGCAGCCAGCAAAAAAGGAACCAAGCGCGGCAATCATTAATGCCTGCCCAGCTCGTCCTTGGCGGGCCATAGCATAACCATCCAGACACGTAACGACACTTGAAGATTCGCCGGGTAAATTCACTAAGATCGATGTTGTCGACCCCCCGTACTGCGCTCCATAATAAATACCCGCTAACATGATAAGTGCGGTTGTTGGTGCAAGCCCGTAAGTCAGTGGGATCAACATCGCAATTGCGGCGACTGGACCTATTCCAGGTAATACGCCAATCAAAGTTCCGACGAGGACACCTACAAAACAATAGAACAAGTTTTGAAATGTCAGTGCCGTCAGAAATCCAAGTTCGAGATGTTGAATGAAGTCCATAAATTAAACCCTCAATTTCCGGGGAGAACAGGAATATCAAATCTCAGCCCAAGAATAAATATGCCAAAAGCGATTGCCGTAAGGATCGCGGTACAAACGAAGGATTTCTTCCAGCCAAATTCAGGACTTGCCAAGCTACTCATAAAAATCAAAACCCCAGTGCTCAATATGAAACCCATAGGCTTTAAGAGCAGGGCAAAGGCAATGATAGAACCTAGGACCCAAGACAGCGGTTTGAACATCAAAGAACTTCTTAAGTCTCCATGTCCTCGCAGTAACAGCCCTTGCACCAAAACGATCAATCCCAGAAAGATCAATAGGGCCCCCAAGATCAACGGAAAATATCCTGGTCCCATTGATGCCGCCGTACCTATTGAATAAGTTCTTGACAAAAAAACCGTAAATAACCCAAAAGCAACGAAGATTAGTCCCGAGAATAAGTCCTTCTGGTTTCGAATAGAAATCTTCATTCGACAAAGCCTCCTCGAAATATGACATCGCTTGATTGTAGAATAATCTGAGAGCTTTGAATTACTCCTGAAATTGGGCAAATCGTCATACCGGCGAAAGCCGGTATCCAGTCTTTTCAAGATCTTCTGGACCCCGGCTTTCGCCGGGGTGACAACATAAGGTAGAAATTCAAAGCTCTCAATCTTTGATACCCTCGGGAGAAGTATCCTCAATTTCTACTGTAGAACTATTCCGGCGGCCTTAATAACCTTTTCCCATTTATTGATATCTTTTTGGAATAATGCCGCAAACTCCTCACGGTTAGCAATTAGAGGTTCCACACCCTTAAGACCATATGAGTCCTTTATTGCTTTTGTTTTTCCGATTCGTGAGATCTCCACATGAAGCTTCTCGATGATCGGTTTGGGTGTTCTTACCGGGGCAAAGACAGCTATCCATTGACCAGCTTCAAAATGCGGCACCCCCGATTCAGAAACCGTTGGTACCTCTGGTAATAAAGGCGAACGTTCCAACCCACAAGTCGCAATCACTCTTATTCTTTCACTCTTAAGCTGCGGCAGCGCAGCGGTTATTGGGCAAAAAAACATGGAAACCCTGCCTCCGAGTACATCCATAAGTGCCGGAGCAGCTCCGTTGTAAGGAACGTGCAACACGGATATACCCGCCATTTTATTGAATAATTCAGCTGCAAGATGGGCCGGAGTTCCTACCCCGGAAGATGCGTATGTGAGTTTTCCAGGGTTCGCCTTAGCGTAATCAATCAATTCACTCACATTCTTGGCTGGAACCGAACGGTTGACGATAAGAAGTTGAGGCGCCTCAGCCAATGGCCCTATGGGGGTCAAATCCTTAACCGGGCTGAACGGAAGGTTCGGATAACAACTGGGATAATAAGCAAGCGCAACGCTGATAGCTAGTAGAGTATAGCCATCCGGATTGGATTTGACTACAGAATTCGCCCCGATTGTTCCACCTGCGCCTGGCTGATTGTCAACGATGACCGGTTGAGCCAAGTTTACAGAAAGCTCTTTCCCTACAATCCTTGCAACAACATCAACGATTCCACCGGCCGCCCATGGGACAATCAGGCGGATTGGCTTCACAGGATAGTCTTGCCCATATCCGATTGTAGATAGAAGCACAATGTAGATCATCGGTATAAGCCCTAAAATCTTTTTCATGATAACCTCCTTCAAAAAGAGTTTTGTGGTGGATTGGCCATCACCGACTTGATCCTTTGTCGGTTCTCCTCAAGCAATAATACCTCAGGAAATCAAATCCCTGAACTATTCAACGTCGCGGGTTTAACCCCAATCGTAAAAAGGCTTCGGGCGGCGCTTCGTTGTTAATCATCAAATCCACCATCAATTGAATCATCCTTTTCTCTATCTCCGGTTTGATGACCGCCTTTTCCTGCCCCGGGTCGGTTTCCAAGTCAAAGAGGGCAGTAACAGTGTCTTCATATCCCCCTCCACACGCTTTTCGTGGAAGAGAGACACGACCTCAAATTCCGTGTCATAGGAGTATTCCGTGCTTCCCAGCAGGATCGAATAACCCCGCTTCCTGGCTGTGTTCTGTATTTCTTTGGTGGCAATGGCGAATATGGGATTG
>JAPLJW010000290.1 GCA_026388365.1 Deltaproteobacteria bacterium | reverse complement strand
GCATGATCCCTTTCGGGACACCCGTCGTGCCGCCGCTGAAGAGGATGACGGCCGTCTCGTCCGTGCCCATGTCCGCCTTCGGCGCCTTCGGGTAGTTCCCCCGCATGAGGTTGCTCCACCACGCGACCAGCTTGTCCTCCGGGACCGGCGGGATCTTCCGCCCCTTGGTCAGGTTGAAGCCGATCTTCTTGATCCAGGGGAGGTAATCGGGGATCCGGCAGAGGATCAGCGTTTGGAGATCCGTCTTGTCCTGGACTTCCTTGAATTTCCCGTAGAAGGCGTCGAGGGTCAGGGCGAAGCGGCTTTTCGCGGTATTCAGGTAAAACGCGATCTCCTTCGCGGGCGAAAGCGGGTGGATCATGCTCGCCACGGCGCCCAACTTGTTTGCGGCGTAGAAGCAGATGATTCCCTGGGGGCAGGTGGGCATGGAGATGGTGATCCGGTCGCCCTGCTTCAGGCCGAGGGCGGCGAGGGCGTCCGCACAGCGGTCGATCTCCGCGCCGAACTGCCGGTAGGTCGCGGTATAGCCGAAGAAGTCGTAGGCGACGGCGTCCGGGTTCCGGGAAACCGTCTGCATCAGCGCCTCGACCATCGTCACCCGCGGATAGTCGATGTGCTCCGGGATATCGCCGTAAAACTTTAACCAGGGTTTCTGTTCATGCATTAGGACATTCCCTCCTTTGGGTATGGAGACGACCCCGGCCGCCGCGAGAAAACGCAGGTGCGAAACGGGGTGATTTCATGCTTCGCGGCGCCCCAACCGTTCAGAATGGCGCTGAAAGAACGAAAGGCAGGTTTCAAGCCGAGCCGATCATACACATTTTTGGTGGATTTGGCAATTTCAAGAAAGGCGCGACTGGGGATGGCGCTTGACAGTCGCTGCCCTATTCCTTATAGTACCCGTCTGTATCTGAACGTCATCGCCATGCTGATCGTTCTGGTTGCCTTGGTGGCGTTGAGCAATCAGATCCTCGGACTCCTTCCCAGTTTTCGGGGGGAACCCGTTACGCTGCAGCGGCTCCTGGGCTATGTCATGGCCCCCATGGCCTGGATGATCGGGATCCCCTGGTCGGAAAGCGCGACAGCAGGATTTCTGTTAGGGGAAAAGACCATCCTCAACGAACTCATCGCCTATCTGGACCTGTCCAGACTGACGGCAGGGGCCCTCAGCGCCAGAAGCCAGATCATTATGATCTATGCGCTTTGCGGGTTTGCCAACCTGGGCAGCCTGGGAATTCTGATCGGCGGCATGGCGGCCATGGCCCCGGCGCGGCGCGGAGAGATCGTCTCCCTGGGGTTCAAATCGATCCTCTGCGGCACCATGGCAACGTGCATGGTCGGCGCCATCGTCGGCCTGTTCTTGTAACGTCAAGCCGATCCGGCTTGCCCCGACCAAAATTCCGTAAGACCGGCAGAGAAGTTTCTTAAAAAGAATGTTCCTTCCCCGGGAAGGCGCCTGCCCGGACCTCTTCGCAGTATTGTTTGACGGCCTTTTTGATCTGGACGTTCAGATCGGCATATTTTTTAACGAATTTCGGTGTGAACCTCTCAAACATTCCCAGCATGTCGTGGATCACCAGGACCTGCCCATCGCAGTGAACACCACTGCCGATGCCGATCGTGGGGATGGAAAGGGACCGGGTGATCTTTGCCGCCAGTACGGCGGGAACGCACTCCAGAACAAGAGAAAAGGCCCCGGCCTCCTCCAGTATCTTTGCGTCCTCCATGATCCGTTTTGCAACGGTGTCCTCCTTCCCCTGCACCTTGTAGCCGCCCAGCTGATGAACCGACTGGGGGGTGAGTCCCAGGTGGGCCATTACGGGGATTCCGGAAGAGGTGATCCTCCGCGTCACTTCCGCCACCTCCCTGCCGCCCTCCAGTTTGACGCCGTGGGCGCCCGCTTCCTGCATGAAGCGACCGGCGTTGTATACAGCATCCTCCACGGAAATCTGATAGGACATGAAAGGCATATCGCCGAGGACCATGGCCCGCTTTGCCGCACGGGAGACGGCCTTCGTATGGATGATCATGTCTTCCATCGTCACGGGCAGTGTGCTGTCGTAACCCAGAACGACCATGCCCAAGGAATCTCCCACGAGAAGGATGTCCACCCCCGCTTCGTCGAGGGCGGCGGCCGTCGGATAATCATAGGCCGTCAGCATCGTGATCTTCTCGCCTTTCCGTTTCACGTCGCGGATCACCGACGCGGTGATCTTGTTCAATTTTACCGCTGTACTCATTTCTCTCTTCTCCTTTTCAACAATGATTTGATCTCTTTTGCCTTTTCCGGGGTCAGGGTTCCCTTTTCCAAGGCGACGTCCGCGGTATAAATGCCATTCAGACAATAAATGTCATGCAGTTCCTGATGTTTGCTCAGGATGGCCTGCAGATGTTTTTCGATGGTACCCACATCCCCGCGAGCAATGGGTCCGGTCAAAGATTGAACGGTGCCCTTCGTTTCGATATTCAGAAGGGTTCCTTTCACCAGGGGCCAGAAGGCCCGTATGGCTTCTTCCTGGTTAAGGCCCAGGGAGCGGTAGATCTCCTCAACCATATGCATGAGGGCGACCAGATAATTCGAAGCCATGCTGGCGGCGGCGTGATAAAGAGGTTTGTCCGCCTCGGAGACAAAAAAAGGATGACCGCCCAGATCGCTGACGAACCGCAGGGCCCAGTTTTTGATGTTTTCATCCACCGTTATGCCGAAGGTGCTCCCCGGGATGTTCTCGATAGCCCCCTGGACATCGGCGAAGGATTGAAGCGGATGAATACTGCCCACGGAGGCCCCGGCGCGGCGGGCTGATTCCAAAAGGTCAAGCCCCCCGGCGCCGCTCATATGGATCACCTTGCTTTTCGGACGGACGCCGTCCTTCGCGATCTTTTCGCAAACGATCCGGATGGCATCATCCGTCGTCGTGATGAGGATGCAATCCGCCCGTGCCGCGGCCGCGGCAAAGGAGGAAAAGATATTCCCGCCGGTGAAGGGAAGGGCCTTCCGGGCCGATTCCTCCGTCCGTCCGGCCAGGGCCACAATGTCATAGCCTGCTTTATGCAGGAGGTAACCCACCGCCGTGCCCACCTTTCCCGGACCGAGAATGGCCACCTTGTCTTTGGTATTATTTTTTATCGCCATAACGACATCATCCAAAAAGCAAAAAGCCCTCCGGACTGTATCCGGAGGGCAATATCTTCCTCTGCATGCTGATATGCACGTATACCCGACCCGTCTCAGTCCGCAGTGACCGGATCCAAGCGATGAAAAATTTCTATCATGAACGAAAACAGCCGTCAATGTAAATAACCAGGCACATGAATTTTATTCTGTTGACGAATTTTGAAAACGGTGCGATATATTCATGAATCATAAACCACAGAGGAGGAAAAAATATGAAAAGAAAGAGTTTGATTTCGTTGGCAATGCTGCTCGTCTGTACGCTGGTCCTGGTCTGGGGTCCGGCAAGCTCGATCGCAGCGGCGGACGGCAAGACGCTCCGGCTGATCACGTTTCCGGGCTATGCGCCTCCGGAACTGATCAAGAAATTCCAGCAGGAAACCGGAATCACGGTCGAGGTTACCGATTCCAGCAACGAGGATATGATCGCCAAGCTCCGCGCCACCCGCGGCGGCGGTTTCGATCTGGCCCAGCCGAGCCAGGACCGGATCATCGCTGTGACCCAGCAGTTCGGTCTCTACCAGCCGATCGATCTCAAGAAGGTCAAAACGGATCAGATCGATCCCGTTCTTCTGGCTTCCGTCAAAAAGAACGCCTCTTTCAAGGGCAAGCTCTACGCCCTTCCCCACGTTTTTGGCACCTCGGGACTCATCGTGAACAGGAAAATGGCCCCCGACGCGAAGGACTGGACCGATTTCCTGAATCCCAAATACAAGGACCGGGTCTCCTACCGGATGAAGCGGCCGACCCTCTGCGCCATCGCCTTCGGTCTCGGAGAGAATCCTTTCGCCAAGTACAACGACAAGGCGGCCTACCAGGCACTCCTGGACAAGGTCGCAGCCGAATTGATCAAGGCCAAACCCATCGTACGGAATTACTGGGAAAACGGGGATGCCCTGGTGCAGTCGATCCGTTCCGGGGAGGTATGGATCGCCGAAGGGTGGGAACAGGCCGGCTGGAAACTTTATGAGGAGAACAAGGATATCGACTGGGTGGGGCCGAAGAGCGGGGCCTTGGCCTGGATCGACACGTTCGCCATTCCCTCCAAGTCCGAAAATCTCGATGCGGCCTACAAGTGGATCAATTTCTCCCTGAAACCGGAGAACGCGGCCGTCTTCACGAACAAGGAGAAATACGCAACCGCGTCCAAGGACTCCGTGAAATTCCTTGACGAGAACATCAAGGCGAACTTCACGCGCTGCTATACGCCGGAAGTCATGAAGAAGATGAACTGGTATCCCACGGTGCCCGCGGGTCTCGAAGAGATGGAGGGCAAGGTGATGGATAAGATCAGGGCGGCGAAATAGCCCGCCGGGAGGCGCCGTGACGCCACCATCGTCACGGCGCCTTTTCACGAAAAGAGATTCGTCGCGGACGGACGGCAGATGCAGATCGATCTTTCGGTACGGAATGTCGTAAAGAAATTCGGCGATTTCGCGGCGGTCAACGACGTCTCCTTCGATGTGGAGACGGGAAAGTTTTTTTCCATCCTGGGGCCGTCCGGCTGCGGCAAGACGACCCTGCTGCGCATGGTGGCCGGCTTCTATGAGCCGAGCTGCGGCAGCATCCGCATCCGGGACGAGGAGATGGCGGGCGTCGAACCGAACCGACGGCCCGTCAACATGGTCTTCCAGCAGCTCGCCCTCTTCCCCATGATGAACGTTGCGGAGAACATCGCCTTCGGCCTGAAGAGGCGGGGCGTCCGGGGCGCCGAGCTCCGCACGCGGGTGGAGGAGATCCTGGAAAGGGTCGGGCTTCCCGGCTACGGGGAAAAGAAGGTCAGCCAGATCTCCGGCGGACAGAAGCAGCGGGTCGCCCTGGCCCGGTGCCTGGTCCTCCGGCCGGTGGTGCTTCTCCTCGATGAACCCCTGGGCGCCCTCGATTTGAAGCTCCGGGAGCAGATGAAGGTGGAGCTCAAGAAGCTCCAGCAGCAGGTCGGGACGACCTTTGTTTACATCACCCATGACCAGTCGGAGGCGATGGTCATGTCCGATCTCGTGGCCGTCATGCGGGACGGACGCTTCGAGCAGATGGACACCCCCCAGAACATCTACAACCGCCCGGCCACACCCTTTGTGGCCCAGTTCGTGGGAAACAACAACCGTTTCCTCGGCCGTCTGCGCCGGGAGGGAGAGGGTCCCTTCTTCGTTGAAACGGAGGACGGGAACCGCTATGGCATCATCCCGCCGGAAAAGGCGTGCGGCGAGGACCGGGTGGAGATGTACGTCCGCCCGGAGGCCATGATGATCAACCCGGACGGAAGGTTGTCCGCTCTCAACCGGATCGCCGTGGGGGTCAAGACGGTCCTCTTCGATGCCGGGAACAGCCGGCTCATCGTGACGCCGGAGCATTCCGACAGGGAACTCATCGTTGCCCTGCCCCAGAACCGGCAATACGACGACATCCGGGTCGGGGACCGGATCGGAATCGGCTGGGACCCCGCCTCGGCTTTCTGTTTCTGCGAGTCGGGAATCGAGGTCGGCGATGAATCCTAAGGGAAGCGGGATCCGCTGGATATTTCTGCTCTTCTTCACGCCGGTCGCCCTCTGGCTGCTGCTCCTGCTCATTCTGCCCCATTTCGAACTGCTCCGGATGTCCTTCCTGAAGGGTGAATCCGGCGCCGGAATGGGCGTCACATGGGACAACTACCTCGGATTCTTCCAGGAGCCGATCTACTGGGCCACCTTCGTCCGCACCGCCCTTTACTCCGTGGTGGTGACCCTGATCGTGCTGGCCGTCTCGCTCCCCATCGCCTTTTACACGACCAAGATCGCCGGGGTGAAGGTCCAGGGCTTTCTGCTGGTTCTGCTTCTGCTCCCCTTCTGGGTCAGCGAACTCATCCGGGTCTATGGCTGGATGATCATCCTCCGGGAAAGCGGGGTTCTCAACAGTTTTATGTCTTCCGTGGGACTGTGGAAGGAGCCGGTGGAGCTCCTCTACAACGACGTGGTCATGATCATGGGGCTCGTCTATACGACCCTCCTGTTCATGATCGTCCCGGTCATCGGCGTCATGGAGAGCCTCGACGACTCCCTGATCGAGGCCGCCTACGACCTGGGCGCCAACAAGATCACGATCTGGCGGAAGATCATCATCCCTTATGCGATGCCGGGGATCATGTCGGGGAGCATCGTCGTCTTCATGATCGTTCTCGGGAGCTACCTGACGCCGAAACTGATGGGGGGAAAGAACTCCCTGTGGTTCACCGAACAGATCTACAACCAGTTTATCACCTATTTCAACTGGAACCAGGGATCAGCCTTCGGGTTTCTCCTTTTGCTCCTGTCGTCGGGGATCATCTGGGTGGCCCTCAAGCTGACGCGCCAGAAACTCAGTGATGTCTTGAAATGATCCGATCCTTGCCTCGTTCCGGCCTCTACAGGTGGAGCTTCCGCTCCTACGTCATTTTCTATTTCTTCTTCCTGTTCGCGCCGCTGCTGGTGACCTGCGTCCTGGCCTTCAACGATTCCATGTTCCCCTCCCTTCCCTGGAAGGGTTTCACCCTGGACTGGTTTTTCAGCGACGGGCCGCAGAAGATCGGTTTCTTCCACGACCAGAAGAACCTGCGCAGCATCTTCGTCTCCCTGAGGGTGGCCTTCAGCGTCACCATCCTCTCCACGCTCCTGGGGACCTGCGCGGCCTTTCTGTTCGAGCAGGAGGAGTTCCGCTTCAAGAACGCCATGTATTTCCTGATGCTGGCGCCGCTGGTGATTCCAGGCGTCATCCTGGGAATCTCGATCCTGCTGTTCACCAACACCCTCGGCCTCTTTTTCGAGAACGGGTTCGGATGGGATGTGAAGCTGCTCCGGCCCGGTTACTGGCTCGTCGTCTTCGGCCAGGTCTCCTTCATCTCCACCTTCGTGGCCCTCGTCGTCATCGCCCGGCTGCGGAAGTTCGACCGGACCCTCGAAGAGGCGGCCATGAACCTCGGCGCGAGCCGCATCGGGGCGATCTGGCACATCACGCTCCGTTACCTCAGGCCTTCCCTCATCGGCAGCGCCGCCGTGGCCTTTCTGATGTCTTTCGAGAACTTCAACACCACCCTCTTTCTCGTCGGGTCCGAATCGACCATCCCGATCACGCTTTACCTGCAGGTCCGGGACGGATCGACGCCGGTGATCAACGCGATCTCCTTCATCCTGATCCTGACGTCGTCCGTCATCGCCCTGGCCAACCTGTTCATCGCCAGAAAAGAGACGACGTGAAACCCCTGCCCCGGAGAAACGACGGATGATTGAAGAACTTCTCAACGCCATGGACAAGGCCCTGGATGAACTGCACGGCCACCGGGGGAAAACGGTTCGGCTCTTCCACCACAACGACGCGGACGGCCTGACCTCCGCCGCCATCCTGACCCGGGCCTTCGAACGGAAAGGCTGGCCAATCCGGCGCTGCGCTCTGGAAAAACCCTATCCGGCGGTTCTGGAGAGGATCTTCGACCGGGAGGGCGACGTCATCGTTTTGGCCGACTTTGCGGGCCGGATCGCCCCGCTGATTTCCGGGCGGAACCGGGGAAGGAACCTGGTGCTGATCCTGGACCACCACGCCGCCTCCCCCGCAACCGATCCGCGGGTCCACAACCTCGATCCCGAACTCTACGGCCTGAAGGGGGACCTCGACATCTCCGCCTCCGTCACCTGTTATCTCTTTGCGAAGCGGATGGAAGAAGGAAACTCCGATATGGCCGCGCTTGCCTCGCTTGGCGCCGTCGGCGACGAGTTTTTCCTGGAGGGGAAGCTGGCGGGTGAAAATCGCCGGGCCGTCCTCGAAGCCGCCGCCCGGGGAGAGGTGAGAATCGAAGAGGGAAAAACGGGGGAAACCTACCATTTCCGGACCCCGCGGGGGGAAAGCGAGGGAAGTTCCCTGGCGGAATACATCGAGACACTGGGCGCCGTCGGATACTACCGGGAGGGACCGGAGGCGGGTGTTGCGGTCTGCCTGCAGGGTTCTACCGCGGCGTCCGACCGGATGTACGGAGAACTCAAGGCCATCAAGGAAGAAAGATTCCGGCGGGAAATCGGGAGGCTGAAGGCGGGAGATCTGCACCGGACCGAACATATCCAGTGGTTTCACGTGGAGGACCGGTTCGCCCCGATGGGGGTCAAGATGGTCGGCGCCTTCTGCGACGTCATCCGCAACATGGATTTCATCGATCCCGGGAGATATCTGGCCGGTTTTCAAAGCCTCCCCGATTTCATTCCCGGATTCGGATCCGTGGGGATGAAGGACGTCAAGGTCTCTATGCGCGTCTCCGAATGGATGGAGGGGCAAATCCGCGGGAAGACCGCGATGGGATTGAACCGGCTACTCCCGGAGGCGACGGCTGCGGTGGGCGGGTTTTCCGATGCCTGTCACAGCCTCACGGCGGCCACGACGGTCGGAGAGGGCCAGGAAAAGCAACTGATTGCCGAGATGGAGAAAATCCTGGGCAAATAGGGAGACAGTTCCCCTATTCGGGATCCTTGAAAATCGGATGATTCCTTCGCGCGCCGGACATTGTCCGACCCTGTAGCGGCTCGCTTCGCTGCGCGCACAGGGAGCCCCGGAAAATCTCCAATGCGCGCTTCCGGAATCATCCGATTTTCACGAGTGCTGTCGGGAAGAGAGGGGAGGAACATGGGTACAGGAACGGGTTACGGCAAGACGATCCTCATAGGGGATCAGTTCGTCTTGGAGGAGGTGCCGGCGATTGTCTCGGCCATCGCCTTTGAAACGGAGGCGGTCGTCGAGAGGCGGGACGGTCAAGGGTGGGTCCTGGAGGACCGCCGCCGGGAGGTGCCGGGATACAGGGAAAGCAAGAAGGAAAAACAGATCGAGTCGATCGACCGGATCCTCCGGGTGATGGGCATCGACGCGGAGAAAACCCCGCTCCGGATCACCCTCGGGGGATCGCTCCTCGCCGGGAGCGGCATCGGGGCGAGTGCGGCCGGCTGCGTGGCCCTGGCCCGGGCGCTCAACGAGGAATTCCGCCTGGGGCTCCCCATCGAAGAGATCAACCGGATCGCCTGGGAAGGGGAGTTCCCCTACCACGGGATCCCCAGCGGGGTGGACAATACGGCGTCCTGTTACGGCGGCCTCCTCTTCTACCGGATCCGGGGCGGGGAGAAGATTGCGACGCCGATCCCGGTCCGGGAACCGATCCCGGTGGTCCTGGCCAACAGCGGGATCTCGGCGGACACGAAACTCCTGGACGGCCTTGTGAAGTACGAAAAGGAGAAGGATCCAAAACGGTTCCGGGAGAGGATGGATCTCATCACAGCGCAGTCCTTCCGGATGAAGGAAGGCCTGATAAAGCGCGACCTGGCGGACGTCGGGCGCCTCATGATCGCCAATCATGAGATCCTGGTCGCCATGGGCCTCTCCCACGAAAGGCTCGATCATCTCTGCCGGCTGGCCCTGAAAGAGGGTGCGTCAGGGGCCAAGCTCACGGGCGGCGGGATGGGAGGCTATATGATCGCCCTGACGCCGGAGCGGGAAGTGCAGAACCGCGTTGCCGAAGGGATGGAGAAGGAAGGTTTTCCCGTGATCCGGACCAGCGTCGGGGGGACGTGAGGCGGGATCGGGCGGAGGAAACGCCCGACCCCGGCGGCAAGCCGCAAACAAACCGGGGAAAAGGCGCAGCCCGGAACGGCCAAGACAGGATGATTGCGAAATCAACCAGGAGGCGTCATGAAGGCAAAGAAGGTTCTGGTATTTTTGGGAAGCCCGAGAAGAAAAGGCAATAGCGCCATCCTTGCGGATCAGATCGCCAGGGGGGCGAAATCGGGAGGGGCAAAGGTCGAAACCCTTTATCTGCACGGCAAGAACATTGCGCCGTGCAAGGCTTGTTTCGCCTGCCAGAAGAAAAACAGCAAGGGCTGTTCCATCCCGGATGACATGCAGGAGATCTATTTGAAACTGATCGAAGCGGACGCCTGGGTCATCGCAAGTCCGGTTTACTGGTTCACGATGTCCGCACAGACCAAGATCTTTATGGATCGATGCTTTGCGCTCCCGGCTTACCAAAAAGATCCCTTTCGGGGTAAGAGGATCGCCATCGCCATGACGTACGGCGACGAAGATCCTTTCTCATCGGGTTGCGTCAATGCCTTAAGGACTTTTCAGGACGCCTATGGATATACGGAATCCCGGATTGTCGGGATGGTCTATGGAAGCGCCATGGATGCCGGTCAGATCCGATCCAACGAAAAGGTCATGCGGGAGGCTTTCGATTTGGGCAAGAAACTGACAGGAGAATGACTCCCATCGATTGTTAAAAAGATTCGAATCATCAAGGGTAAATCATAGCCTTGCATTAGGACATTTCAAGGTTGGTGATCTCGAATATTATCATGTTGGCGGGACAGAAAAAGTGGCCAAAAGAAAAAATGACAACGGGACCGGCTTTTTAAAAAAACGAACGGTCGCTCTGTAATCCCTCTGTAATCCCATTGACGCGCCCTTCCCGCCATAGTAAAGTGGCCGGTATGGGAACCCTCTACATGATCCGGCACGGGCAGGCCTCCTTCGGGAGCGCCAATTACGACTTGCTTTCCGAAACGGGCGTTCTCCAGTCCCGCATCCTTGCAGAACATCTGCTCGCCGTCGGCCTTGCGCCGGATGCGCTCTATTCCGGCGCCATGGAGAGGCAGAAGGATACGGCCGGGGCGATGGTCGCTCTCTACCGGGAGAAGGAACTTCCGCTCCCCGCGCTCCGGATCGAAGATGCCTTCAACGAATACAGCTCACGGGAGATTATCCTCTCGTATGTCTCGGAGACGGCCGACGAGGACCCCTCCCTTAAAGAGGATCTCTCACGCTTCTACGCGGACAAAAAGGCCTTTCAGCGGGTTTTCGAGAAGATCCTGATGGGCTGGGTGAAGGGCGAATACCGGAAGCCGGGTATCGCGACGTGGGAGGATTTCCGGGAGCGGGTCCGGGGCGGCCTCACCCGGGTGATCGCGGAAAACGGCCGGGGACGGACGATCGTGATCTTCACCTCCGGCGGCCCCGTCTCCGCGACGCTTCAGACGGCCCTCGGCCTGTCGAACGAAGAGACGCTCCGGACCGCCTGGCAGATCGCGAACAGTTCTGTAACGAAGTTCCTCTATAACGGCGAACGCATCACGCTTGCGGCGTTCAACGACACGGCGCACCTCGCCCTCCGGCGGGACCCGGCGCTGGTCACGTACCGATAGGGAATAGCAGAACGGGGGACAGATTTCAAAACTGTCCCTCAGGAGGCCCCGCCTGCCCCGGAATAACAGAAAAGGGGGCATTTTACGAATTCGTTAAAATGTGAGCAGAAAATTAAGGAGGGCATGATGGATTTCACCGTATCGGAAAAGATGCAGGCGATCGTCGGGATGATGCGGGAGTTTGTGGACAAGGAGCTCATTCCCCTGGAGCCCGAGTTTCTCGGAAAGGATTTCCGGATGATGCTTCCGGTGATCGAGGAGAAGCGGGCGATGGTCCGGCAGATGGAGCTCTGGGCGCCCAACCACCCTAAAGAATACGGCGGGATGGGCCTCGACCTGCTGGAGCACGCCCTCGTCTCGGAAGTCCTCGGCCGGACGCCAATCGGCCATTTCGTTTTCGGCTGCCACGCCCCGGACGCGGGAAACATCGAGATCCTCCACAAGTACGGGACGGAGGAGCAGAAGGAGACCTGGCTCCGACCGCTCGTTGCCGGGAAGATCCGGAGCTGTTTCTCCATGACGGAGGTGGAGCTCCCCGGCTCGAACCCGGTCATGATGGACACGACGGCCGTCAAGGAGGGGGATTCCTACGTGATCAACGGCCAGAAGTGGTACTCCACGGCGGCGGACGGCGCACGCTTCGCGATTGTCATGGCCGTGACAAACCCCGCCGCCCCGCCGCATCTCCGGGCGAGCATGATCATCGTGCCGACGGATGCGCCGGGCTTCAACCTCGTCCGGAACATCTCCGTCATGGGCCACGCGGGGAGCGATTTTTTCAGCCACGCGGAGATCCTCTACCAGTCCTGCCGGGCGCCGGTGACGAATCTCCTCGGCCCCGAGGGATGGGGCTTCGTGATCGCCCAGGAGCGCCTCGGCCCGGGACGCATCCACCACTGCATGCGGTGGCTCGGGATCTGCAGCCGGGTCTATGACCTGATGTGCAAGCGGGCGACGGAGCGGATCATCTCGCCGGACCAAAAGACGCTTGCGACAAAACAGATCATCCAGGCCTGGATCGCCGAATCCGCCGCGGAGATCCAGGCGGCTCGGCTGATGACCCTCCATGCGGCCTGGAAGATCTGATGACCCTCCATGCGGCCTGGAAGATCGAAAACCTGGGGGTGAAGGAGGCGCGCGAGGAGATCTCGCTGATCAAGTTCTACGTGGCGGGAGTCCTCCAGAAGGTGGTGGACCGGGCGCTCCAGGTCCACGGCGGCCTCGGGATGACGGACGACACGATCATCTCCTTCTTCTTCCGCCATGAACGCGCGGCACGGATATACGACGGCGCCGACGAGGTCCACAAGATGTCCGTGGCGAAACGAATCCTGAAGGAGTACGCCGGGCGCACCGTCCGGTGAGAAAAATAGAAGGAGCAAATATTGAAAACGGGAGTCCGCGAGATGGCGGAAGGGATCTTCATGATCACGCTTCCCATGCCGTTTCGCCTGAAACATGTGAACATTTATTTATTCCCGGAAGAGGGCGGTTTCACGCTGATCGACACCGGTCCCAACCTGCACGGGGTCCTGCCGGCGCTGGAGGCCTCTCTCGCGGAGATCGGGCGGCGGATGGAGGATTGCCGACGGATCTGGATCACCCATTTTCACATGGACCACTGCGGCCTGGCCGGCATCATCGCCGGCCGTTCCGGTGCGTCCGTTTACCTGTCGGAGATTGAAGAGCTGACGGTCCGGACCTTTGCCCGGGAGGATCGCGCCTTGCGCATCCGGCGCTTCGCCCTGGAGCACGGCCTCGACGGCGGGACGATCGACACGGTGATTCGGCTTTTTTCCGCTTTCCGGACAGCCATATCGCCTTTCAGCGCCGCGGGGATTCTCGCCGACGGCGATCAACTCACCGTCGGGGGCAGGTCGGTGGAGGTCATCGCGACTCCGGGGCACAGCCGCGGCCATATCTCTTTCCACCTGCCGGAGGAGCGTTTCCTGATCGCGGGGGATCACATCCTGCCCCACATCACGCCGAACCTCAGCCCCGATCTGATTGCCCCCGACTTCCATCCCCTGGAAAGTTTTTTATCCTCTTTGGCACGCGTCGAGGGTCTGCCGGTACGGATCGTATGCCCGGCGCACGGCCGACCCTTTTCCGATCTGAAAGGGAGGGTCGCCGAGATGCGGGAGCACCACCGCGAAAGATCGGTACTCGCCCTGCGGGCCCTGGCGGAGGGGCCTCGGAACTGCGGCGAGGTCTCCCGGTTCATCTTCGGGGAGGATCTTTCCCCGTTCGATCGCCTTCTCGCCCTCAACGAGACTTATGTCCATCTGATCCAGATGGAGCGGGAGGCCCTGATCCGCCGGGAGATGCGCAACGGCCTGTGTCTCTTTGCGCGGATGAGTTCGAATTTAGCAGATTCCCCTTGACGGGCTTAAACGCCCATCTGCGGTGTTTCCCTAATCCTTCGCCGTTCAACGTATTCCATGGACACGTTCCGGGGCCTGGGGACACCTTGCGGCAAGGCGTCCCAACCTGTTCCGACATCTCACGGCTCAGAATGTCAGGGGCCTTGCATCTGGGCATCCCGTATCCTGTGCGGGACAAGCTTTTGAACAGTCCGTCCATTCCCTTTACTCAGTCGTTTTTTCCTCCGTCAGGACCAGGCGGGGCAGCAGAAGGAGGCTCAGGAGCATCAGGCTTCCGACAAGGATGAAGGCGGCGGCGAAGGCCCCCTTGTCTCCAAAGATTCCCAAGAGCATCGGAAGAAAACCGGCGCCGATGAGGTAGGAGATGAAAACCGTCAGCGAAACGGAGAGATTCCGGGCGCTCGGCGGGACGATCCGGGAGAGGACCGTAAATCCGGCCGGGAAAAAGCAGACCGTCAGCATCGGCTGGAGAAAGACCGTCAGGATAACCCAACGGCCGGGGAGGATGCCGAGAAGGATCGTTGTCAAACCGTTAAAGAGAATGACTGCGGCGATCGTTGGTTTCGGTCCGAAGCGGTCGGAGAGCCAGCCGGAGACGAAGGTTATCGCGATGACGGGGATTCGCGACAGGCCGATCAGCGTGTTCGCCATGCCCCTTTCGAATCCCCGTTCGGCAACCAGGTAGAGGGTCATCATGCTGTAGAGACCGAGGCTGGAACCAATCGCCAAACCGAACAGAACGACCATGATCCAGAAGGCGGGTTTGCCGAACAGAAGACGGATGTTGCCGAGGGTCGGCGCTTCCCCGGTAAAGTCACCGCCGGCACCGAAACGCAGAAAGGTCAGACCCAGGAGAACCGAAGCGATCCCGATCACGGCCAGAACCGCCTGCCAGGGCCAGAAAACGAGGATCCCCTCGACGACGAACGGCGCGGAGATGTAGGCGAGGGCCGGCGCGAGCTCGTGGACGCCGATGGCCTTTCCCCAGTGAACGGGGCGGATCGAGGCGGTGATCGTCGTCATCCCCGAGGGGAGGTAGATCCCGGTGGAAACGCCCAGGAGGATCAGACCGAGACGCATTGCCCAGAGGCTGTGGCTTGCTGCGATCAGAAGGATGGAGCAGCCACAGGCGACGGCGGCCCATACGATCGTCCGGCGGAGTGTCAGCCGGGACGAAACAAATCCGGAACCGAAGAGCCCTGCCGCATAACCGATCGCGATCAGCATGAAAATGCCGCCCGCGCCGGCGTGGTCGAGATGGAGGTCCTGTTCGATGACCGGCATGAGAGGGGCCAGCACGATCCGCGAGAGGAAGTTCACGAGAAAGATTCCCGTCAGGAGTGTGAGCAGGAGGATCTGGGATTTCCGGGAGAGGGGTGTGTTCGTCATGAGCCGGCCTCTTTTCCGCATCCCTGTTGCTTCCGGCAGGCGTCGATGAGGAGCGGCAGAAAGGCGACGAGCTCCTCCACGACGGCGACGTCAGCCGCCTGGAAGATCGCCGCGCGGGGATCGCGGTTGATCGCGACGATGTACCGCGAGCCGCGCATCCCGGCGAGGTGCTGCAGGGCGCCGGAGATTCCGCAGGCGATGTAGAGGCGGGGCGCGACCGTCTTGCCGGTCTGGCCGATCTGAAACCGGCACGGAAGCAAGCCGGCGTCGCAGACCGCGCGTGACGCGCCAATCGCCGACCCGGAGAAACAGGCGGCGAGGCGGCGGAGGAGGGCGAGGTTCTCCGCGCTTCCGATCCCCCGGCCGGCCGCGACGATCACCTCCGCCGCGGCGAGTTCGGCGGCCTCGTCCGGCGCGGGAAGAAGGCCGAGGGGACGGGTCTTCAGCGGGAGGTTGTTCACAGGGATGACTTCCGGCGCCTCCGGTGCGGCAGGACCGTTTGCCCCTCGTCTCCTGGTGGGTGGCGTCATCTCGTTGCGGAGGTTTCCCGGGCGGAGAGTGTCTCCGCATTCTCCCGTTTTATCCTCAGGCGGCGGAGGCGTTTCCTCACGGCGGAACGTTCCGGGGAGGAGCGTGACGACGGTCGTGTCCGCTTCCGGGACGACCTCCATCCGCATTTTTCCCTTCAGGAGCGGCCGGCTGAAGATGACATCGTCTTTCTCCATCCGGAAGCTTTCAACGGACGTGATGCAGGCGGCCCCCAGGCGGGCGGCCAGGCCTGGGCCGAAGTCGGCGCCCAGGGCATCATGGGCGATGCAGACAAAACGGGGCTTCAGCCCGGCGAGGCGGGGCGCGAGGACAAGCTTCCAGGCCTCGGCGCTGTAAGCGGCAAGGGGCCTCCCTTCGAGAACGGTGACGGCGACGCCGGGCAAGGCGGCGAGCCCGGCGACGGCCGGAGCGACCCCCGCTCCGGGGACGAACACACGGACCGGAATGGATTCATCCCGCCGCAGCGCCTTCGCGAAGGCGATCAGCTCCAGCGTCACCGGCGCCGGATGTCCGGCCGCAACCTCTGCGATGACTGCGATTTCCGACGGCATTTTATATACCTTTCTACAGCAGCGCCTTCTCACGGAAGAGCGCGGCGAGGCGCTCCGCCTTTTGCGCCGGGGTGCCGGTGAGGACAAGGGCCTTTCCAGACGGTTCCGTCCAGGCGAGGCGGACGATGCGCTCCCGCCGGGGCGGCGCCGGCAGCGCACCCACAGGCACGGTGAGCAAGGGCTGCGACCGCGCCCGGAGGACGTGGGAGAGGGCCGGATAGCGCGGGCGGTTGATCCCGGACTGGACGGCGATCAGGGCGGGAAGGGGCATCTCCAGGGCCTCCCGGAGCCCGCCCTCCAGTTCCCGTTCGACGCGGATGACGCACGGCTGCGGACAAGCACACTCGGCATCCCGCGGCTTGCGCCCGACCTCAATTTCGTGTTTCTCAGGGGCAGTTTTGTTTTCCTGACATGGCGCGCCTGTCTCCGGACGCAGGCGCGCCGCCATGACGGCCGTCGCGCAGGGGATCCCCAGCCGTTCGGCGAGGATCGGGCCGGTCTGGGCGTGCATCGCATCCTCCGACATCACGCCGGTCAGGATCAGATCATGACCCCTACCGTGGATGCAGGCGGCGATCCATGCGGCGACATCGCCGGGAAGCGGATCTTCCTCTTCTTCGCGGAGGATATGGAGCGCCTCATCGGCGCCCATCGCGAGGGCGCGGCGGAGAACGGCGACGGCGCGCGCCGGACCGACGGAAACCGCCTCCACGACACTCCCCGGAACGGACTCCCGGATTCGCAGCGCCTCTTCGACGGCAAATTCGTCGAAGCGGTTCATCCGCCAATCGTTCTCGCCGATTAAGAGACGCCGGCCGCCCGCGGCGATCCGGATCTGCGTTTCGGCGTCCGGGACCTGTTTGACACAGACGAGGATTTTCATTTCTTGAAGGTCATGCGATAGAGGCCGTACTCGTACGACTGCTCGCGGGCGACGGCCACCGGTTCGAGGTCGTAGTGCAGATAAATCCCGTCGCAGATGATCTTGTTCGCATCATTCAACGCGTTGCACCAGTAATTTTTATGGAAATAGACATGGCCGTTGTACCGGATCATCAGGTCCCGGATGAGGTCGGGGTTGTTAATTCCGGCATAGGATTGGATGGCATTTTGTCCCCACAAGAGAAACATCGTCGGGATATGGGTCAAGACAATGGACCGGTTCGGTATTTTTCGGATGAATTCATGTGAATACTGGTGGTCATGCCGCGCACCCCAGGCCTCTTGCCCCACCAGCCGGACCAGCGGCACAAACTTCAACCAGCAGAAGAGCAAAAGCAGGATGAGAAGCGCTGTGAAGGGCCGCCGGTAAACCGTCCGCAGATCCGGCCCGTCGCCGCCCGCCGCCGCTTCCCGGCGCAGAAAGAGGGCCGAAGGGGCGGTTTCCCCCGTTTCCCCCTCCCCATCCTGGGCAGCCTCTTCCCTCCCCGCCCATTTCCGCAGCGCATCTCCGCCCAGCCCTGCGAGCACCGCAAGCGGCATGAAGCAGACGAGGGCGAAGCGCACATCGGCGCCGTACTGGTAACTCCCCGCGTAGAAGAACAGAAAAATCCCCCAGAACAGCAGAAACCACAACAGGATCAGAAAAACACCTTTGGGATCGATCTTCTCGCAGGCCCTCACCGTCCTTCCCTTCCAGGCCGCAAGACCGGCCAGCGCCAGGAGGGTGAACAGGATCGGAAATGCCTTGTTGTTCAGAAAGTAGGAGCCGTTCACCGCCAGGTTGTTCGGGAAGAAGAAGGTTGAGAACTTCGCCCCCGGCGCACCCCAGGACTGGCCGCTCACGGCAAAGAAGTGCCAGATCATGGGGATGATGAACGCAAAGGCGATGAGCCCCGCAGCCCAGAAAGGGCGCGTCATGAAAGGGTGCCGGAAAGGGGGTTGGGGATCGGAGAGGGTCGAAAACAGGTTGATCGACATGGCCGCGAATGTCCAGAGCGCGATCAACGACGATTCCGGACGCATGTAACAGGCAAACGGGAGGACCACCGCAAGCAGGAAGAGGTGCCTCGCCGCGCGCGTCCGGAGATAGACCAGCGTGCAGAGAACCGCGAGACCGGCGAAAAAGGCGGCCGACGTTTCCGCTGCAACGGTGTTCGACCAGAGAAGGTTGTGGGGAATGAGGGCAAAAACGAGGGCCGCAATCAGACCGGCGAACGTTCCTCCCGCCAGCAGCCGCGCGATGAAGAAAACGATGAGGATGCCGCCCGCGAAGAGGAGATTGTTCAGGCAGAAGGCCAGGGTTTCGTCGGTTCCGAAGAGCTGGAAGGCGAGGCTGATCAGGAAGGGCCAGCCGCTGGGGTCTTTGTTGTAGCCGAGCCAGTTGACGAAGTACTCCCCATACTCGAAGCTGCCGTAATTCGCCATGCCGGTCTGACCGGTGAAAGCCATGTTCTGGGCCGTGTTGGCGTAGATGTCTTCGTCGAAATAGACCCGGTGGACCTGCGGGGCAACCTGCGAGACGAGGAGGAGGCCGCCCGCAAAGATCACGAAAAGCCAGACTCCCGGACGGTTCAGACGTTTGAGGCGGGATGCAGACGATCCCCGTCCCTCTCCCGTCCGGGGCGGGCCGGGCTGCATTCCGGCGGCGGCATAGGACGCAGGATCCCCCTCACTCCCTCGCGCCGGGAGAGGGGCGGGGCGAGAGGGAATGACGGCGAACAGCCCTTTGAAAGCCCCCGCGATGTCCCGGCCGCACAGGAGGGCGGCGATCAGAATGAACAGGAAATTGACCCAGAGGATCTTGGATACGAGCTGTGTCAGCAGGATTTCAATCTCTCCCTTGTTCCGGACGCCGATCACATAGAAAAGGACGCCCGCCAGGGCCAGGTAGAGGACCGCCGTTGCGGGAATGAAAAAGCGACCCTTAACGATTTTCTGCACGCATGTTCTCAATGAGCAAATCCTCCATGAAGAGATAGCGGAACCTCGTCCGCCGGAGCATCTCGACGGCCTCGCCGGGGGCGCAGATCATCGGTTCTCCGTGCAGGTTGAAACTCGTGTTCAGGGCGACGCCGAATCCCAGCGTCTCCTTCAGGCGCCGGAGCAGGGCGCGGTATTGCGGCGCCTCATCGCCGACGAACTGCGGGCGGCAGGTGCCGTCCACGTTGATCACTCCTTCCATGAGGGGGAGGCGCTCCGGGCGGACGCGGAAGCCCATCGTCATGAAGCGGTTGTCCCGGATCTCCTGTCCCTGAGTTTCGAGGAGCGCGGAGGCGTCCTCGATGAGCATGCTGGGGCAGAAGGGCTGGTACCAGACCCGCTTTTTGAGAAAGAGGTTCAGGCGATCCTTGATCGCTTTGGAGTCGGGACGGGCGAGGATGCTCCGGTGGCCGAGCGACCGCGGGCCGATCTCCATGCGCCCCTGGAACCAGAGGATGATCTCGCCGGCGAGGATCAGGCGCGCGGCCTGGGCAACGGGATCATCCGGACGGTGTACACGAAATTCGCCGGTTTCGGAGGAGAGGGAAGCGATATCCGACCCGACGGACTCCAGGATCTTTTCGGTCTTGTATGCCGGACCGAGGTAGAGATCGGGAAGCCGGCACGCCGATTCGCCATGAAACGTCCGGTTTGCCGCAAGCGCCGCTCCGATGGCGAGCCCGCCATCCCCCATGTGGGGGAATACGAAGAGGCGCTCCAAGCCGGGCAGTTCGACGAGCCGCATGTTCATCTTGATGTTGGAGAAGACGCCCCCCGCGACGGCCATCCGCTTCAGTCCCGTTCGTTTCAGCGCCTCTTCGGCCAGACCGGCGGCGCTCTTTTCGAGGACCCGCTGGGCCATGTAGGCAAACTGCTCCGACGGGTAGCGCCAGAGGATCCCCCTGAGCCGGCGGAACATCTCCGTGGAGCTGAACGGCGAAACGATCTCAAGCCCTTTGACGCCGATGACGTCCATCATCGGGTTCTCGGCGTCGGGGATCGGGTAGGCGAAGTTTGCCAGCGCCATGACCTTCCCCTCGTCTTCGAGCTCGCGCATGTTCATGAGGTTCGTTACGTGCTCGAAGAAGATCCCGAGCGAGGCCCGGGCGGGGAGGGCGGCCAGGAGCGACAGATCGCCCCCTTTCCAGGTCCAGAGCGAGCCGGAGAGACCGTCGCCGACGCCGTCGAGCGTGAGGATCAGGGCGTCCGGAAAGCCGCAGCACGCGGCGGCCGACGAAGCGTGGGCGGCGTGGTGATCGAAGAGTTCCAGGCGGCAGTCCGCAAAGCCGAGGGCCTTCAACTGCCGCTTCATGTAGGCGCGGCTCAGCATCCCGGATATGGCGTTGGGAGCGAGTTCCGTGAAGCGGTACTTGAAAGCCTTTTTGAAGGGGTCGGCCCGGCGGGGGGCCATCTTCCGGCGGCGGATGAGGTAGTATTCCTCCTTGAGGCCGGGGAAGAGCCGGGTCAGTGTCTTTGCGGGGTCGGTCGTCGAGGCGGCGACGGTCCGGATCTCCGCCGGGACGAGGCCGGCGTGCTCCAGACAGGAGCCGATGGAGAGACGGGGAAAACCGACCTCCAGTTTGCGGCGCGTGAGTCGCTCTTCGTTGACGGCAAAAAGAATTTCTTCACCGGCGATGAGTGCGGCGCCCGCATCATGCCCGTCCCAGATTCCCAGAACCAGTCGCTCGTTCAACATCCCGTTCTCCTTCTAATCGCTCTCTTTTCAACGCATCCAGTTGAGGACGCGGCGCAACAGGGGCGCCATGCCGGCCAGGGCGCCCGGCTCCGCCATTGAGATCACGCGGGCCGCCGCGCGGGGCCGCAGATAGAACCGCCGGTAGGCGTCGCGCCGGAAGGCGTCCACACGCGCTGCGGGCAGACCCGGGAGCTCCATGACCGCGCTGTTCTGTGCAAAGGCACTCCCCCCTTTTCCCGCCTCTTTCAGCCAGCCCTCCCGGAGGGCGTCGGCGTACAGCGCCGTCCCGGGAAACGGGGTCGCCGTGTAGAACTGGGCGATATCGAGCGGCAGCGACAGGGCCAGGGCAAGCGTCTGGGCCATCGTCTCCTCCGTTTCACCCGGAAGGCCGAACATGAAGTGGCCGGCCGTCCGAACCCCCAGTCTGTTGGACATCTGCACGGCCTCGCGCGACTGCGCCGCTGTGATTCCCTTACCCGATGCCGCCAGAATCGCGTCGTTTCCCGACTCCAGGCCGTAGCTGATCATCCAGAGTCCCGCCTGCTTCATCAGCCGGAGCGTCTCCTCGTCGATGGTGTCCACACGGCTGTTGCAGGTCCAGGAAATCCGGAGCCCCTGCTCCAGGATGAAGCGGCAGAGTTCCTGAACGTAACGGCGGTCGGCGGTAAAGGTGTCCGCCCAGAAGAAGAACTCCCGGATGCCGTAACGAGAGGCGCTTGCGGCCATCTCGTCGACCACCTGCGCCACGGGACGGCGGCGGAGCCGGTATCCGTAATATAAAGGAGCGGTGCAGAAAGTGCAACGATAAGGACAGCCGCGCACCGGCGCCACCATCAGAAATCTTCGCCCCTTGAGGGGGAGCCGGTAGGCGTCGCGGTCGAGGCCGTCCCAGTCAGGCGCCGGGATCGCGTCGGGGTCGAGGAAGGAAGCATCCGGGTTGCGGCGGATCGTACCGTCGTTATCGCGCCAGGAAATCCCCGGAACCTCCGCCCACCTGCCGGCGCACCGGCAAAGTTCGCGGATGATCCCTTCCGGTTCTCCACGGACAACGATGTTCAGCGCGGGCTCGCAAAGCGCCTCCTCGGGCCGGACCGTGACATGCGTTCCGATCACGGCCGTCACGGATTCGGGTGCATTTCCGCGAACGATGCGGGCGATCTCAAGGTCGAAGGAAAGGGTCGGCGTTCCCGTGCTCCAAATCGCAAAACCGGGCCGAAATGTCCGCAGATCCTCCGTAAGGGAGGGCCGATCGGCGCCCGCCGCGGGGTAATCGCGGAGCGTCACGCGGTGGCCGTCCCGCCTGAGCAGGGCCGCGGCCGTCGCAAGCGTCAGCGGCGGCCACTGCGTTCCCCAGACGCCCGCCTCCTGCGTACAGCGCCCCTCGCGGGTATAGCCCCGGCCGCCCGGCGCCGGCGGGTTGAAGAGAAGAATATCAGACATTTCAGAAATAAAGGTACTTCATCATGGTATAGACGTACCGGAAGGCCACCTTGCGAACGCTGATCTTCGAGTATCCCGCCTTCCGCTTGTGCTCATGCGAGGGAACCTCGGCCATCCGGTAGCCCTTCTTCAGGGTCTTGATGATCATCTCCTGTTCGATCGTCGTGATGTTCTCCACCAGGCCGAGATCCCGGAGGACCGCCGTTCGGATCGCCCTGAAGCCGTTCTGGCTCTCCGAAAGGCAGACATGAAAACGGTGGTTGATGCAGGCCGTGATCAGCGAGCTCCCCATCAGGCGAAAACATTCGTCGAATCCGCCGTGAAGCTCGCTGGAACCCCCGATGAGGCGCGATCCGGAAACGTGGTCGGCCCTGCCTTCAAGGATGGGCCGCACGAGCGCGGGGATGTCGTCGGGGTCGTGGGAGCCGTCGGCGTCGATAAAGACCGCGATCTCCCGGTCGAGGTGGGGGATGACCGAGCGGATCGCTTCTCCCTTGCCCTTTCCGTGGTCGAAGACGACGCGGGCGCCCAGGGCGCGGGCGATTTCGGCCGTGCCGTCCGGGGAATGGCCGTCCACCACCAGAATGTCCGTCGTGTAGGGCTTTGCTTTTTCGATGATTTCAGGGATCGTCCGGGCCTCGTTCAGCGCCGGAATGACGACGGTAACGGCGTCTTTGCCTTCATATTCGCTCTGTGCCCGCATGTTTGCTCACAAGCCTTTCTTGTTTCTGCAACCCTTCTTACGACTTGCTTCATAAGGCATGCAAAAAAGCTTTACATTCGTATTTGAAATTTATAATCCGCTTTCAAGCTTTTGTAAACGCAATTATTTTGTCAAGGCAGCCCATTACATCATCCCGTATTTTCGGAGCTTTTGATGGAGGGTTCGGCGGGTGATGCCGAGGCGGCGGGCGGCCTCGCTCTTGTTGCCGCCGGCGGCGGCGAGCGTCTGGAGGATCGTCTCTCTCTCCACCGCCTCGAGGGAGGCGGTTCCGGTGACGGCCCCGCCGTCGGCGGCTTTTCCCGCTGCTATCCCCCCTTCCGGGAATCCGTTGCCGGGAGCGGCGGTTTGCGGAGGCGCCATTGCGGCCTCGTCCGCGCCCCGCGGGGAGTCGGCCTTTTCCTGGGGTCCGAGAGGCGGCGGGGCGAAGGCGGAGGCCAACGCATCCCCTCCGGAAGCCGTCGTCCCGGCCGTTCCGGCGGGATTCGAAAAAACGGACGACGCTGCGGCGGCCGCCGGTTCCGGCGGGAGGAGGGCCAGCTCCGCCTCGTCGAGGTACTCCCCCCGGGAGAGGACGACCCCCCGCTCCACCGCGTTCATCAGCTCCCGGACGTTTCCGGGCCAGGGGTGGCGGAGAAGCCGATCCATCGCCTGCGGCGTGAATCCCCGGATGGTCTTATGGTTCTTTTCGGCGAAGCGGGCGAGGAAATCCTGGGACAGAAGCGGAATGTCCTCAATCCTCTCCCGGAGCGGCGGGACGCGGAGCGTGACGACATTCAGCCGGTAGAAGAGGTCCTCGCGGAAGCGCCCGGCCGTGATCTCCTTCAGGAGGTCCCGGTTCGTCGCGGCGATGAGGCGGACATCGGTCTTGATCACCTCCTCGCCGCCGACGCGGGTGATCTCCCGCTCCTGGAGGACGCGGAGCAGTTTCACCTGCATCCCGAGGGACATCTCGCTCACCTCGTCGAGAAACAGACTCCCCCCGTCGGCCTGGCGGAACTTCCCTTCCCGGCGCCGGTCGGCCCCGGTGAACGCCCCCTTCTCATGTCCAAAAAGCTCGGATTCCAACAGGGTCTCGGCGATCGCCGCGCAGTTGAACTTGATGAACGGCCGCTCCTTCCGCAGGCTGTTGAAGTGGATGAGCCCCGCGATCATCTCCTTGCCCGTCCCTGATTCTCCGGTGATAAGGACCGTTGCTTCCGAGGGGGCGACCTGGGACGCGGTGTCCAGGAGCCGGGTCATGGCGGCGGAGCGCCCGATCAGGTTCCGCCGGTCGAAGCGGTCGCCCAGGCTCTCCTTCAGGAGGCGGTTCTCCTCCTTGAGCCGGCTGTGCTCCATTGCCCGCTCCAGGGTGAGGCGAAGCTCGTCGAAATCAAGCGGCTTCGTCAGGTAATCGTAGGCCCCCTTCTTGAGCGCCTCCACGGCCGTCTCCACGGATGCGTAGGCCGTCATGATGACCACGGGGATCGCCGGGTTGAAGGCCTTGATTTCGGTCAGCGCCGTGAGGCCGGACACCTTGATCATCCGGATGTCCATCAGGATCAGGTCGAAGGGCCGGCTCTGCGCCGCCGCGACGGCGCCCCCGCCGTCGTCCGCCTCCGTGATCGCATACCCCCAGCCCGATAGGAGCGTCCGGAGCATCGTCCGGTGGGAGAGATCGTCATCCGCCACGAGAATCGAATTTATTGTCTTCATGAATGGATCATCCTTTCGACTTCCGTTTTTTCAGGAAGGAGAAGGGTCGCCGTCGTGCCTTTTCCGGGTTCGCTCTCCAGACGGACCTCGCCTCCGTGGGCCTCGACGATCTTATGAACAATCGCGAGCCCGAGTCCCGTTCCCGATGATCGGGTCGTGAAATAGGGGTCGAAAACCCGCGGGAGGTCCTCTTTGGGGATGCCGATGCCGGTATCGGCGACCGTGATTCGGACGGTCCGTTCGTCCCGCCGGTTGAGGGAGACGCGGAGGACGCCCCCCGCCTCCATGGCCGCGATGGCGTTCAGGTAGAGGTTCAGGAAAACCTGCGTCATCCGGTCGGCGTCGAGGGGGATGGGGTTCTCCCCGATCTCCGCAGAGAGGTTCGTTTCAAGGGCGACCCCCTGCTTGCGGGCCTCGCCTTCGACCATTTTCAGGGCGTGACGGATCACCGCCGGGAGGGGGGTCGGGACGCGGTTCATCGTCAGCGGTCGCGCGAATTCGAGGAGTTGCGTGATGACGCGGTTCAGCCGGTCCACCTCGCGGATCATCACCTCCGCCTTCTCCCGGTCTTCGGGATTGCCCCGGTAGCGCTCCCGGAACCAGGTGGCGAATCCCTTGATCGAACTGAGCGGATTCCGGATCTCATGGGCGACGCCGGCGGCGAGGCCCCCCAGGGAGGCGAGTCGCCGGCTCCGGGTGACCTCCTCTTCGAGGCGGCGGATCTCCGTCATGTCCCGGAAGAGGATGACGTGGCCGAGAAAGGCGCCGTCCTCTTCGCGGAGCGTCGTTGCGATCACCTCGAGCGGGATCGTCCGGCCCTCCGCTGCGTCGCAATCGATTTCCCGCTCGATGAGCCGCCGCTCCGCGGCGAGCGTCCGGAAAAGCTCCCGGCAACTTCCCGGAAGGATCTCCTCCGCCGGCTTCCCGAGGGTCTCCCCGGCGGCGCGTCCGAGGATCGCCTCCGCCGTCCGGTTGAAGGCGCTTAAGCGTCCCCCGGCGTCGGTCGCAACGAGGCCGATCGGCATATTCTCGACGAGGCTGTCGGAAAAGGCCTTGATCCGGGAGAGGGAACTCCGCGCCGCTTGGTATCCCTGGGCGAGGAGAAGCGAGATGATCCCCGCGCAGCCGATGAGCAGAAAGAGGAGGGCCATCCAGATCGTATGGCGTTTGTCCTCCTCATGCGCCGCAACGATCGGTCCCATGTCCAGGCCGACGAAGATGACCAGGCCGGGAAGAGCTGATGCCGCTCCCGCCGGCGGACCCATCAGGCGCGGGTCTGGAAACCCCGGGAGGGGATCTCTCGTCGGTGCAAACCGGCGATAGACCTCGAAGGTGTCCGCCCCCTCGCTGTTCGGGGTCTGACGCCACGCAATGGTTTCGGAACCGGCAATTTTCGACAGGTCGAGGTCCTGGCCATAGATCGCGCCGATCCGCAGAGGATCGCTGTCGGCCAGGATCGTTCCCCGGGTGTCGGTTACGATCAGGTAGTCGATGTCCGGCTGCTCGGCCGTCTCCATGAGGAGCTTCTGGAACTGGAAGCCGCCCCATTGCAGCCCAACTCCCGTCCGGGCGCCCGCCTCAAAGGAACGGATCAGAGCCGCCCCCTTCTCCGCGAGAAGGCGCGTGGTCTGTTCCTTCTGCCGGTTGATGTTCTCGATGGTCATGAAGATGAAGACCGGGACGAGAATCACGACCGCTCCGATGATCAGCCAAGGCGGGATCACCGCCCAAAAGCGTTTTTTTCCGTATCGCTTGCCGTTCATGCGGTTCCTTTCAAATAAGCTGGATACTTGTTAGGCAACTGGATACCACAAGTGGATATTTATGATCCATCATTTTTCTATGACAGGCCGGGGAAGTCAAGGGCACTGTTCGGCAGAAAAACAATATAAATTAACGATCCCAATACGTTAGCATTTTGCATGCATTTTGGCATGGCTGTTGCTCTGAAGAGAGGCAAAACGGAGTCCGCGAACCTCAATCGGGTTTCGCCGGGAAATGGATCGAAAATAAAAAAGTAATTAAGGGAGAATAAAAATGAAGAAAGTAACATTGGCAGTCATGGTTGTCATCTTTACGGCAGCGGTTGCAACCTCGGCCTTCGCCTTCGGCTGTGGGCGGGGTCCGGGTTATGGTCCGTGCGCACGGGGTGATTTTCAGGGGTCGGCCGGGTTGAACCTGACGGCGGAGCAGACGGCGAAGATCAAAGAGATCCGGGATGCCCAGTGGAAAGAGATGAAACCCCTTCAGGAACAGACGTTCACCAAGCGGGATGAGATCCGGAAACTCTGGCTGGAACCGAATCCGGATGAGGCAAAGATCACGGCGGCCCAGAAGGAGATGCGGTCTCTCCGGGATCAGATGCAGGACAAGATGACGGCCTTCCGTTTGGAGGCTGCGAAGGTTCTCACGCCTGAACAGAAAGAGAAGATCGGATCCTTTATTCAGGGTCGCAGTTTGGGACACCGGCGCGGTCCCATGCACGGGCTCGGTCCCGGGGCGCCGGGCTGTGCGGGATGCTTGGGCGGTCCGGGGTTTTAATAACCCGTAAACCATAACAACAACAGGGGGATCATCCGTCAGATCCAGGCACCCCCTCCTCGCCGATGCGGATGATCTCCCTTTTCCTACATTTTCCCGGTTTTCGTCCGAGCCTCCCGGCTTTTTCTGAGCGACCTCTTCCCCTTCAAGGTTTTGCCTGCAGACATCGCTTGACCGTTTCACCTCGAAATACTCAAGATTATTATGCTATTATCGTAAGGGATCGTTTATTCAAGGACAAAAAATTATTCTTGACAAATTAATTTTCATCGGTACTGTCTCAACCGTTCGGAAAGGATCCTCCCCTGCAGGATATATAATTGTTAGAGTATGGGCGCCTCCGCGAACCGAACGAGGTGCCCTGTTTCCCGTACCAGCCGACAACGAATGTCAATTTACGATCAGGAGGAATCTCGTATGGAAAACCAGGAACTCATTCGCTGCACGATCATGCGTGGCGGAACAAGCAAGGGCATTTTTTTTCATCGCAACGATCTGCCGCAGGACAAGACCCTGAGGGACAAGGTGATCATGCGCCTTTTCGGCGCCCCCGACCCGAGGGAGATTGACGGCTTGGGCGGTGCGGAACTGCTCACGAGCAAGGCGGCGGTCATCGGGCCCTCCACCCGTCCGGACTGTGACGTGGACTATTTATTCGGCCAGGTCAGCATGGTCGAACCGATGATCGACTGGAAATCCAACTGCGGAAATGTCTCTGCAGCCGTCGGCCCCTT
>JAPLJW010000068.1 GCA_026388365.1 Deltaproteobacteria bacterium | reverse complement strand
CCGGAGCAAGTTCCTTGACCTCCTTGAGAAAGCCGATCCCATCCATCTTTGGCATCTTGAGGTCCGTGATGATCAGATCGAATTTTTCCTTCCGACATCGTCCGAGGGCCTTTCCCGCATCGCCGGCGGTGCTGACAAGGTATCCCTCACGGGTCAGCATGATCTCCAGAAATTCCCGCATCCCCTGATCATCGTCCACTACAAGGATCTTGGCCATTGTTCTTCTCCACCTCTACTACGAAATGATCCGGTTCCCGTCAGCAGGGAAAATCCGGCAGGGAAGCCATATCGTGCAGGCCGTTCCCTTCCCCTCTTCACTTTGAATATCGATTTTCCCATTGTATTCTTCCAGAATCCGGCTGACTACCGCCAGCCCCAGCCCCGTTCCCGTATCACGCGTCGTATAGAAAGGTTCAAAAATCTTTTGAAGCCGATTTTTTTTAATACCACAGCCCGTGTCGTGAATTCGGATTTCCACACCGTCTCTTTCATCATTGCGGCGGCCATGCGCTTCAACCGTCAACGCACCCCCATCCGGCATGGCCTGTATGGCGTTTAGAATCACATTCCAGAGAACCTGTCTGCTCTCCGTTCGGTTGGCGTGAATGGATAACGGATCATCCTTCAGGTGGAGGTCAATCTGGACGGGTTCATGCCAGTCCGGAACAAAGTGAAGAGAATCGAGGATATCCATGATCATATCCCTGAGATCGATCTCTTCCCGAACCCCCGGGGCCGGTCTTGCCATCAGGAGAAAATCCTTCAGAAAACTCTCCAACTGATCCTTTCCCCGGAGGATGATCTGCATCAGTTTCCGATGGGTTTCGCTATGGGAAAGATCCTGACTCAGCATCTGAATCGAACCGCTCATGGAGGCGAGTGGGTTTCGGATTTCATGCGCAAGGCCGGCGGCCATCTCGCCGATAAAGGCAAGCCTCCGGCTCTTTTCCAGAGATTCCCTCATTTCGTTGATTTCCGTCAGGTCCTGGAAAACGATGATGTTTCCGATTGTTAAGCCCCGGGGATCGCGGAGGGGCGACAGGGAGCCGCCGAGGCTCAGGCTTCGCCCGTCACCGGAATTAAACGTTGTTTCAAATCGGATTCTCGCTGTCTGTCGGTACCCGTCGGGGTTTTTCTCTTTCGGCAGGGGTGGAAAATTCGGAAAAACGTCAGAGATGATCCGGTTTTCGACTTCTCGAAACAAAAAGCCGGTGATCTCGGCGGCGGCCCGGTTGAAGGATTTGATCTGTCCACCCAGGTTAACGGTCAGGATGCCCGTATCCACCGATTCGATGATGCTCCGGTGCAGCAGATCGAGTTGAGCGAAGGCGTTCTGTTTCTCCGCGAGGAGGGTCCGCGTCTTTTTCTCCTGTTCGACGACGAAACTCGTAAGGAAGGCGATGAAATAAAATGAGAGGATGTGGATTATGATCCTCATGAAAACATATGCGGCGTTCGGGAAGTAATCCTGGACGGGGGTCGAAAAGACGGGATAGATCACCCCATAGAATTCCAGGTCGACGAAAAGTCCGTAAAAAATACCGGCTGCAGATGCGATGACGAGACCGCCCCGCCTTCCCAGAAAGAGGACGGAATAGATGATGACCAGGGGATAAAAAACGGAATAGATACTGTGGATACCGCCGGTCGCATACACCATTCCCGTGATCAGAATAACGTCACAGAGACTCTGGATATAGATGTTCCATAAAAGATTTCGGACATACTTCAGCAGAAAAAGATAAACAATGGAAAGGATATACGTCAGAAGAATCGTCTTGAAAAGTGTGGACGCCGATATCGTCGAAATGGTCTCCATCCCCTTGACATCGACGAAGGTGGCGATCCCGAGAAGGAAGGTAACGATGGCGACCCTCGACAGCATCAGCCAGCGGAGACGGGGTGTCGTGTTTTCAGAAAGCATCCTATTTTTGGTCATATGGACTCACGACCTGTTTGCGTTTGAATAAAATATGGAAAGAGAACTCACCGACAGGCTACTTTCAGTCTGGGAAAAAGTCTACATCGTTCACGGGCGGCGATCCAATTCATTACATTTCAGCCTCAGGCATCGCCTATCGGTAACTCCTCCTCAAGGATAGAGTTTCCATATCCGCAGGGGATATTCGGCAAGGGATATTCTGTTGACAGAAAGTCGGTTTATTTCTATGATTCCGATAATTCCTCTTCCGTCACCTCCTTTTCCGAACTTCTCAAGAAACCTGATCTCACGTATAGGCGGTTCAGCGATGACCAGACCGTTTCTACCTCTGGCGGCGGCACTCATGGCGGGCATCTCCTTCGGAAGCCTTTACCGGATTCCAGATCTACCCGTTCAGGTCTCTCTGGTCATTGTCCTGATTCTGATTTTCCTGATTCTAACATTCAAAAAACATACGCTGATCCATTCATTCCTTCTCCTTTCCATTTTTCTCCTCGGCATCCTCGACATGAATCTGTACCGTCAGCCTTATGTCGGGGAAAATCATATTCTGAACTTTATCAGAAGTGAAATGGTTAGTGTCGAAGGGGTGATCTGCGAGAACCCTCAAGTATCACCTGAGAAAACGGAACTGGTCGTCTCCGCCTCCCGGATCATCCGGGACGGTAAATATGTTCCCGTTTCGGGACGTGTGCTCCTGAATATTCGCGAGCCCTATTCTTTCCACTACGGGGATTTCATCCGCTTCCATACCAGGCTGAGGATCCCGCGGAATTTCCATAATCCCGGAGGATTCGATTACGAAACCTATCTCCGTTTCCGGGGAATTCTGGTGAGGGGGTTCGTGAAAGATGCCGCGGGTTTTGTCGTTCTGCGCAGAGAGAGAGGAAATCCGCTCCGGACGATGCTGGAGCATTTTCGCGACCTGATCCGCAATACCATTCTGGAAAAGGCGCCGGGAACGGAGGGAAAGATCATTCAGGCGATGATCCTCGGCGATCAGAAGGAGATCCCGAGAGAGGTCATGGAAAAGTTCAATCGGACGGGCACCACGCACATTATCGCCATCTCCGGGTTCAATATCGGCATGGTTGCGGTTTTTGCCCTCTTTCTGGCGCGCCTGTGCCTGAAAGCGGAGTATCTGCTCCTGAGATGGAACATGGCCAGGATCTCGATGCTTTTTGCAATCCTCGTCGTTATCCTCTACACCTTTATCGCGGGCGCCGGCATCTCGGTCGTCCGGGCCTCCATTATGGTGATGGTCTTCCTGGGTGCAATCATCCTCAACAGGAAAGGTGATCTTTACAATGCTCTGGCCCTGGCCGCCTTTCTCATCCTGATCCCTACCCCCTATTCGCTCTTCGACATCTCCTTTCAGCTCTCCTTCGTCGCGGTGGCATCGCTTATCTTTTTCATGCCGAAGTGGCTCGCCCTTTTACCTGCACCCCCGCCGAAAGAGACCGCCGGTCAGACCCGTGAATGGATTCTCCGCCAAATCCAGAAAGCCTTGCGGGGCAGCGCAATTTTTTTCCTTGTTTCCCTCAGTGCAACGCTCGGCAGCCTTCCTCTGATTCTTCTCTATTTCAACCGATTATCCCTCATCACGCTTTTGGCAAATCTCATCTGCGTTCCTATCCTCGGCGTCCTGGCGATTCCGGTCTGCATGCTCATCATCCTGGCCGTACCGGTCTCGATTACACTCGCTGAGTGGGTTATCCAGGTTTCCGAACTCCTCGTTCAAATCTCCTTATTCTTCATTGACCGTCTGGCGGCCCTGCCCTGGGCCTCCGTTTATGTTTCGACGCCCACCTTACCGGAAATCGGGGCCTTTTATCTTCTGCTGATCTGGGGCGGGTTCTTTCTAATACGGTTCACGTCGACGTCGGAATCCAAAGTTTTCATAAAGAATCCCCTTCTGATGAAGGTGATTCCGATGGTCCTTATCCTTTTTTTCATCATCGATGGCGTCCATCTCTACATCAAGGGGATTCAACAAGGACGACTTTCGCTGACCGCCGTGGATGTCGGTCAGGGGAACAGCATCCTGATCCGGCTTCCCGGTGGGAAAAAGATGCTCGTCGATGGCGGCGGCTTCTTCGACGACAGCTTTGATCTCGGGAAATACGTCCTGGCTCCGTACCTCTGGCATGAACGGATCACCCGGATCGATACTGTGGTCCTGACCCATCCTCATCCGGACCACATGCAGGGGCTCGTTTTCATCCTGGAGAACTTTCATGTCCGGGAGGTGTGGACCAATGGCGAGACGTCGGATACGGAGCTTTACCTTTCCTTCCGTCGGATCATCCGGGAAAAAGGGATTGTTCTGCGGACCCTGTCGGACAGGACGCCGGCGATGGATGTTTCCGGGGTCGGAATCCATTTTCTGAATCCGGAGGGAAATTCCATCTGGAAGGAAATGCCGGATGCCCCTGCGATTCGGCCTAATGACGACGATACGGCAAAGAAGAACCCCCCTGTCCGTCCGCCGTCTGCCGCAAAGTCCGCTGCCCGCATCTTTGATGACTCAAATGACCGTTCCCTCGCCCTTAAACTCTCCTTCGGCGGGCTCCATTTTCTGCTGCCGGCGGATATCTCGGAGAGCGTCGAGAATCGTCTAATTCATGCCGGGATCAATCTGCACAGCGATGTGATCTTCATTCCGCATCACGGGAGCTTCCGCGCCAGTAGTCTTCCCTTTCTTGAAAAGGTAAAACCGCAAATCGCCGTGGTCAGTTGCGGAGCGGGAAACGTCTTCGGTCTCCCCCATCCGGATGTCCTCAGGCGGTACGAAATGATCCAGGCGCAGGTCTATCGGACGGATCGCAACGGCGCCGTCACCATCATGACGGACGGGCAAAAACTCACCGTCGCCGCTTTCGGACCGGGACAGCCCTGATCGCTCACTTTCTTTATGTCTTCCACGGAATGATCATTTCTGGAATGATCATTTCTATTGCGTTTATCGCATCGTTATGTTATCAGAATCGCCCTTTAATTCAAAAAATCGGGAGAGGTTTTCAAACGATGGAGATCATCACCGCCGTTAGGGGTTTCAAGGATATCCTTCCTCCGGAGACGGACAAGTGGCGGCATATTGAAGAGACGGCCCACGAGGTCTTCCGCGCCTTCGGGTTCCGGGAGATCCGCATCCCCATGATCGAGAAGACGGAACTCTTCTGCCGCGGGATCGGGGAATCCACCGATATCGTGGAAAAGGAGATGTACACCTTCCTCGACCGAGGCGAGGAATCGCTGACGCTCCGGCCGGAGGCGACGGCGTCCATCATCCGCGCCTACCTGGAACACTCCCTCCATGCCGCTGAAAAGGTGACGAAGCTTTACACGATCGGCCCCATGTTTCGGCGGGAACGGCCGCAAAAAGGACGCTACCGTCAATTTCATCAGATCGACACCGAGATCCTCGGTCCGGATGACCCGCTCACGGATGCGGAACTGATGCTGATGCTGATCCACTTTCTCGGCAAACTTGGATTGCTGAATCTAAATCTGGAGATCAATTCCCTCGGCTGCGCCCAGTGCCGACCCGCCTTCCGCGAGGCGATTATTTCGTTTCTCCTTGGCCGGGAAGAGGCGCTCTGCGGAGACTGCCGGCGAAGGCTTGGCACAAACCCCCTCCGCATCTTCGACTGCAAGATGGAAACCTGCGCCACGATCATTGCGCAGGCCCCGCTTCTGCCCGATTTTCTCTGCACGGGATGCCGGGAACATTTTGGGAAGGTTCAGGCGTGTCTGCGCCTTTTCGATCAGCCTTTTCATCTGAATGCAAAAATGGTCCGGGGGCTCGATTACTACACCCGGACCACCTTCGAAGTGACTTCCCAGTTTCTGGGCGCCCAGAATGCCGTCGTCGGCGGCGGACGTTACGACCACCTCATCCGGGATCTTGGCGGACCCGATATTTCCGGCATCGGCTTTGCTGTTGGTTTTGAGAGACTGGCCGCCATGATTTCGGAAGGAGATGCGAACGCGGTTGTTTCAGGCCCCGTTCTTTTCATCGCCGCCCTCGGCGAGACGGCCCTGGAAAAGGCCTTTCTTTTATGCAACCGTCTGCGGATGAAGGGCATCCGTGTGGAGATGGACCATGCCGGCCGGAGCCTCAAGAGCCAGATGAAACGGGCGGACAAGTTGAAAAGCACCCATACACTGATTCTCGGCGAACGGGAGATCGCCGAGAACAAGGCCCTTCTCAGGAACATGTTTTCGAGCACCCAGACAGAGGTCGGCCTGGACAGTCTGGAAGAAACCATTACAGAATTAGCGAGGTAACCATTTTGTCAGACTTTTTGACAGTACGAAGAAGAACCCATTACTGCGGGGATGTCAATGCGTCTCATATCGGAGAGGAAGTGGTTCTGATGGGCTGGGCCCATCGGTGGCGGGATCACGGCGGCGTCGTTTTCATCGACCTTCGCGACCGGGAGGGAATCATTCAGGTCGTATTCAACCCGGATGTCAACGCCGTATGTCACAACGAGGCCGGACGGATCCGGAGCGAATTCGTGCTCGCCATACACGGACGTGTCCGCCGTCGGCCGGAGGGGATGGAGAATTCCGAACTCAAAACCGGCGAGATTGAGGTGCTGGCCGATGATCTGGAGATCATGAACGAAGCGAAGACTCCTCCATTTGTTTTGGACGGTACGGCGGAGATTTCCGAAAATGTCCGCCTCAAGTACCGCTACCTCGATCTTCGACGTCCCGAAATCCAGCATAACCTGATCCTGCGGAGTCGTGTCGCCGCGGCGACCCGCGACTATTTTCAACGCGAGGGGTTCATCGAGATTGAAACCCCTTTCCTGACGAAGAGCACGCCCGAAGGGGCCCGGGACTACCTGGTTCCCAGCCGGGTAAGTCAGGGGATGTTCTACGCCCTTCCGCAATCCCCGCAGATCTTCAAGCAATTGCTGATGGTTTCCGGATTCGATCGTTATTTTCAGATCGTGAAATGTTTCCGCGACGAGGACCTCCGGGCGGACCGGCAGCCGGAATTCACGCAGATCGACGTGGAGATGTCCTTCGTCACCGAAGAGGATGTGATCCGGATCATGGAGGGGATGATCGCCCACCTCTTCCGGACCTGCCTCGGTCGGGAACTCCCCCTCCCCTTCCCCCGGATCGCTTATCGGGAGGCGATCAGCCGATTCGGGAAAGACAATCCCGATATCCGTTTCAGCCTCGAACTCCGCGACCTGACCGACATCCTGAAGGGATCGGGATTCAAACTCTTCTCCGAGATCGCGTCCGGCGGCGGCGTGATCCATGCGATCAAGGTCGATGACGGAAAGGGCCTATCCCGGAAGGAATTGGACGAGCTGAAGGATTTCGTCGCCCAATACGGGGCAAAGGGTCTTGCCTGGGCCAGGGTCAATCCGGACGGCTGGACCTCACCGATTTTCAAATTCCTTACGCCGGCAGAAGTTTCGGCAATCAATGAGAGAATGGATGCCCGCGAGGGGGCCGTCATCCTCTTTGTGGCCGATTCGCCCCATGTCGTCCGCGACGCGCTGGGAAACCTCCGGATCCACCTGGCGAAGAAACTGGGCCTGATCGACCCCAGGGCCCTCGCCTTCACCTGGGTGACGGAATTTCCGCTGTTCGACTACAGCGAGACGGAAAAACGGTTCGTTTCGACGCATCATCCCTTTACCTCGCCGGTTCTGGAAGAGGTCCCGCTCATCGAGACGGATCCCGGCAAGGTCCATGCCCGGGCCTATGACCTGGTCCTGAACGGCTCCGAGATCGGGGGAGGCAGCATCCGGATCCACCGGAAAGAAGTGCAGGCGCTGATTTTCAAGGCGCTGGGCCTCAGCGAAGAAGAGGCCCGAAGCAAGTTCGGCTTCCTCCTTGACGCATTGGAATACGGGACGCCGCCTCACGGCGGGATCGCCTTCGGCCTCGACCGGATGATCATGCTGATGACGGGGGCGGAGTCGATCCGGGACGTGATCGCCTTCCCCAAGACGCAGAAAGCCTCCTGTCTGCTGACGGACGCGCCTTCACGGGTCAGCGTGGAGCAGCTCATGGAACTTTCGCTGAAGATCGTGACGTAAAGAAGGGAGACCTTGCCGCAAGTTGTCCCCAGACCCACAGGGATCGGAACGTGCCCCGGAACATGCCGCAGTGACGAGGGATGAAGCACAACGCAGCATCCGGCCATTTTTTGGAGCCGTTAATATTCATCGATCTGCCATTGATCATACGGACGGTCCTTCGCCTTCGCAGAATACGAGGAAAGCTCCATGATGAAACGGGATGGACTGACGGGCAGATTTCCCATCCCCCGCGCATAATCGGTCAGCGGATAGCACAGGTAGAGTTCATCCTTCGCGCGGGTCGTTGCGACATAAAATAGCCGCCGTTCCTCCTCTTCCCCGCCCGGCTCCTTCAGGGCTCGGGCGAGCGGCATCATCCCCTCGCTGCACCAGACCATGATGACTGTTTTCCATTCCAGCCCCTTCGCCTGGTGAATGGAAGAGAGGACGACGCGGTCTCCCTGGATCTCCTCCACGGGGCTCTCTTCGTTTACGCCGGTCAGCAGCGCAAGTTCGCTCAAGAAATCATCGAGCGAGGTAAAACGGGAAGAAAAATTTGCAAACTGAATCAGATCATCCTCTCGGGACGCCGCGTCGGTGTGCCTTTCCCGAAGCAGGTCGCTGTAACCGCTTTTAAGGATTGTTTCGATCAGAGTGGAAGGGTTGCCGCTGTTGCAGCCATGAAGGGCGCGGAAAGTCTCCTGAAAGCGGCTAAGTCCCGGCGTCGCCGATCGGGGTGCGCACCCTTTGAAATCCTCCGTCAAGACCGCCGCATGGGGGTCGGAAAGGCGGGAGACGAACCTCCAGACCTTGTCCGCCGTCACCCGGCCGATTTTTTCGTAGAGGCTGAGGACCCGTTTCCAGGCGAGTTCGTCCCGTGGGTTGACGAGGATCCGGAGGTAGGCCGTCACATCCTTGATGTGCGCCTGTTCAAAGAAACGGATCCCGGAGCGGATCTCGAAGGGAATCCCGCGGCGGGTCAACTCCATCTGGACCTCCATCGAATGGTAGTGCGCCCGGTAGAGGACGGCGATCTCCCCGAGGGGGATGCCGCTCCGGTTGAGTTCCAGTATTCGCTGGGCGACGAAATCGGCCTGCTGGAGCACATTGCGGGCCGGGACCAGGACTGGGCGTATTCCCCCCTCCCTCACCGCCCGCAGGGTCTTCTGAAACTGGCGTTCGTTGTTCGTGATGCTCAGGTTCGCCAGGTGGAGGATCTCCGGCGTACTCCGGTAGTTCGTCTCTAATTTGAAGATCCGGCATTCCGGATAACGGTCGGGAAAACGCATGATGTTTTCGTAATTCGCGCCCCGGAAGGAGTAGATGCTCTGGGAATCGTCGCCGGCGACCATCAGATTCCGGTGGCGGGAGGCGACGAGATCCATGATCTCCGCCTGAAGGCGGTTCGTATCCTGATACTCGTCGACGAGGACGTGGAGGAAACGCCCGGCATAAAAGTCGCGGACATCGTCGAAGCGCAGCAGAAGCTCCCGCCAGAGGAAAAGGAGATCGTCAAAATCCATGACGTTGAGTTCCTTCTTCCGCTTCCGGTAATGTGCGGCGACGGCGGCGATCTCCTCCGCACGGTG
>JAPLJW010000064.1 GCA_026388365.1 Deltaproteobacteria bacterium | reverse complement strand
CTTGCGGGGATGGGCGTCGAGATTTCAGATACCCCGGAAGGGGCGGTCTGGCGTCTGAAATAGCCTGCATTGGTGGTACGATGGGACAGGGACGTTCAGGTCCGTCCGGCGGGCGCGGCTATCGCACGGGATTTCTACCGCGGCGCACAGCGGGGGAACAACGCCGGGACCAGTTGGTCTTTCTGACGGAAACCTCCTGTAGAGCAGGACTTCCGCCTCGTGACCGCAGGAGAATGAGCCGAGGGTTTCATCTTTTCCGCCGCTGTTTTTGGGGAAGAAGTCCGAGAGTGTTACGGCACACCGATGCAAAAAAATAAAAAAAATCTTGACAAACTATGGCATAAAAATTAATGTCTCTTGTTTTACGAAGGACGAGATTGTTCCGCCCGAACGGCATTCATGCGGTTCGAGCGGAAATTGTTTTCTATATTGAGCCGTTAGGATCGCTGGCGTAGCTCAATCGGTAGAGCAGCTGATTTGTAATCAGCAGGTTGCGGGTTCAAGTCCCATCGCCAGCTCCAACATTTGTCACAGGGATCGTCATGGAGGGGTTCCCGAGCGGTCAAAGGGAGCAGACTGTAAATCTGCCGGCGAAGCCTACGGAGGTTCGAACCCTCCCCCCTCCACCAGTTTTTTATAGCGGAAATTTCCCATCTGGAGGTGCCGGTGGGGATGGGCGGTGATAAGCGGGAGTAGCTCAGTGGCTAGAGCGTCAGCCTTCCAAGCTGAGGGTCGCGGGTTCGAATCCCGTTTCCCGCTCCATTTTGTTTGGAACGGGGCTATGTGCCCCCCGGGGTGTGTGACCGATTCTTCCGTGGATTCTGATCGGCGGCGGGGGGAAGCGGCGCTTGCGAAGAGGGAACCAGCCCACGTAGCTCAGTCGGTAGAGCACATCCTTGGTAAGGATGAGGTCACCAGTTCGATCCTGGTCGTGGGCTCCATTGATGTAAGGTGGTTATATCATGCGAAATATTATTACCTTGGCCTGCACGGACTGCAAGCAGCGGAATTATACGACGACCAAGAACAAAAGGACCATGCAGAATCGGCTGGAAATGAAAAAATACTGCAAATTCTGCCGGTCCCATAAACTGCACCGGGAAACGAAATAAGGGGAAAAAGGCGCCGCTTTAATTGGCCGGACAGGCCAGTAGCTCTAATGGATAGAGCGCCGGACTCCAAATCCGGATGCTGGGGGTTCAAGTCCCTCCTGGCCTGCCATTTTTTACGCAGTATTGGGAGCGGGGGAATCAGGGGTTTCTGGATGGAAAGAATAAAGGTTATCGCAGAGAAGATAAAGCAGTTTCTGGCCGGCTCGAAGGTTGAGCTGAAAAAAGTCACGTGGCCGACGCCGAAGCAGACCCTTGCCTCCACATCCATCGTAATTATTGTGGTGATCATCGTGTCCGTTTTTCTGGGCATCGTCGATTTCGGGCTGACCAAGATCATCAAGTTGGTGCTGGGTTAAGACTATGGCTTTTAGGTGGTACGTCGTTCATACCTATTCGGGTTTCGAAAACCGGGTGAAACTTTCTCTGCAGGAGAGGATCGAAACAGCCGGAAAACAGGCCTTTTTTTCGGATATCCTGATCCCAGAAGAGGACATCGTCGAACTGGTGTCGGGCGAAAAAAAGACCTCGAAGCGGAAGTTTTTCCCCGGCTACATCCTCGTCCGGATGGAGATGAACGATGATACCTGGCACGTCGTGAAGGACACGCCCAAGGTGACCGGCTTCATCGGCAGCAAGGATAAACCTTCGCCGATTCCCGATAAGGACGTTGAAATCCTGAGGACCAGAATCGATGAGGGGACGCTCAAACCCAAACCGAAGTTCGAATTTGATGTGGGGGACCATGTGCGGATCATCGATGGCCCCTTTACCAATTTTGACGGGGTCGTCGATGAGGTTAAACCGGAAAAGGGGAAACTGCGCGTGATTGTAAGCATTTTCGGGCGGTCGACGCCGGTGGAGCTTGATTTCATTCAGGTTGCGCAGACTTAATCACGAAAAAGCCAATGGGGAAGGCGCCTGTAACTGTTCTTGCCTTGCCCCGGCGGTCGATATAACTTCAGACTGAAACAAAGGTGATCAGAATGGCAAAGAAAGTTATCGCGAATATAAAACTTCAGATCAAGGCAGGCAAGGCAACCCCTTCACCGCCGATCGGTCCGGCTCTCGGTCAACATGGCGTCAACATCATGGAATTCTGCAAGGCGTACAACGCCATGACGCAGAACCAGGAGGGGATGGTCATCCCGGTCGTCATCACGGTTTACGCGGACCGGTCCTTTACCTTCGTGACCAAGACGCCGCCGGCGTCTGTGCTGCTGAAGCAGGCGGCAAAGATCGCCAAAGGTTCGGGTGATCCCAAGCGAGATAAGGTTGGGGCGGTGACGGCCAAACAGGTCAAAGAAATTGCCGAGCTGAAGTACAATGATCTGAATGCCGTGGATATTGAAGGCGCGATCCGAATTGTTGCGGGAACGGCAAGATCCATGGGGATTGAAATTGCGGGCTGATGACCCGGGTCGCTTCCGGCGGAACACCGGGTGATGTGCCGGCGGGCGTATGAATGGAAAAGTTTCAGAGAATCCCCGTCTCCGGCGGGGGGTTTCGATTTGAGGTTTGATCATGTCCAAAAGAGGCAAGAAGTACATTGAGGCGAGGCAGAGGATCGAGTTGGGAAAGCGCTATTCAGTCCAGGAGGCGGTTTCGCTGGTCGTGGGTGCGGCCAAGGCGAAATTCGATGAGACGGTCGACACCGCCATCCGGCTTGGGGTGAATCCGGCGCATGCCGACCAAATGGTCCGGGGTTCCGTGGTTCTACCCCATGGGCTGGGAAAATCCGTTCGGGTGCTGGTTTTTGCCAAAGGCGAAAAGGAAAGGGAGGCCTTGGAGGCCGGCGCCGATGTGGTGGGATCAGATGATATCGTTGAAAAGATCAAGGGGGGCTGGATCGACTTTGACCGGGTCGTCGCCACGCCGGACATGATGGGAAGCGTGGGCAAGTTAGGGAAGATTTTAGGTCCCCGCGGACTCATGCCGAATCCGAAGGTGGGGACGGTGACGTTTGATGTGGGAAAGGCCGTTCAGGAGCTGAAGGCCGGGAAGGTCGAATTTCGTGTGGAGAAGGCGGGTATTGTCCATTGTCCCATCGGCAAGGCCTCTTTCGGTGCTGAAAAATTGACGGAGAATTTTCTGGCCCTGTTGGAGATGGTCATAAAACTCAAGCCCGCGTCGAGCAAGGGACTGTACATCCGGAGTGTTTCCCTTTCAACCGTCATGGGTCCCGGGGCGAAGGTGGATCCTCTCGCCGTCCGGAACATATAATCCATGGCTCTGCGGGGCCATGGGGTTCTTGAAAAACGGGTCTGAGACAGCAGGTACAGGAAGTTTAAACGCGATCGGTCGGCCTGCCGAGACTGGGATAAATGGTCTTTTAAGGCCAGAGAAATCGTCCTGTATGTTGCTCTGTTCTCTGACGTTTCAAACCAGTTCTTTTCCGGAGGCCGGAGAGAACGGATCAGATGGGAAAGGAGGTTTAAATATTGGATCGGAGAACGAAGGAGCAGGTTGCTGCTGAACTCCATGAAAAACTGAAAGATTTCAAATTGGCCGTTCTGACGGGTTATAGCGGAAT
>JAPLJW010000255.1 GCA_026388365.1 Deltaproteobacteria bacterium | reverse complement strand
CACTGAAGCACTGGAGCGTGAAGGGCTCCTTGAAGGCGCCGGTGATTTTCTTCATGAGGAGCGACAGCGATCCTTCCGCTGCGTCGAACTGAAATCCCTGGTTCTCCAGACGCTTGATCTCCCGGACGATCTTTCGGCTCACGGCGTCGTGATCCCCGAGATCGATGCCGAGTTCCTTCGCCTTGAAGGCAATGCTGCTCTTCCCGGCCAGTTCGGAAACCAGCACCCGCTGGTGGTTGCCCACCTGCTCCGGCCGGATGTGTTCGTAGGCCTGGGGGTTCTTGGCGACGGCGTTTACGTGAATGCCCCCCTTGTGGGCGAAGGCGCTCCGCCCGACGTAGGGCCGGAAGGGCAGGGGGCGGACGTTGGCGACCTCGCCCACATAGTAGGAGAGGTTCGTAAGCTGCCGCAGGGACGCCTCCGGGAGGCACTTTCGGCCCATCTTGAGCTGAAGGTTTCCGATGACGGAGGTCAGGTCGGCGTTGCCGCACCGCTCCCCGTAGCCGTTCACCGTCCCCTGGACCATGACCACCCCCGCCTGGACGGCTGCGATGGTGTTGGCCACGGCGAGGCCGCAGTCGTTGTGGGCATGGATTCCAAGCCGTTCCATCGGGACAATGGCGGCGGCCTTCCGGACGGCCGCGGTCAGGTCATGGGGCATGGCGCCGCCGTTCGTGTCGCACAGGACGATCCGGTCCGCGCCGGCGTCCAAGGCGGCCTTCAGTGTGGAAAGGGCGTAGGCGGGGTTGTGACGATACCCGTCGAAGAAGTGCTCCGCATCGAAGATCACCTCTTTCCCTTTCCTTTTAAGATATGCGATGGAATCACGGATCATCTCCAGGTTTTCCGTAAGCGGGATCCCGAGGATCTCCGTGACGTGGAGGTTCCAGCTCTTTCCGACGATGGCGACGGCCGGCGTCCCGGACTTGAGCAGGGCTCGGAGGTTCCGGCAGTTCTCAGGCCGGATGCCCGGCTTCCGAGTACTCCCGAAGGCGGTCAGGCGGGCGCGCCGGAGGGGCTGGTCCTTCGCCATCTCGAAGAAGCGGACGTCCTTGGGATTGGAGCCGGGCCATCCCCCCTCGATGTAGTGGAATCCCATGTCGTCCAGGCGATGGGCGATCCGCAGCTTTTCCTCGGCGGAAAAGTTGATCTGCTCCCCCTGCGCGCCGTCCCTCATAGTCGTGTCGTAGATGATCACATCCGGTGATTTCATAACCCTCTCCTTTTCCAAAACAAAAAATCCGTTATCGATCGAACCTGATAACGGATTTGGTCGCTTTGACTCTGTGTTATTGAAACACTATCCTCCGCTCAGGCCCCTGTATGCAGGCCCGATAATTATGCCCTCGATGGCGATGATGAAGATATTCGTGTTTCTTGTGTTCATAATGATTTCCTGAACCCTTCTGAGGAAGTCCCATAAGCCTTCCGGAGGGATTTGTCAATAAAAAAAGTGACAACGGCAAAAAATGGGGTCCAAAACAGGGTCGACCGTCGCGGACTATACGGTTGCGTTGATAACGCCTTCGGCCTTCAGCACATCGATCCGTTCCGGGGTATAGCCCAGAATCTCCCGCAGGACCGCCTCGGAGTGCTCGCCGAGGAGCGGGGCGGGACTTTCCACCCGGCCCGGGGTTTCCGACAGGCGGATGGGAGAGCCGGCGATCCGGACCGGTCCCACGCCGGGCTGGTCCACCGTGACCAGCATGTTCCGGTGGCGGATGACCGGATCCTCGCAGATCTCCTGGATGTTGTTGATCCGGGAATAGGGGATGTCCGCCTTCTCACAGATCCCGATCCATTCCGCCGTCGTCCTTTTGATGAGTTCCTCGGTCAGGATCGCAGAGAGTTCCGGCTGGTTCTCCGTCCGGAGGCGGTTGTTCGCAAAACGGGGATCATGGATCAGGTCGTCGCGGCCCAGGATGCGGCAGAGTTTCGCCCAGAGAAGGTTGTTTCCCGCCGCCATGATGATCCAGGAATCCTTTGTCCGGAAGGCCTCGAAAGGGGTGATCGAGGGGTGCGCCCCGCCGAGCGGTCCCGGGATCTTGCCCGTGATCGTGTAGCGGGCAACCGCGCTCTCCAGGACGGAGAAGAGGCCATCCACCATCGAGCCGTCGTAGAACTGCCCGCGGCCGCTCTTCTCCCGGTGGGCCAGCGCGGCCATGATGCCGATCACGGCCTGCTGTCCGGCGATGATGTCGCCGACGGAGGAGCCCACCCGGCAGGGGGGGCCGCCGGCCGGGCCGGTGATGCTCATCAGGCCGCTGTAGGCCTGGGCGACCATGTCGTAGGAGGGGCGGCCGGCGTATTCGGGGGGGCTGTCATGGCCGAAACCGGAGATGGCTGCGTAGATGATCCGGGGATTCATCCGCTGGATCTCCTCCCAGCCGAAGCCCATCTTCTTCATCGTCGAGGGGCGGAAATTCTCGACGATCACATCGGAGACCCCGATCAGTTCCCGGAGGATCTCCTTCCCCTTGTCCAGTTTCAGATTGAGGACCAGGCTCTTTTTGTTGCGGTTCAGGCTGATGAAATAGCCGCTGCGGTTCTTGCCGGGCTCTCCGGCGAAGGGGCCGTATTCCCGCGCGTCGTCGCCTTGGGGGGGTTCCAGATGGATCACCTCGGCGCCCAGATCGGCCAGAAACATCGTCGCCGTCGGCGCCGCCAGAACGTGGCTCAAGTCGATCACCCGGATTCCTTCCAAGGCCTTTTTCATTACATTATATTCCTCTAATAACCGCGCTTGAAGTCCACCACGCCGTCAACGGCCTCGCCGCGCGCCAGCGCCTGTATCTTGTTCGCGATCTGCGCCACGCTTTGTTCCCGCAAGGTAACCGCCGCGATGTGGGGTGTGAGGGTGATTTTCGGATGCGCCCAGAAAGCGTGATGGGCGGGTAACGGTTCTTCGCGCACCACGTCAAGCGCGGCCCCCGCCAGTGTGCCGTCGGCGAGCAGCGCCATCAGGTCCTCTTCCACCAGATGTCTGCCGCGCGCGACGTTGATGAGATAGCCGTTCGGCTTCAGTTTGGAAAGCGTGGCCGCATTGAGTATCCCCTCCGTCTCCGGTGTGAGCGGCAGCATGCAAACCAGCACCCGCACGGCGCGCAGGAAGTCATCGAACCGGTCGCATCCGGAAAACGTGGTGACGCCGGGCAATGATTTTGGCGAGCGTGACCAGCCGAAAGTCGGGTAGCCGAATATGGCAACGGCTTTGGCTACGTGTGCGCCGATGGAACCCAAACCCATCACGCCGACGGGGAATTCTTCACGGTTGATCGGCCGGCGCATTTTCCATCGGTGGTCTTTTCCCTGCGCGGCGTAAACATCGAACTCGCGGGTATGGCGGATCAGCGCATGGCAAACGTATTCCGCCATCTGCACGGCCATGCCTGCATCGTTCAACCGGATGAGCGGTACGCCCTCCGGCAGATTCGGCAGCGCCAGCACGCGGTCCACGCCCGCGCCGATCGTGAAGACGGCTTTGAGATTTCGTTGCGTCGTAAACAGTTCGGCGGGCGGTGTCCAGACGATCGCATAGTCGGCCTGGCGCCGGGCGCAGGCGGGCGTCCACAACCACACTTCCGCATCGGGCAAGACGGCGGCGATGGCGTCGATCCATGGTTCGGAATTTTTTGCGGGGAAATAGAAAATAATTTTCATATCCTGACAGAGGCGGGCGCACGCCGCCTTTTTGATCATGTTTTCTTTTTTGCGCACGGGCGAGCCGCCTCTCCTCCTTTCATTTTTTGTAATGCAATGTTTTGACGGACATGGCATTGCTTTTGAGCGGCGCAATCATAAGGCAAGGATTCTCGCGTGTCAATTGTTTGCCTTTCCAACGATTTGCCTCTCGACCCGCCAACCATGACGTATTTTCGGGTCGGCAGGGCTTGCAGGAGAAGGCCGGGAGGTGCCCGTGTATTAACTTCTCGGTCGGCAGCTTTATTTCGCAAAACATGTTTCTAAAAACATTGACAATTTGAGGGTAAAATGGTTCAGTGAATCGGCTTTTCGGCTGATTCGTTTAAAATTGTACAAAGTTAGCAGATTCCTTCCCACACGTTTTACAGGATTTTGGGGAACGGAGATGGCCGGATCGAGAGCGCCACTCAAAACAGAATCCACAAACCGGACAACTCCTCAGTCCGGGAAGACCAGCCGTGTCCCTCCCGCCGCTCCGACGGCTCGACCAAAGCCGAAGCTTCTCGATCAACGATGGAAAGCTATTCAGGTAACTGACCCCGCGATCAAGCTCGCGTGTACGTCAGCCGCTAATCTTTAGCGCCGTTGGCTTTAATGAATGGCCTATAAATTTACACTCAATCCGGAAAGCTTGAAGCGGAAATTCTCCGTATACGTTGTTCGGACGCTTCGCACCGAGCCATTGGCGCTGCCGATTGCAATCCGCTTTTGTCCGGGCGCTTCGCGTGAGTCTATCAAGCGGCTACAGCGGGCAGCCGTCCCACGAGCAATCTCGCGTTTATATCAGCCGCTGATCCGCAGCAGTGTTGGGCGAAAGGAGATCTCTTGTATGAGTGATTCCGTGCCTTCCTGGAACTATAATCCGCTCCTGAAGCAGGATTCATTTGACTACACCGTCGACAGCCCTGGCACTTGGCTCTTTAGTGCCCTCGACTTGAAAGTTGCTGCCGATCGAATCAACTGGGTCAGTAAGCCCGTTCGAGATGACGAGCCGTCCATAGGTTTGTTCAAGGTCTACCGAATGCTAATTGGCATGTCCATGGAATCTCTATTGAAAGGAATATTGGTAGCGCAAGGCGAGCAGATCCTAAACAAGCAGGGGAAATTGAGGAAGGAGTTCGCCACACATGATTTGCACGCCCTAGCTGTCAGAATCAACACAGACGCCTTACAGTTTTCGGATCATGACATCAAAATATTGGCCAACTTGAAACCATTCACAGAATGGGCTGGCAGGTATCCTCTTCCAATAAGTGCTGATGGGCTAATAGTACCAGGCCATTCTAACATTGAGGTACAATTAGAGCTCGAATTATGGCGCAAATTATACGATCAACTGGTAAAGATAGGATGGATAACGAAAGCGGGCGGAAGACGGCTGTACTTTGACAAAGGTCGCAACGTTTCAAACGAACAAGAGAATGGTACCTAAGGGCATCAAACGGACACGAATAAGACCTCGTGCAGCTGATTCTCCCCGTTGGCCAATTGAAAGATAAACCGAAATCTGATACACAATGCCCATGAAAAAAGATGACATATTGAAAGACCTGCCTGCACTTGTTCGCCGGGCCGTTGCCCGTTACTGGGAAACGCGCGCGACACAACGGAACAAACAGAAGCAAACGGGAAAGGCCGACCAGGGGCTGCGTAGCGCCGTGACCGGCGGAGCACAGATGGATGGGTTCATCGACCTTTTTACGGAACTCATCGTTGCTACCGGGATTCCGGCAGCTTTTGTCTACCGGAACAAGGACGTTGAACTTCCGGGGTTCTTCCGCCCCACCAAGGAATGGGACCTGCTCGTTGTCCGCGATAACGCGCCGCTTCTCGCCATTGAAGCGAAATCGCAGGTTGGACCGTCCTTCGGCAACAACTTCAACAATCGAACCGAAGAGGCGATGGGAAGCGCAATCGATCTCTGGACCGCGTATCGGGAACATGCCTATCTCGCAAGTCCTCAACCGTTCCTCGGCTACTTCTTTATGCTGGAGGACTGCGACGCATCCAACAATCCGGTGAAAGTTCGGGAACCACACTTCAAGGTCTTCCCCGAGTTTGTCGGTGCATCGTATCACCGCCGGTACGAACTTTTCTGCCGGAAACTTGTCCTTGAGCGTCACTACACGGCATCAGCCTTCATTACCTCGACGGCCGGAGACGGAAGCAGGGGGCTGTTTTCGACGCCGGCGGACGACCTCTCGCTTGAGCTCTTCGCCAAAATTCTTGTCGGCCATTTGACGGCCTTTGTGTGAAAACATGGAAGCAACGACTCATCGGCTTATCAACGGGGACTCGCGCGACCTTGCCTTCTTTCCGGAGGCGTCGGTCCATCTTGTGGTAACTTCGCCGCCCTATTGGAATCTCAAACGGTACAACGAGAACCCGGACCAACTCGGGCACATTCAAGACTACGAGGCGTTCCTGTTCGAGTTGGAGAAGGTCTGGCGGCATGTCCACCGAATCCTGGTCCCCGGCGGGCGGCTGGTCTGCGTTGTGGGCGATGTCTGCGTTGCCAGGCGAGCTTTCGGACGACACCTCGTCTTTCCCCTTCATGCGGACATTTGCGTGATCTGCCGCCGGATCGGCTTCGACAACCTGAATCCGATCATCTGGCACAAGATTGCCAACGCTTCCTACGAGGTATCCAACGGATCGAAGTTTTTGGGGAAACCCTACGAGCCGAACGCCATCATCAAGAACGACATGGAGTTCATCCTGATGCAGAGGAAGCCGGGGGGCTACCGGCAACCGACCAGCGCGCAGAGAGACGAGAGCCGGATCGCCAAAGACGAATTCGACCGGTGGTTCCAACAGATCTGGAACATCACCGGGGCATCCACCAAACAACACCCGGCCCCCTTTCCCCTTGAACTGGCGACCCGGCTGGTGCGCATGTTCTCATTCACCGGCGACACCGTGTTTGACCCCTTTTGCGGATCGGGCACGACGATGGTAGCGGCGTTGCGCACGGGCCGCAACAGCATCGGCATGGACATCGACCCCGAATACTGTCGGATGGCGGCGCGATACCTCAAGGCGGAAACTCACGACCTTTTCTCGACGGCCAAACTGATTTTCGAGAAAGTCGCTGCCGAACCTGCAAGTCTTGTCCAGGAAGACCGCGCCCTTTACGAGGTGCGACCTGCAAGGAAACGGCTGGGATAGGCCAACAATCGGCTACTGGTTACGGTTCGCAAGCTTGTTGAACCAAGGGCTTTGGCGATGGCCCAGACGCTTCGCGCCGCCATCGGCGCTGCTGATTACCATCCGCTTCTGTCCTGGTGCTTCGCGCCAGTCCATCAAGCGGCTGCAGCAGGCAGCCGTCCCCTTGAGCAAACCTGCGTATCCGTCAGCCGCTGATCCGCGGCACCGTTGAGCCGAGACAAGAAAGACTGAACAACGAATCGATTTCTGGTATAATGGCCCAAAGGAAGGTGTGCATGGAACTTGAGTGGGACCCGAAAAAGGCTGCCGCAAACATCCGAAAGCACAATGTCGCATTTCAGGAAGCGGCAACGGTCTTTGGAGATCCTCTATCTGTTACGTTTGAAGATCCGGATCATTCTGCGAACGAAAACCGGCAAATCACTTTCGGCTTGTCACTCCAAAAACGATTCGTCATTGTTTCTCATACGGAACGTGGAGGCCGAACAAGGATCATAAGCGCACGTCTGATGGACCGCAACGAAAGGAAAATCTATGAAGAAGGTTAAACAATCCGATGAACTCCGACCGGAGTACAGGAGGGAAGATCTGGGTCAGGGAATCCGCGGTAAGTATTTTGAGTCTTACCAACAAGGAACCAATCTCATACTCCTCAACCCCGATGTGGCAAAGGTGTTTCCGACAGAAGCCGCAGTTAATGAGGCGTTGAGATCCCTCATCGCTGTTGCACAGAAATCGACCGGCCTGACCACGCACCCGACCGGACGTGCAAAAAAGCTGCGCACCGGTTAACTTGGTTGTGCCGGGCGGGTCATCGTGGTGATGGCGACGCTTCGCGCCGAGCCATCGGTGCTGCGGATTGCCTCCGCTTTTTGTCCCGGCGTTTTGCGCCGGTCCATCAAGCGGCTGCAGCATTGCCAAGGCGAAGAGGAGGGATAGAATGCACAAGGTGTTGGTATGGTTTGCATTCTTCTTTATGGCTGGCTATGTCAATGTTCTTCATGGTGCAGTCTCTTCCTCAGATGCGCCGGAATATCCACGTGATGCAACCGTGGTGTTCAAGGCTGCGGGCTCATACGATCATGCCTTACAAATCTGGAAATCCCCTGAGGACGTTAATGAGTGGATCGCCGCCAATTTTTCCTATGATATGGCGCGAGCACTGCGACTTTCTGAGACCCAAAAAGCACAACATGAGCGAATCTCGATTTACAACCCTTCCGAATTCTTCGACACCAAAACCGGCGTTTGCGTCGATCTGTCGCGTTTTGGCGTTGAGGCGCTCAGACGAATAGCACCGAACAGCGATCCGCAGTATCTGATGATCGAGTTCGATCCAATACAACTCAAGGGTAATATGCTGCGCCTGCACTGGCTGGTGAGTTTCAGGCGCAACGGCAAAACTTACTTTTTCGCGGACTCGAAACGCCCCGGACATATGGCTGGTCCATACAATAATACGCAGGAATTTATTCGCGAATATGAGCAATACCGAGGTCGAAAGATCGTGGCTTTTCGGGAATTGGAGTCGTACCAAAAGCAGTATAAAACCCAAGCACTGAAGCTGCAAGTCCCAAAGACCGACGTAAACAAGGAGTAACACGATGGATCTCCCGATGTCTGAAATCATCCGGACCGCCGAGAAAGCACACAGCCCGAAATCGGCCATTACGACTTTCGTCATGTTTGCTTTCCTGTTCTCGTCCGTATTCTGGTGTCTGATCGCGAGACTGCCCCAGGTCGCGGAAAACGCTAACCGGTTATTGATCTACACGATCGCAGCCATGTGGTGTCCTGCTGTGGCAGCAGTGCTCACGCGACTTTTGTACCAGCGGAACCTGAAGGGTTTCGGTTTTTGCTTGGGTCGGGCGTATGGGTTATTTTTGGGGATGTTCCTCCCGGTTCTTGTGGGTCTCGTGATGTTCGGTTCGGCCTGGATCTCCGGCATCGCTCCCCTGGATGCCTCGAAGCTGGACAGAGTCTTTTCACCGGCGTTCATCCCGACCTTTCTTTTTGCTCTCGTTTTCAACTGCTTTGCCGCGTTTGGGGAAGAGCTCGGCTGGCGCGGCTTCCTCGTTCCCGAACTCTCGCGCTGCATGGGTTTTACCGGGCTTTCACTGATATCCGGCGCCATATGGACGGTTTGGCACTTCCCTCTGATCATCTTCGCCAATTACCACGGGGCAGGCTCCCTCGGGTACTCCTTCGCCGTCTTCATTCCTTCGGTTATGGGCGCGGGCCTGGTTCTGGCATGGCTGCGCCTGGCCTTGGGCAGTGTCTGGCCCGCGGTGCTCTTCCACGGTTTCTGGAACTATTTCATCCAGCAGTTCTATCCGCTTCTGACGGTCAAAACACCCGCTGGAGATCAGATGCTTGGAGAGTTTGGATGGTTCGTGGCAATCGCTTATGTCGTGCTGGCCCTTGTTTTCTGGCGCCTCAGGCATCTTATTTCCAACGCCACGCATTGACTGATCAGTTTTCGACGTTCTTCGCACGAGGAACGGTTAAGAAATATTTCAATAGGAGGGTCAATCTCATGAACAGCATCCGTCGATTTTTACTGGTGTCATTGATTGCATCAACCGTTTGCTTCACCTTCGGAACCGCGCAGGCTCAGCCATCTCTCAATTCCATGCTCACGCCTTATCTGTCCCGGTACGAACTGCCGGCCATCGCCGCGGCTGCCGTCAAAGGCGGAAAAATTATTTCGGCCGGCGCGGTCGGCACCCGCAGGGCGGGCAGCAAGATTCCGGTGACGATCCATGACCGGTTCCATCTGGGCTCGGATACGAAGGCGATGACCGCCCTGCTGGTGGGCATGATGGTGGAAGAGGGAAAGCTTCGGTGGGATACGACGGTTGCCGAGGTCTTCCCCGAACTGGCGAGTGAGATGGACCCCGTGCTGCGGCGCGTCACCCTGGAGCAATTGCTGTCGCATGTGAGCGGCCTTCCGGGCGACAACGAAGAACTATTAAAGGTTTGCATGGAAGCAATGTCCAAGGAGGGAAACCTTGACGAAATGCGGTACTGGCTCGTTCAGCAGTGGAGCAAACGCCCTCTGGAGCGCGATCCCGGCACGACATTCGCCTATTCAAACCTGGGATATATCACGCTGGGCGCCATCATCGAGCGCGTCGGGGGGAAGACCTGGGACGAATTGATCACGGAACGGATCTTCATCCCCCTGAAACTGCGGACCGCCGGTCTCGGCCCGCAGGCATCGCTCGGCAAGATCGACGCGCCTCTCGGCCATATCATAGTCGATGGAAAGGCAAAGGCAATTCTTTCAGGCCTGAACGGCGACGTCCCGCCGATATATGGACCTGCGGGGATTGCGCACATGTCCATCCTCGATTTTGCGCACTGGGCAGGATGGAATGCCGGAGAAGGAAAGCACAAGCCGGCCCTCGTCAAACCGGAGACCATGCGCAAGCTCCACACGCCCGTCGTTTCGATGCCGGAAAAAAAGGATGCCACACCCGGCACGCCGCCGGGCGGGAAATATGCCCTCGGGTGGGGCGAGCTGCCCGTGGATTGGGCGCCCTATCCCCTGCTCTATCACGGCGGGTCCAACAGCATGAACCTGGCCCACATCTGGCTCGACACCAAACAGGATTTTGCGATGGTCATCGCAACCAACATCAGCGGACAAAAAGCGAATGAAGGAATCAGGGCGCTGGCGCGCGAGCTGTATACGAAATCCATGCGGAAATAAGTTCAATAGCGGGGCGAGGGTGGCGCCGCTGAAAATCAGGATGCGATCCGGCGGAGGTAGGCGGCGAGATCCGGGAAGACCGCACGGTCTCCCTCCCAGGTGTAGAGCAGCAGATTGATGTTCAACCGCTCCAGCTTTTCCCGGAGGGCGTCTTCCGGGGCGTGGGGAAGGGCGAGGAGGAGCAGCGGGTCCCCCGGCAGGCTCAGGCCGTTCAGCAGGAGCTGCGTCGCCCCCGCGTGGATACCGGCCGGCGACATCTCCGTCCGGACCTGAAAGACCGCCCGGATGCGCCTCTCCCGGTTGACGACCAGCAGGTCCCGGCAGCCATCATTCCCCGTTCGGAGGCCATGTCCTTTCAGCGTCTCTGAGAGGTCCCGGACGATCAGGCCGCGGTCGCATTCACTGCCGGTTTCCCGCTCTTGATCGGGGCACAGGTCGCCGATCAGGTCCTCCCGCACGGAGAGTTCGTCGAAGGTAAATTCCGCTTGCGCGGAACGGGCCGCTGCTGTTTCCTTGATCAGGACGATCTTCCGGACGAACTGGGCGATCTGCCGGGCGAAGCGCGGCGAGTTCAGAACCCCGATGATGGCGATGGACGTTTCCTCGCCGCCGTCGTTCATCACCTCCCAGACCCCCCGGTAACGGTTTTCGAAGAGGCCTTTTCCGACCCCCTTCCTCCCGCCGCCTAATTTCCCCCGGTGAACGACGAAAACCCGCCCGGCGCTGTCCTCGGCGAAAGCGCCGCCGGTCCGCCGGTCGATGCCGCAGAGGGGAAAGTTGATCTCGCAGGTGATTGAGATGTGGGAACCGCTTTCGGGACGGCCGACGCCGAAGGCGTGCCAGTAGCGGTGGCTCGCGATCTTTCGGGAGAAAAACCAGATCCCGAGGCGTTCCGACCAGGCGACCTTCGCCCGGATGCTCGCACCCGGGTGGCCCAGCTCGACGGGGATCATTTCATCGGTCAAAAGCTTCAAACTGCGGATGAACTGCCGCCGGTGCCTGCGGATGGCCGGTTCGTTTTCTACCACGTTCAGCATAATTTTCGCTTCCCTAACCGGCTGTTGAAAAATGCCCATCTGCGGCGTTTCCCTTATCCTTCGCCGCTCAACGTACCTCAAAGTACGCCTCGCGGCTCAGGATTGCGGGGGCCTTGCATCTGGGCATCCCGTATCCAGTACGGGACAAGCTTTTGAACAGCCTTCAAAAGAGACTTTTTCAACATGATGTTAATCCAGACGTTTCCGGAAACGCCCGACCGCCCCGGCGAAGACCAGAACGCCGAGGACCGTCAGCGCGGCGTACTGGGGCCAGAGGACGTGCAGCCCCACCCCCTTGAGAAAAATTCCGCGGATGATGATGAGAAAATAGCGCAAAGGGTTCAAGTATGTCAACCCCTGAACGACCTCGGGCATATTCGCGATGGGGAAGACGAAGCCGGAGAGCATGAAGAACGGGAGGATAAAGAAGAAGGTGGTCATCATCGCCTGCTGCTGCGTTTTCGATACCGTCGAGATGAAGAGCCCGGTGCCGAGGGTGCTCAGCAGAAAAAGGCAGGTTGCAAGAAAGAGGGCGAGGACGCTCCCCGCCAGCGGGACCTCGAACCAGAACACGGCGAACACCATGACGAAGGCCATCTGGCCGATCGAGATGACCGTATAGGGGATGGTCTTGCCGATGATGAACTCGATGGGTTTCAGCGGCGTCACGATGAGCTGCTCCATCGTCCCGTTCTCCCGCTCCTTGATGATTGCAATCGAGGTCAGCAGCAGCGAGATCAGCATGATGACGAAGGCGACGATCCCCGGTACGAAGAAGTGCTGGCTGTCCAGGTTCGGGTTGTACCAGGTCCGGATCCGGGCGTCGATCCTCCCGTATTGGAGATCGCGGCCATGAAGTTCGCGGAGGAGCTGCCGGTTCAGCCGGTCGATGACCATCACGGCGTAGGAGATCCGGACGGAGGCCATGTTGCTCATGCTGCCGTCGGCGAGGATCTGGACGGCGGCCGTCTCTCCCCGGCGAATCCGGCTGCTGAGATCGGGAGGAATTTTGATTCCGAGGTCGGCTTTCCCGGCAAGGAACAGCTCCTCCATTCCGCGGGAATCGGCCGGCCGGTGGGTGATCCGGAAGATCCCGCCCGCGGTGAAGGCGTCGGTGAGAAGCCGGCTTTCCCGGGTCTGGGCCTGGTCGATCAGCGCGACGCGGATGTCTTTTATATCGTAGTTGACGACGTAGCCGAAGACCAGAAGCTGGATGAGCGGCGCCATCACCAGGACGACGCGGTTCTTCGGGTCGCGAAAGAGCTGGATGAATTCCTTGCGGACCATTTCCCGGATTCTGAGCCAGCTCATAGCCCCTCCCGTTTCAGGATGATGACGTTCAGTGCCGTGAGGACTGCAAACATCCCCGTCAGGATCAGCAGGTCGGGCCAGAGATGTGAGAATCCGAGGTCTCTCAGGTAGATGCCGGCCAGGATGTCGATGTAGTAGGTCGCCGGGACCGCATAGGTGATGATCTGGAGGGCCTTTGGCATGTTGATGATCGGAAAGACGAAGTTCGACAGCAAGAGCGACGGGAGGTAGGTGATCAGGACGGCCATCTGGTTTGCCGCCATCTGGGACTTCGTGGCCGACGAGATGAGGAGGCCGAGCGTCAGCGCAACCAGGATGTAGAGCGAGGAGGCGAGGATCATCAGCCAGAAGCCCGCCTTCATCACGACGCCGAAGAGAATCTGTCCCATCAGGACGGAAACCAGGACGTCGATCAGGGCGATCAGGAAATAAGGGATCGCCTTGCCCACGAGTAATTCCCCGGCCCGGATGGGGAGCGACCGGATCGTCTCCATCGTGCCGTTTTCGTACTCCCGGGCGATGACGAGCGGGGTCAGCATCGCCCCGACGATCATGATGATGATCGCGATGATCCCCGGGACGATGAAATTCCGGCTTTCCAGGT
>JAPLJW010000320.1 GCA_026388365.1 Deltaproteobacteria bacterium | reverse complement strand
TCAAAGGCGATCACCCTCTGGGATACGTCAACGATGGACTGGGTCTGACAATCGTAGACCTGGTATCGGTAACCGGCGCCCACCTTCATCCCCTGAAGAACGGGATAGAGGTTGATCACGGAGGCGGGATATAACGGCGATGTCAGTGTTGTCCCCGTGGTTTTCACGTCGGCGCCCGTCCGCTGAACCACCGTCAGCTTCCCGTCGATGACGTTGCCATCCAGGATCAGGGTCTTTTCATCCATCGTCTGTTCATAGTGGAACGACACGAGGGTGAGATCGGGATTTGTCACATCCTCGCTTTTCATGGTAATTTTTTTATCCATTCCGAGAAAGCGGAGCCGCATATGGGCTTCCGAGCGAATCTTGAAAAGCCCCTTTCCTGCAAGGGGGTCTATCTTCATGTGGACGAAGCCCACCTTTTCACCGTTAAAGACAAAGCCCTGCCAGATCTCACGATAGGGGAGGCCTCCCGGATCTTTTATCCTGAGGGGTTCTCCGGGAAGGGGAAGGGGGCTGAAGTAGCGGGAGGCGCATGCCGTCAGAAGCAAGAAAGGAAGAAAAAATAAAAAAGGTATAAGCCTGCTCCTGGAGATACCCGTTCTCATCACTTTCTCACATCTGCCCATTCTTTCATGATGCGACATGCCTTGACGGATATATTAACATCTAAAAGGCCCTTCGTCAAGGAATGGGGAAGACATGAATAAAAAATTAGTGGTAAAAAATGGGGTTCATCTTTATACTGCACCGAAATGATCAATTTGTTTATTATTTAAGGGTAAAAGAACAAAGACGTGACGCTGGATAAGGAGATAATGACACGATGAAGGCATGGAAATATCTGTATATCATTGCCGTCCTGTGTTTTACCCTGATGGTATCAGGGTGCAACACCTTTAAGGGAATGGGAAAAGATGTCGAGGGCGCCGGCAAGGCGATTCAGAAAGGCGCTGACAAGACCAAAGATGCCATTACAAAGTAAGGCCTGTTGAAGAGGGATATTATGGAAAAGCATCATAAATTTTCCATCTGGTATGTCCTGTTGGGAATATGGGTGGTATTAATCATTCAGAGCTATATCTCCTCCATGTTCGCTGCTCAAGTCATTCCCTACAGCCAGTTTCTGGGCCTTCTCAAAGCGGGCAAGATCTCGGAAGTGGCCGTTACGGCCAATCAGATCCAGGGAAAGATGAAGGTGGACGGCGCCCCCAACGAATCAAAAGCCTTCAAGACCATCCGGGTTGACCCGGACCTGTCCAACTTACTGGATCAGTACAAGGTGGTCTACAAGGGAGAAATCGAATCGACATTCCTCCGCGATCTCTTTTCGTGGGTCTTTCCCTTATTGCTCTTTGTCGGCGTCTGGTATTTTCTCATGAAGCGGATGGGCTCCCAACAGGCGGGTTTCATGACCCTGGGCAAGAACAAAGCGAAGATATATGTGGAAAACGAGCTGAATGTGACTTTTGGCGATGTTGCCGGCGTTGATGAAGCAAAACAAGAATTGGTTGAAGTGATCGAATTCCTTAAAAATCCTGGCAAATTTACCGAAATTGGAGGGAAGATTCCCAAGGGAATCCTTCTGGTAGGCCCCCCGGGAGCGGGAAAGACCCTCCTGGCTAAGGCCGTGGCGGGTGAAAGCGGCGTCCCCTTCTTCAGCCTTTCCGGATCGGAATTTGTGGAGATGTTCGTGGGCCTGGGGGCGGCGCGGGTCAGGGACCTTTTCGTTCAGGCAAAAGAAAAGGCCCCCTGCATCATCTTTATCGATGAGTTGGACGCACTGGGAAAGGCCCGCGGGTTCGGCGCCATGGGGGGACACGATGAACGGGAACAGACCTTAAACCAGCTTCTCGTGGAAATGGACGGATTCGATGCGAAGGTCGGCGTTATTCTCATGGCGGCAACCAACAGGCCGGAGATCCTCGATCCGGCGCTTCTCAGACCCGGCCGCTTCGACCGACATGTCCTTGTCGACCGTCCCGACAAGCTCGGACGGGAACAGATTCTCAGGGTTCACATGAAAAAGGTCAAAACGGCCGACGACGTCGATGTGGAAAAACTGGCGGCGATGACCCCGGGCATGGTCGGCGCGGATCTGGCGAACCTGATCAATGAAGCGGCTCTCCTGGCGGTCCGGAGAGATAAAACGGAAGTCGGCATGCCGGAATTTCAGGAAGCCATCGAAAGGATCATCGGCGGCCTGGAAAAGAAAAACCGTCTCATCAACGTTCAGGAAAGAGAAACCGTAGCCTATCACGAGATGGGCCATGCCCTTGTGGCTCTCATGCTTCCGGGTACGGATCCTGTTCAGAAAATCTCCATCATCCCCCGCGGTATTGCCGCCCTGGGTTACACTATGCAGGTTCCCACGGAAGACCGTTTCCTCATGAAAAAAACGGAGCTCCTCAACAAGATCGCTTCTCTCCTGGGAGGAAGGGCTGCGGAAGAACTGGTATTCGGCGATATCTCCACGGGCGCCCATAACGATCTGGCAAGGGCCACGGATATTGCCAAGAGCATGATCAAGGAATACGGCATGAGCGACACCCTGGGCCAGGTCTATTTCGCACGGGAGAAAAGAAATCTCTTTCTTGAAGCGGGACTGGGGGAAGCGGGAGATTACAGCGAAGCCACGGCTCAGGAAATCGACAAGGAAATCGCAAACATCATCCGTGCTGAATATACCAAAGCCCTGGAAATCCTCAAAAAGAAACAAGATGTCCTCCACCGGGGCGCCCGCCTGCTTCTGGATAAAGAGAAAGTGGAAGGCGCAGAGTTGAAGACATTGCTCGAGAGTTAATGAATGACCTATAACGAATTTATAAGAATCTCCATGGGCAGGGCAGCCCCCTGCGGGAAATGTCATGAAAATTAAAAAACCAAAGGTTATACCTGCCGGGGTTACGCCCGTTCAAAAAGGAACGGAACCCGGGGACCGCTACAATTCCATCCGGCCCCGCAGCAGTTCGTCGTGGACGATTCCAGTCTCTGTGATCATCAGCATCATCTTCGTCATCTACGGGGTCATTCATTATGTGATGAATTCCGAACCGTATAAAATATCCGAATCCTTTATCCGCCAGAACCAGACCATAAAAACTGAACTGGGCGGAGTGGACAAATGTGATCCGTGGTACCCCATAGAAATGTATCCTTTTGGCCGCGAAGACTTTGCCCGAATTACCTTTGACGTCGTAGGAACCAATAAAGTTTCTACGGAGGTTTCCGTATCCCTTCAAAAAAAGGGAGATCAGTGGCGCATCGTTGCCGCTTCTTACAAAGACCGCCAGGGGTTTATCAAGCCCCTCGTTCAGGAAGGTCGAATAGCCGCAGAGAAACCGAAACAATCCCGGGGGCCTGTGAAAAAAGAAAAGAACTGACGAAATTCCACCTCTTTTTGTTTTTTCCAGTTGTTTTTGCTACGGTAATACCATGTCACACAGTTCGGCATTCAGACGTTCCCTGTAGGCTTCCTGCGCCAGCGTGACCCGTTCAAGGGCCATTGCGCTCTGGTTCGTAAATGTCTCCAGAAAATGAATTTCTCCGGGATCAAACGGTACATCGGGGTTATATGGAAAATGCCTTGGAGAAAACCATCGACTGGTTACGGCACTAAAAATAGTACAAAATTTTAAAGCGCACGTGGAGTCCAGAACATACTTGAATCACTGGATTCCCGTATAGAGTATAAACGCGTTTAGATCATGCCGTCTGATCCATCGGGAATTCAGCGAATCGGGGTTTCGGCGGGGGGGCGGGTGGCACTTTCCCAGGATCGAAGAGCCAACCATGCTTCGTGGGCATTACGGACCGACTGCAATGTCTGCCGCAGATGCCGGTTCTGAAGGTTCCTGGCGGCCAGGGCGAGAAGTTGGATCTGAATCTCCGGCTTCTCGTTTGGCGTAAGGCTTAGAAATATGAATTCCATGGGCTTTTCTGTAACCAGATCGCTAATACCTTCCCTTATCAAACCCATGGCAACCAGCGGCTGATCGAGCCCGACGATCCGCGCATGGGGGAAAGCCACCCCTTCATTGAAGAAGGTCGATCCCTGTTCTTCCCTCTCCTGGACGGCTTTGATATACGATGCGGCCTGATCCGGTGCTTGATCGCCGCAGGCCGTCCGCACGAGGGCCGCGATCGCTTCATCACGGGCAACCGGTGTTTCCCAGATCTTGATGTGCGCTTCATCCAGGAGAATGCCCATGGTGAGTTGCTGTCCCTCGACCGGCGGTTCATGAGCCGGGTCCTCGGCCTTGACGGGCGCCCGGAAGTCTTCGGGCGTCGTCCTTGTTGCTTTGGAAGTCGCCGGTTCATGGGTCCGCGTATCCAAGACCACGATCGTCGCCCCGTGGATTTCCTCCATTAACCGCTCCGGTATGCTCTTTTTCCCCAGGACCATTTTCCAGAACGGGATGGGGGCCGGCGATCCCAGGACGATATGACCGACCATATATTCCCGGGCAAAACGGATGATCGTATCGCTGATATCTTCGCCCTTATAGGTGAAGACCATGGCCCCGAGCTCCTTCGCCAGGGTCAGGGTACCGGAAAGGATGCGCTGGGTTTGGCTGTCGATGACCGTGGCTTCTTCGGAAGGGGTCTGGACATAGACGGCAAACCAGTTCCGGTTCAGTTTTCCCGCGAGCCGCGAGGCGTAACGCAGGAGCATGTCGCTGTTGGGTCCCCGGGAGCTCAGGCAAACCATGATCTGATCGGGGACAACGACGCCTTCTTCCGGCAAGCCCTCCTGCCTTTTGAGGTCAATCTGGGCGGCGATCTCTCGCAGGGTCAGTTCCCGTAAATTTTCCAGGTTGGGGACCTTGAAAAAATTTTCCATGGCCATCCCGATCCGTTCCGCCGGATACACCTTTCCCTCCATCAGGCGCTCCTGAAGGTCTTCGGGGGTCACGTCCACATTGACGATCTGATCCGCCTCGGCAAGGACGCTGTCGGGCAGCCGCTCCCGCACCTTGACGCCCACGGACCTCTCCACGGTGTTGTAGAGACTCTCCAGGTGTTGGACGTTCAGCGTCGTAATGACATGGATGCCGGCAGCGATAATGTCCTGAACGTCCTCGTAGCGCTTGGCGTTTTTTGTTCCCGGGACATTGGTGTGGGCCAGTTCGTCCACCAGCGCGACCTGGGGGTTGCGGCGCAAAACCGCGTCCAAATCCATCTCTTCCACGATGATTCTGTGATATTTCTGACGCATGCGGGGAATAATCTCCAGGCCATCGAGGAGCTTCGCTGTGTCGGCCCGGCCATGGGTCTCCACCAGGGCGACAACCACGTCAATCCCATCCGCCTTGAGGCGATGGCCCTCCTGGAGCATTTCGTAGGTCTTGCCGACACCCGCCGCGTAGCCCAGGTAGACCTTCAGGCGTCCCCGTTCGGCATGGCGGATCATTCGCAAAAAGGTATCCGCACGGTCATTCGTCATCAGATGTCACCGATTTCCATCAAGATCAAGATTCAGCAGGAGGACATTGACCCGGGGTTCCCCAAAAATCCACAGGTCACGACCCTCCGCATGGGCCTCCACTTTCCGCTTGACGATCTCCTCGCTTACATGGCGGGCCTTCGCCACCCGCGACGCCTGAAGCAGGGCGTTTTGCAGGCTGATATGGGGGTCGAGGCCGCTTCCAGAGGCTGTCACGGCATCGGACGGGATCAAAATCCGCGGCTCCAGGTCATTCCTTGCTCGGTAGGCGATGATCCGTTCTTTGACCGTCTCGATCAATTTTTGCGAAGTGGGTCCCAGGTTGCTGCCGCCGGAATTAGCGGCCTCATAGCCCTTCCCGGCCGCCGAGGGACGGGGATGAAAGTAAGTCGGACCGGCAAACCGCTGGGCGATCAGGGAAGATCCCCCGATCTCCCCCCTGGATTGGATCAGGGAACCGCCGGCCTGCCGGGGGAACGCCCCTTGGGCAATGCCCCAGACCATAAGCGGATAAAAGCCGCACAGAATCACAGCGAGTAAAAAAACGGATATCAGGGCTATTCGTAATTCATTAAAATAATCTTTTGTTTTCATCGCCAATCTCATTCCATCGGGAAATCTATTGTTCCCGGTTCTATTCTACTACGTGGCATAATACATGATCCCATCTTCCTCCCGGCATTTGCCTTGAAAGGGGAGGTATCCCCGATTTCTCTCATCATGTCAGACCCAGATAATTAATGATCACATCAATTATTTTGATCCCGGCAAACGGTGCCATCAGGCCCCCGAACCCATAGATGAAGACGTTGCGCCTGAGGAGCGCGGCGGCGGCCAGGGGTCGGAAGGTCACGCCCCGGAGTGCCAGGGGTATCAGGGCCACGATGATCAGGGCGTTGAAGATGACGGCGGAGAGGATGGCGCTCTCGGGCGACTTGAGTCCCATGATGTTCAGGGGCGCGATCACCGGGAACAGGCCGATCAGCATGGCCGGGATGATGGCAAAGTACTTGGCGACATCATTGGCGATGCTGAAGGTGGTCAGTGCCCCCCGGGTCATCAGCATCTGCTTGCCGATTTCCACGATTTCGATGAGCTTGGTCGGGTTGGAGTCGAGATCTACCATGTTGCCCGCCTCCTTGGCGGCCTGGGTGCCCGTGTTCATGGCCACCCCCACATCGGCCTGGGCCAGCGCCGGGGCATCGTTGGTCCCGTCGCCGGTCATGGCCACGAGATGTCCCGCCGCCTGCTCCTTACGGATGAGGGCCAGCTTGTTCTCCGGCCTGGCCTCGGCGAGGAAATCGTCCACGCCGGCCTCTTTGGCAATGGCCTCCGCCGTCAGCCGGTGATCGCCGGTGATCATGACCGTACGGATGCCCATAGCCCGAAAACGTTCGAAACGGTCCTTCAACCCCCCTTTGACGATGTCCTTCAGATGAACCACGCCCAACACGCGGTTCTTTTCCGCCACGACGAGTGATGTTCCTCCCGACCGGGAGATCGTCTCCACCGCTTGGGCGACTTCCGGTGAAAATTCCTGGCCTATAAAGCTCCGAATGGCATCCGGGGCGCCCTTCCGGATTTGCCGCCCGTTGATATCGACACCGCTCATGCGGGTCTGGGCTGTAAAGGTTATGAAGACAGCATGAGGCATCTCGGCGATGGAGCGGCCCCGAAGGCCGAATTCCTTCGCGAGGACTACAATGCTCCGGCCTTCCGGCGTTTCGTCGGCCAGGGAGGCGAGTTGCGCTCCGTCGGCTAATTCTTGCGGCGAGACACCGGGAGCGGTGATGAATTCTGTCGCCTGGCGGTTGCCGAGAGTGATCGTGCCTGTCTTGTCCAAGAGGAGCACGTCCACGTCCCCCGCCGCCTCCACGGCCCGGCCGCTCATGGCCAGGACGTTCTTCTGCACCAGCCGGTCGATGCCGGCAATACCGATGGCGCTCAAGAGACCGCCAATCGTTGTCGGAATGAGGCAGACGAGCAGGGCAACCAGAACCGTGATCGAAAAAGAGAGTCCCGAGTAGAGACCGAAAAACTTCAGGGTCAGGATCACCACGAGAAATATGATCGTGAGAGCCGCCAGCAGGATCGTCAAGGCGATCTCGTTGGGGGTCTTCTGGCGCTGGGCGCCTTCGACCAGGTTGATCATGCGATCCATGAAGCTTTCACCGGGGTTGGCCGTGACGACCACCCGGATCTGATCGGATAGAACCCGTGTACCGCCCGTGACGGCGCTTCGGTCTCCGCCCGCTTCGCGGATGACGGGCGCCGACTCGCCGGTGATGGCCGATTCGTCCACCGTGGCCGCTCCTTCGATAATATCGCCGTCGGCGGGGATGATCTCCCCCGTGTGGACGACAAAGACATCCCCTTTCCGGAGGGTCTCCGCCGCCACCCGTTCAACGGCTCCGGAGGCCAGGGTGAGGTTGGCCGTGGTCTGGGTGCGGGTTCGGCGCAGGGCGTCTGCCTGGGCTTTGCCCCGCCCCTCCGCCATGGCTTCGGCAAAATTGGCAAAGAAAACCGTAAACCAGAGCCATAAGGACACCTGGAGACCAAAACCGAGGGACTCCCCGGCCGGCTGGACCAAAAGGCCGATGGTGGTGATGAGGGCGCCCGCTTCCGTGACGAACATGACGGGATTCTGCATCATGTGCCGGGGGTGCAATTTTCGGAAAGAGGCTTGGACCGCCGGAAGGAGGATCGCTTTATCGAACAGGACGTGTGATTTGACAGCCATCAGAACAACCTCGCGGAGCCCGTCATAATGAAATGTTCTACAATCGGTCCCAACGCCAAAGCGGGTAAAAAAGTCAAGGCGCCTACGATCAGAACCGTTCCGACAAGGAGAATCAAAAAGGTCAGACCGGAGACGGGGAAGCTTCCCGCATGGGGCGGTGAGAGCTTTTTCCCGGCCAAATTCCCTGCCAGGGCCAGGACCGGAATGATGAAAAAGAACCGTCCGATGAGCATGGCCAGGGCGAGAGTTGTGTTCATCCAGGGCGTATTGGCGCTAAGGCCGGCAAAGGCGCTGCCGTTGTTTCCCGTGGCCGAAGAAAAAGCGTAGAGGATTTCGGACAAACCGTGGGGTCCCGTGTTATTCAGGCCGACCGTTCCCCAGGCGCTTATGGCCCCCCAGGACGTAAAGCCCAGGATGGTGATGCAGAGGATCAGGACCGCGAGCACGCTGACCTTGACGTCATAGGCCTCGATCTTCTTTCCCAGGTATTCCGGGGTGCGGCCGATCATCAGACCTGACAGAAAGATTGTCAGGACCACGAAGATCAGCATGCCGTAAAGTCCCGCGCCGACGCCCCCGAAAATCACCTCCCCCAGTTGCATATTGACGAGAGGAATCAGCCCGCCCAAGGGGGTGAAGGAATCGTGCATGGCATTCACGGCGCCGCAGGAGGCGTCAGTGGTGATGACGGCAAAGAGGGCTGAATTGAAGATCCCGAAGCGAACCTCCTTCCCTTCCATGTTGCCGCCCGCCGGATCGATCCCCAGGGCGGTCATGTGGGGATTTCCCGCCGCCTCGGCCCACCAGCAGACGAGGACGCCCGCCAGGAAAAGAAAGGCCATGGCCCCCCAGACGATCCAGCCGTGCCGTTGGTTTTTGACCATGCGTCCCAGGTACCATGTCAACCCGCTGGGGATGAGAAAGATGGATAGCATCTGGAAGAAATTGGCAAGCGGCGTCGGATTCTCATAAGGGTGGGCGGCGTTGGCGTTCATGAAGCCACCCCCGTTTGTGCCCAGCATCTTGATAGCCGCCTGGGAAGACAGGGGCCCCTGGGCGATAAGTTGGGTCTCGATCTTTTTTTCTTCCAAAACCGGTTTCCCGCTTGAATCCGTCAGCGCTGCTCCGGCGGCGTCCTGCTTCGGCTCCTGCACAGTGTACGCTTCGAGCACCCTTGCTGTTGTGTAGGGTTTGAAATTCTGGATCATCCCCTGGGAGACGAGAAAGACGGCGTAAATGAGGCAAAGAGGCAGGAGCAGGTAGAGGTTCACCCGGACCAGGTCGGTCCAGAAGTTGCCGATGGTTTTGGCGGTCTGGCGAGCGAGTCCGCGTACCAGGGCCGCGGCCACGGCGATACCGGTCGCGGCGGAAACGAAATTATGGAAGGTTAGCCCCACCATCTGCGAGAAATAGGACAAGGTCGATTCCCCGCCGTAATTTTGCCAGTTTGTGTTGGTCGTAAAACTGGCCGCCGTATTGAAGGCCAAGTCAGGACTTAAAGGGCCGAATCCCTGGGGATTGAGGGGCAGCAAATGCTGCAGCCGCAGAATGGCGTAGGTGAACAGGAGTCCGACCAGATTGAACACGATGACGGAGACCGCATATCCTTTCCAATCCTGCTCCTTCGTCGGGTCGAGACCAACAACCCGATAGAGAATGCGCTCCAGGGGTTTCAGCACGGCATCCAGAAAGGTTCGGCCTGCCGGATCGAGGACGCGGGCGAGATAAAGGCCGACGGGTTTGGTGAGGAGCACGAGAAGCCCCGTGAACAGGGCCAGTTGTATCCATCCGTAGATGTCCATCATGTCATATTTTCCTTAAAACTTTTCCGGTCTTATTACCACCAAGAACAGGTAAACCATCAGGACGACCCCGATAATGCCCACGATCATTTCGAACACGTTAAAACCTCTCACAGGCCTTGGCAAACAGCAGGCAAAGGCTGAAAAAAATTATCGCGATTAATATATAAACAACATCCCATAACATGGACTATTCCCTCTGATCGCCATTTGCATAATCACCCATCCGCTCTTTTGAGGGTGAAAGAAAAAGTGGTTCCTTCCCCTTCCTGACTTTCCACATTGATGTTGCCACCGTGGGCCTCCACGATCTCTTTGGCGATGGCTAGCCCCAAGCCGGTGCCGGTCTCGGATTTCTGATCGGGCACACGGTAGAACTGCTCAAAGATCCGCTGCAGAAACTGGTGGGGGATGCCGCTTCCCGTATCGGTTACGAAAAAACGGACCATGGAGTCCTCCATTTCGGCGGTCACGGTGATCTTACCACCCGGTGTGGTGTAACGAAGGGCATTGGACAGCAGGTTGGAAAAGACGTGGCCGATCTGGCCCATATCGACACAGACGTCGGGCAGGTCATGGGGGATATTGATCTCCATCTCGATGCCGCCCTCTTGGGCGACTCGCCGGAAAGGTTCCATCGTGTCCATGACCAGGGTATGGGGAGAAACCGGATGGAATGCCATCTGGGTACGCCCCGATTCAATACGGCTGATGTCGAGGAGTTTAGAAAGGATACGATGCAACAAGTCGCTGTCTTCCTGGGCGGCCAATAGTAGCTCGACCTGCTTTGGTGTCAGGGGACCGACCTTCTCATCCAGCAGCAGATGGATTGCCATCCGTATGGAGGTCAGGGGGGTTTTCAGTTGATGGGAGACTGTGGAAATCAGCCCGCCTTTTATTTCCTCCACGTGGCGCCGTTCCGTCACATCCTTTAAGACCAGGATGACCCCGGTCAGTTGTCCCTGGCGGTCGGTCATCGGCGCCGCATCGGCGTGAAAGAAACGCTCCTCGCCCTGGATAAAGAACTGGAAGAGCTTCTGTTCCTCCTGGTGTTTTTCTGTGCCTTCTTCAATAATGTTGTGGAACAGGCGGCTCAAGTGCAAAACGGGGGTCTCCTCCACGCGGGCTCCGGGCTTCAGGCCAAACAGATTTTTAGCCGACACGGTTGATATTTCTACCTTCCCGTCGAGATCGAGAATTGCCACCGCATCGGGCAACCTGTTGAAGGTTTCTTGGGCCGCTTCCTGGGTACGGGCCAGCTTGGCCTGATTGCTGCGGCGGAATTCGCGCAGGCTCGTCGTCATGTCGTTGAAGGCCTCGGAGAGCCGCCCGATTTCATCATGAGAACCCGCCGGGATGACCAGATCCAGGTTCCCGTCCCGGATGACCTCGGTAGAACGGATGAGACGCTGGATGGGATGAAGGATCCACTTTCCGATCAAGAGCATGAAGGCCGCGGCAATCGCGGCGCCAAAAAGCAGGAAGATATACATCCGCTGCTGGGCTTCCGCCGCCTGTCTTCTTGCCCGATCATTGGCCTCGTGTATATTGTTCTGGTTCATCTGGAGGATCTCGTCCGCCGCGTTTGTCACCTGCCGGGACAGGGCCGGGAGTTCCTGATCATGAAGACGCCGGCGGCTATCCAGGGAGAGGGTCCGGTCCTCGATCTTGTGCAGCGTTTCCCGGTACGCGGCATAGCGTGACGACAAGGCCGCCGCCCTTTCCCTTTCTCCGGGCACCGTAATATTATGAAGCTCGACGTCCAGGGCTTTTTCGAAAATCGTTTCGTTCTTCCGGATCCTTTCACTTCCTTCCTGTCGATTACCCAGAAAAATGGAAAGGATGCCGTTGTCGATTCGCTCCAAGGCCTCCTTCATCTCCTGACAGGCGACGACACTCCGATAATTCTCCCGCAGGATCACATCAATCGACTGTCCCAGTTCCTTAAACTGGACGATGCTTTGAATGCCGACGATCACGATGATCAGGAGCAAACCTCCGAATCCCAAAGATAATTTATGACGAAGTCCCAGCATGATACGCCTCCTGAAGAATACAAGAGCAATACCCATGCCGTAGTATCGTCATAAATATTTATTGTGTTTACGAATGCTTATACAAAAAATGGGTTTATTGAATTTGCATATTGCAATGTGAGCGGTAAGGAACATTGCAATATGTAAGACGTTATAAGCCGTATTGCTTCCGTTTGCGCCAGAGGGTGGCCTGGTCGATGCCGAGAACGGTGGCGGCCTCCTGAAGCGAGTTCGACGCGGCCAGGAGGCGGCGGATGTGTTCCTCCTCGATTTTATCCAGGGAAACGGGATCGCCCAGCCGGATCGGCGCCTCGCCGGCCTGCAGGTTGTCCGGGAGATCCCTGACATCGATCAGCTCCGTCCGGCAGAGAATGACGGCCCTTTCCACGGCATTGCGCAACTCCCGGATGTTCCCCGGCCAGTTGTAGCCCTTGAGCACCCGGAGGGCCTCATCGGTGAACCCCTGAATAGTTTTGTGGCAGCCCCGGTTGAAAAAAGCGAGCAGCCGTCCCACCAGGGCCACGACATCATCGGGCCGGGACCTGAGTGGCGGGATCTCGATCTGGATGACATTGAGACGGTAGAGCAGGTCCTCCCGAAAGCGCCCGTCACGGACCGATTGCTCCAGATCGACGTTCGTCGCGGCGATGATCCGCACATCGGCATGGCGGGTCGTATAATCCCCGACCCGTTCGTATTCCTTGTCCTGAACGAACCTAAGGAGCTTCGGCTGCAGGGACAGGGGGAGGTCGCCGATTTCATCGAGGAGGAGGGTTCCGCCGTCGCAGGCGCCGATACGGCCGGGATTGTCGCGGATGGCCCCGGTGAATGCCCCCTTGACATGGCCGAACAATTCGCTTTCCAGGAGTTCCGGTGAAAGGGAGGGGCACGACAGGATACTGAAGGGCATGTCCGCTCTCCGGCTCCAGGCGTGGATGGCCTTGGCCAGCACGCTTTTTCCCGTGCCGCTTTCCCCCCGCAGGAGAATCGTCGCCTCGGACGGGGCCGCCTGGCGGGCCAGTTCGAGGGATTTCTCCATGACACTGCTCGTCGTGGAGAAATCCTCTTCCAGACGCGACCGCCCCAGATCTTCCCGGAGGGCGACCACTTTCTGCTCCAGGCTCCGGATCTCGAAGACCTTTTGTACGGCGAGCCTGATCTGGGCCGGCGTGAACGGTTTGGGAATATAATCGGCGGCGCCCCGCTTGATGGCCGCAACCGCCGTGTCGATGGAAGCATACGCCGTAATTACGATGATCTTGATCCAGGGAGTGATGTCCAGAAGGGGCGGGATCAGATCGAGGCCGCTTTTCGCCCCCAGGCGGATATCAACGAAGGCGATATCGAAGGAACGGCGTGACGCTTCGGCCAGTGCGTCCTCCGGATTGCCCACGGCCGTCACCCGACACCCTTCCGTCTCCAGGCAGATGGATAATGTTTTTCGGATATTCGCCTCGTCATCGACGACGAGGATACTGAGGGAGGAATTCTTCGGCATGGACATGGTGGCACTCCTAAAAGAACTTTGTAACTAATTTATCACTTTGTAATCTCAAATCAAGGTATTAAATTACCCTGAGTGATCCCCCAGCTTTGCCGGGGGACTCACAGCGTTTGACAATTCCGCGAATATAAGAAAGCTTCCCGGCTGTGAACCGCTCAAAGTTTACAGCACAGGAGGCAAGTAGTGTAAGATGTACGGAGTTTAAAGCCTCAGGGGAACCAGCCCGCCGATGGCCGTAAACGAATCATGCATGGCGTTTGTAAAATGAACTTATGCTCCATCCATGGGCAAGAATATCAAAAGCGAAATAAAGTTGGTGTTAAAATGATGAGGGATTGAATTAAGAAAGTGTAAAGAATGATTTCTGAAACAGAATATGGATATTTTCCTTCAACGCCGGGCAGTGGTATCCTTAACGTTGTTGCGTTATTCAAGAACTGTTGAATA
>JAPLJW010000057.1 GCA_026388365.1 Deltaproteobacteria bacterium | reverse complement strand
GGAGCTCCACGTCTTCATGGAGGGATATCTGGAAACCCTTCGCAAGAGTGGAATGGAATTGATGGGGATCAGCAAGATCAGCGTCTAGAGGGGGACGATCTATGGCGGGATTCCGCTGGCCGACGGGAGCGTCGCCAAGGTCAAGCTCGACTTTGACACACTCCAGAAGCTCTCCGCCGCGGCGAGGAGGGAATACGGCCTGGCCGGCGCGGTCCAGCACGGCGCCTCCACGCTCCCGGACGAGGCGTTCGACCGTTTCCCCGCGACGGGAACGGCGGAGGTCCACCTGGCGACGGGGTTCCAGAACATCATTTACGACAGCCCGAATTTTCCGCCCGCGCTCCGCGGGCAGATCTACGATTACCTGAAACGGGAAGCGGCTTCCGAGCGGAAGGAAGGGGATACGGAGGAACAGTTCTTCTACAAGACCCGGAAGAAGGGGATCGGCCCCTTCAAACAGGAGATGTGGGATCTGTCGGAGACGATCCGGACGGCCCTCGGCGGAGAGTTAGAGGCGCAGTTCGCCCTCCTCTTCCGGAAGCTCAACGTGGGCAACACCATCGAGACCGTGAACCGCTGCGTGGCGCCTGTGGACGTCCCACTGCCGCCCCCGGCCGGCCTGGCGTAATCTCTGCCGCTTCGATGTCGATTTTGCACGGCTTGTATAGTCAGCGGATCTTTGCGCCGATCTTTGGCGGCCGGTCGAAGCCCAGGAGCGTGAGGCCGTCTTCCGTGTCTGTGGCCAGGAGCATGCCGCGGGACTCGACCCCCATCAGCTTTGCCGGCTTCAGGTTCGCCACGACGACGAGGGTCTTGCCGACAAGCTCTTCCGGTTTGTAATCCTTTCCCATGCCCGCCACGATCTGGCGCTCCCCGTCGATGTCCACCGTCAACCGGATCAGTTTGTTCGATTTGGGAACCATCTCCGCCGCAAGGACCTTCGCCGTCCGGAGGTCCACCTTCTCGAACTCCTCGTAGGAGATCTCCGGTTTGATGGGCGGCGGGGCAGCCGCCTTTTGGGGCTCTTCCGGTTTCGCCTCCTCCATGCGGATCTCCACCCGGGGAAAAAGAGATTCCCCCCGCTTCAGCCCGTTCCCCGCCGGGAGACCGCCCCAGTTCCGGATGCCCTGGAAATTCTGGCCGGTGGGATCGGCAATGCCCAGCTGCTCCATGATCTTCGCGGCCGAACCCGGCATGAAGGGGGTGATCAGAACGGCGGTGATCCGCAGGGCCTCCAGGAGGTTGTAGAGGATCGTCTCCAGACGGGCGCGGTGGACCGGATCCTTCGCCAGGACCCAGGGCTCGCGCTCGACGATGTACTTGTTCGTGATGTTGATGAACTCCCAGACGGCAATGAGCGCCTTGTGAAGGCCGAGGCTCTCGAAGCAGGACTCTACCTCGGTGACCGTCCTGGCGGCCGTCTCCCGGAGAATGCGGTCTTCGTCGGCGACAAGCGTGGGCGCCGGGACCTGCCCGTTGCCGTATTTTACGGCCATCTGCATCGTCCGGCTGACGAGGTTTCCCAGGTCGTTGGCGAGATCCGAGTTGATCCGCTGGACGAAGGCCTCCTCGCTGAAGCTGGAATCGAGGCCGAAAACCATATCCCGGAGGAGAAAATAACGGAAGGGGTCGAGGCCGTACTTGTCCCTCAGGTCGAGGGGCTTGACGACATTGCCCAGGCTCTTGGACATCTTGCTCTGATCGACGTTCCAGTAGCCATGCACGTTCAGGTGCCGGTAGGGTTCGATCCCGGCCGCCTTGAGCATCGTGGGCCAGTAGATCCCGTGCGGCTTCAGGATGTCCTTGGCGATCAGGTGTTGCGCGACCGGCCAGAAGTCGCGAAAATTCTCCCCGTCGGGATAGCCGAGCGCCGTAACGTAGTTGATCAGCGCGTCGAACCAGACGTAAGTCACGTAATTCTCGTCGAACGGCAGGGTGATCCCCCAGGTGAGGCGGCTCTTCGGCCGGGAAATGCAGAGATCCTCCAAAGGGTCGCGCAGGAAGGCGAGGGCCTCGTTGCGATACCGCTCCGGCCGGATGAAGTCCGGGTGATCTTCGATATGGCGGATAAGCCACTCCTGGTATTTCCCCATCCGGAAGAAGTAGTTGCTCTCCTTGCGGTGTTCGGGAAGCGTCTCGTGCTGGGGGCACTTCCCGTCGACGAGCTCCTTCTCCAGGTAGAAACGCTCGCAGCCGATGCAGTAGAACCCTTCGTACTGGCCGAAGTAGATATCCCCCGCATCATGGACCTTCTGGAGGATCCGCCGGACCGTCTCCACGTGGTTCGCATCGGTCGTCCGGATGAAGTAATCGTTCGTGACGGAAAGCTCCGGCCAGAGGGCGCGGAACTGGGCGCTGATCCGGTCGGCGTATTCCTTCGGGGTGACGTCCGCCTTCTTCGCCGCCTCGGCGATCTTGTCTCCGTGCTCGTCTGTTCCGGTGACAAAGAAGGTCCGGCAGCCGTGGAGGCGGTGGTAGCGCGCCAGGACGTCGGCGACGATGGTCGTGTAGGCGTGCCCGATGTGGGGC
>JAPLJW010000314.1 GCA_026388365.1 Deltaproteobacteria bacterium | reverse complement strand
ATATACTGCTGAATCAGGAGCAGGCCATAAAACAGCCATCGGAAAATCGTGGGGACCCGCTTCTGCCGGAAGAAGAAGGCGGCGATGGCCAGGCCCTGGAACAGGTAGATCAGACCGCAGATAATCAGGAGGTTCATCCCGACGACGGTGACCCCTTCCATGGGGACAAACACCATCCCCCCGGCGGCGATCAGGATCCAGACGAGCCTTTCCGGGGCCTTCCAGGCGGCCAGATCGCCGAAATCGGGAAAGGCGACGCCATTGATCCGAAAGAGCAGGCGCCCGGCAAGCAGGTTTACCCAGACCGTGAAAACGGCGCCCGACAGGGCCAGGGCGGGAAAGATCACGGTGAAAAGATGGGTGATCTGCGGGGCGCTCTCCCGGATCAGCCGGACCTGCTCCTCCGAGATATTCAACTGGGCATATAATTTGATATTTTCCCGGACGATCCCCGCCACATAGAGTTCCACCGTCTGCCACGGCGCGATGCCGGCCAGGAAGGAATGATAAAGAACAAAGCCTGCGCCGCAGCAGAACAACGCCGGCGAGGCCAGTAGAAACGTCTTTTCTACGGAACGATGTCGTTTCAGGACCTCGGAGAGCAGCACACCGGTAAAACCGATCATGAACAGAACGGGCAGGTTCGTGCGTTGCCCCGAAAGACCGAGGATCCCGAATACCGCCAGGAACGAAACGGCCAGGACCATCAGTCCCCGCAGCCTGCCCAGACGGGAGCAGTAGTAGAGAACCGGCAACGGCGTGAGGATGACGACGACCGGCCCGACAAAAGGAATCAGGGCCACGAAGAGAAAGGTGAGCGTATGGATCGCGCCGGCCCGGATCATGCCGCTATGAAATAATGGACCCTTTTCTCTTTCCAAGTTTCAAACCCGTTATGTGCAATACCACCTGAAAGAGGACGCTCCGCCGATATTTTCCAGTCCTCCGCTCAGTGTAACCGTCGAACCATTCAGAGAATATCCTTGCGGAGCGGGGAGTATATGGATCCTGGAGTGATGATTCGGAAGAGAAAACAGGACAACGGGTTTCCCTTCCGGTGAAGACGGGGCAGCCGCGGCTCAAAAACTCATAACCACGGCTGCCTCACCTTTGCTTATCCTTCAGACACGACAAAGGGCAGCAGGGCGATTGTCCGCGCCCTCTTGATGGCCACGGTCAATTCCCGCTGATGTTTTGCACAGTTTCCCGTGATCCGGCGAGGCATGATTTTGCCTCTCTCCGTTGTGAAATCCCGGAGCGTCTGCGTTTCCTTGTATTCAATTTTCAAATTCGAGTCCGTACAGAAACGGCAGAATTTCCTCCGGTGAAAGAATTTTTTCTGCGGTCGTGCGCCCGGTCTGCTCGGGCCTCTGGGTGCAGGTGTCGTTGCCATGATCAATCATCCCCCTTCGCATCTGTCATCGTTTCTTCCGGAGCCGGCTGTTGAATCTTCGCTTCCTCCGGTTCGGTACCATCAACCGGAGCGGCTGGCGGTGTTGCGGGGGCAGTCACCTTGACCTCCTCCTTCTTTTCCGTTTTCTGCGCAGCTTCCGCGATCTCCTTCTCCAGGGCGTCGGGGTCGACCGCGCCGTCCTTGAGAACGGTCATGAACTTCAGGATCTTGTCATTGATCTTGAGATTTCTTTCAAGTTCATTGACGGCTGCGCTTTCGCCTGCGTAGTCGATCAGGATGTAGAATCCCCTGGCCTGCTTCTTGATCATGTAGGCCAGCCTCCGCTTTCCCCACCGTTCGACCTTGACCAGGATGCCCTTATGGTCCGTTACGATCGTGCCGTAGCGGGCGATGAGGCTGCTCTGTTCATCCTCGGAAAGATCGACATGTGTGATCAGGATGGTTTCGTATCTCCTCAATGTTGTTTCCTCCTTTCGGCTCTATAGCCCGGACTCCAGGTTCGGGCAAGGAGAGTCCCTCGTTAAAATAGGTTTGGCTTCTATAACAAGTCTGCATGAAAATCAAGACTTTTGTCCGCATGGTAGGCGATGTGGGACTTGAACCCACGGCCTCTGGTTCCGGAGACCAATTATTTATACTTTACCCCTTTTTACCTCTTTTTCCTTTCCTGTAACAATTCAAGTGTAAATTCAATCATATAACCGTTATAATATTCCCCTTGACATACTTTTATTTACCTGTATATTGGTCTTGAAGGTTGGAAATAGGGTTGGAAAAATGACCCTTGATATTGGAAAAACGACCTTTGATGTTTGAAAAATGGCACTTGGTTCTGAACCAAAGGTCACGGTTGGAATCGGAAAATCACGGTTGGAAAAGGCCGGAATTTGAATCATGGGTTGCCTATACAAGAAAAAACGGAGGGATGCAATGAAAAGATATAAGACCAAATATCCGGGTGTCTTCTACCGGGAAGTGACCCGGATCGGCGGCAAGGGGATCGAGCGGGTTTTCTACGTCGTCTTCAAGAAAGCCGGAAAGGTCTGTGAAGAAAAAGTAGGCCGTCAATATGCCGACGACATGACAGAGGCGAAGGCGGCAAGAATCCGGGGAGAACGGATCGAGGGAAAGCGCCAATCCCGGAAAGAGATCCGGCAGGAGAAGAAGAAAAAAAATTGGACCATTGAAAACCTCTGGACAGAGTTTGAGAAGGAAAAGAAGCTCAAAAGCATAAAGATGGACAAATCCCGTTTTGACAAATATATCAAGCCTCATGTTGGATCTAAAGAACCTCAACAGATAGCGCCTCTGGACATCGAAAGATTGACCCGAAAAGGATTGAAGGGGAAGTCTCCGCAAACCGTTAAACTTACCTTATCCCTGCTTCGCCGTATCGTGAATTTTGGCGTCAAGACCCAGAGATCCGGCCGGATGACTTTTAATCTTGAAATGCCGGAAGTGAACAACATCGTCATTGAGGATCTTAACCAGGATCAAATCAAAAAGCTGATGAAGGCCATCGATGATGATCCATGTCCGGAAGTGGCGGCGGTCATGAGCATTGCCTTATTTTCCGGCATGAGGCGCGGAGAGATTCTTTCGCTTCGCTGGGATGATGTTGACTTCGACCGGGGGTTTATTGCAATCAAGAATCCAAAGGGCGGCCAGGATGCCACCATTCCATTGAATGAATCGGTCCGGCAGGTATTGGAAAAGATAACACAAGGGAAAAGCCCCTATGTCTTTCCGGGGAGAGAGGGGAAAAAACGTCACGACATCCGCCGGGGGGCGAATCGTATCAAGAAAGCCGCCGGCCTTCCGGAAGATTTTCGACCTCTGCATGGTCTCCGGCATGTTTACGCGTCAATGTTGGCCTCTTCCGGGAGGGTGGATCTTTACACCCTGCAGAAATTGCTTACGCATAAAGACCCGAAAACCACGCAGCGGTATGCGCACCTTCGGGATGATGCTCTGCGCAAGGCGTCGGACCTTGCGGGGGATCTTGTAAGGGAAGCTGTGGCGCAAGGAAAAGCATAGAACACGAAAGGAAAAGGACATGGCAAAGAAAATTAATCCCAAAGATCAGACGAAAGCCCTTCGAGGCGCAAATCTTCAGCTATTAAACAGGAACGAACCCGTAAAAAAATGCTTTGAAAAGATAGCGAAAGAAAAAGAGGATTCCATTCCTCGTGAGGTATTGGAGAGAGCTTTCATCCGCCCAGCCGTGATCGGTTACCGATTTTCAAGTGAGACTGATTTTGCAGACGGGAAGGTGGTAGAGGGCGAGGCGATCTTTAACGGCATGCGCGAAACGAGCAATCCCGAGCAGGTTTTGGAGGTGCTTACTTCCGGTAAACCAGAACAGACTTTGATGATCGGCGTGGATTTGACCAGAACGAAAGAGGTGATTATGGCCGAGTTTGAAATTCTGCTGGATATGCAAAGGGAGCGGAAAAGGGGGCGAATGAAGTGGCTATCAATAGTCGATGAACTTCTTGAAGTTTGGGATCTGCATAATCAGGCGGGACAACAACCCTGGCAGAAGACCTTTCGACAAATCTCTAAGAAGGTGGGCAGACCACTTTCAACGGTTAAGGATCAATGGTACCAGGCTTACGAAAAGATTTATCATAAACCCTATGACCCGGAATCAAAATATGCGACGGAAGAAAAACGCGGAGACGCGGCTCAATTATGTGCAAAATGTCCGCACGGCGCCGGTTGTTATAAAAAAAGCGGCGAATGGATTCCGTGCTCTGAATACGAAAATATTGCAGGTAAGGAAAGAAATCTCCGGTCGTTAGAATATAGAGACAATATTCTTTATGGTGAAAATTGGAGGGAAGATTCGGAAGAGCAATAGATAAGCTTCAAAATACCCGCAAATGTAAGCCCTGGCGATGTCCGGGGCTTTTTTGTTTCTACGGAATAAGCCCCCCACTTATTTCGGCCACTTCTAAAGGTAAATAAAGGACAAAAGGGGGACACATGCAAAAGCTTATCAATGAAAAAGGTCTTTCGGAAATTACCGGCTTAGCCTTGCAGACACTTAGAAACCAGCGACACGAGCGGAAAGGAATCCCTTATATTCGCTTGGGCGGCGAAAAACGGGGCGCGATCCGCTACGACCTGCAGGACATCGAAAACTACATTGCGAAACGTCGGATTGACCCCGAAGCGGTGGCCGACCGGCAAGCGGCTCAATAGTGGGCGGCGATGAGCACCGTTGAATCCCTATTAAATAAATTCTCCAGAGATCATTGCCTCCTCTGCGGCGGGCCTCCAGAGATCAAAAGACGATGCTGCTTTCATAGCAGCAAGAAAGCAGATGGTCGTAAGTACCATCATGGATGAACGATGAGCAAGATCCCGGAAACCAGGACATCCGTTGAATATCAGTTTACGCCGGTGCCGAACGAAATTCTGGATGAACTTTGCCGAACGCGAGTTCCCGGAGAAGATCGGCAGATCCTGGACGCGATAAGTCGCGTGACCTATGGATGGGGCAGACGCGACGCAGACATGACCTTATCTCAATTTTCATCAATGACCGGCCAGTATAAGTCGCACGTGGTCAGGGCCATAAAAAGACTTTCAATCAGGCGTCTAATAATCGTTACCGAATCTGGTAACGGTAAATCCAAAAAGTATCGAATTAACAATAATATACCAGAATGGAAATCGTTACCAAATCTGGTAACGTCAGGAATTAGTCAGAATGACGATGCAGCGTTACCAAATCCGGCAATAAAAGTTGCCGAATCTGGTAACGAATCGTTACCGAATTTGGTAATCCCCGTTACCGAATCTGGTAACGACAACGGCGGGAAAGCCACGGCTGATATGACTTTGCCGATTCCTAAAGAAAGAATTAAAGAAAAATATAAAGAAAAGAAAGAAAGCGGCGAAGCGCCCCCCGGCCTCTTGAAAGGCCAGGGGGCTTCGCTAAACGGCAAGAAGCTAAGGTTTGAACCGATAATCATCAACGACACACTTCCAATCGATATCGAAGAGCGGAAAAGGATCTTAAGGGAACAGGCCACAGCCCTGCGAGAACAGGAGGCACGTGAAGCCAAAGGAAACCAGGATGCAGAACAAACCATTTGAGGCGCTCGTTAGGGATCATGTCGATAGGGGAAGTGACATTCACACGGCATTCGGAAAGGCTATTGATGAAGATCCAGAGGCATACGGTCGATACTTGAAGCAGCAGAAGCAGACATTGGAGGAGGAAACGACATGAAGGAGATCACGGCAACGCAGAAAATTTTCGGCACGAAGGAATGGGCGCAATATAACGAGAACATCATAAGTGGATGCGCCCATGATTGCCGCTACTGCTATGCAAAGACAATGGCCGTGAGGTTTCACAGGAAGTCGGCGGATACCTGGAAACAGGAAACCGTGGATCACGGAAAAGTCTTAAAGCATTTCACAAAAAAGAAAGGGCGGATCATGTTCCCGACCACCCATGACATTACGCCCGAACATCTTGATTGCAACATGAAATTTCTCAGCAATATGCTATCCCCGGGAAACGAAGTCTTGATTGTTTCAAAACCCCATTACGAATGTATTAAAGCCATTTGTAACAGCTTCCGCCATTATCAAAAAAATATAATGTTCCGCTTCACTATCGGATCGGCCTTTGACGAGACCCTAAAGTTTTGGGAGCCGAACGCCCCGGGATTCGATGAACGGCTGGCCTCTCTCATATATGCACACAAGGCCGGGTATCAGACAAGCATCTCATGCGAACCGATGCTCGATGACAAGGTTGATGTCCTAATCCCCAAGCTATTACCTTTCGTAACGGATGCGGTGTGGCTGGGGATCGGCAACCAGATGACCGGACGGTTGAGGATGAACGGACACGGCGATGCAGCGACAATGCAAAGGTGGCATGAGCTGGAGGGGTCACAGTCGAATGGCTACATCCGGGGTTTATATGATCAACTGAAAGATGACCCAAAGATCAAATGGAAAGAGAGCGTCAAGAAGATCGTCGGCATAGAGATACCAACAGTGTCGGGTCTTGATATTTAATTGGCGATTGGCTGTCTGCGGCCCAGGAGGATAACATGAATAGACTCAAGACCGTTGCATTCTGGTTAGTAATGCTCGCCGTGGGTTGGGTACTGGGTGTTGCGATGGGGGTAGTGCTGAGATGATGGATACCGGCGACCTGTTCGATGATAGGGTCCAGAGGATCGAGGCAGCTCTATCAAAATGGGAGCAGAAGAAGCGACGTCCGCGACGTTGGAAAGAATGGGGAAAGACGTGTAAGAAAGGCCGACGCGTTCCACTCCATCAGATCAAGCGACAAAGAGAATCAAGGGGCATGGGGGTATAGGGGTATGAGTAGGCAGCAAGCACAGACAAGCAGCAAGCAAGCAGCAGTATAGGAGGGGGGAGGGGGAGAGGGGGGGGGTAGTATGTAGGGGAGTGGGTAGGGTAGTATATTATATGTATATGTTATCAAAAATAATAAATAAAAAAATAATAAATAATAAATGAAAACCAAAATCAAAACCAGTGACGGACCGATGATTGAGATCAGAACCAACCGGGAGGGCGGATCGAAACATGAAAAGAGGGTGCCAAATGACCGCGCCTTTCCCTTGACACTCTAAAAACGAAGGTTTTGCTTATAAAAATTATTAAACTGCGGTGAAAATGATGAAAAACGCGAATAAAACACCAACGCATCTTTCAAAGGAGGCCAAGGCAATCTGGCGAAAATTAACAGAGGAATATGGAATCAATGACGCCGGCGGAACGGAAATTCTCCGGACCGGCCTTGAAGCATTCGACCGGGCACAGGCGGCAAGGGCAAGCATTGACAAGGTGGGGCTCCTGGTAAAAGACCGATTCGGCGCTGTCAAGCCGCATCCTCTGATCGCTTGTGAACGCGACGCACGGGCAGCATATCTCCAGGCGTTGAAACAGCTCAACATGGACATCGAACCATTGCGGGATGGCCCGGGCCGTCCTCCAGGGAGGTAAAGGAAATGCCGACGAACAGGACGCGAAAAACCCGGAGCCGTGTTATTGGAGCCGGAGGGCTCAGCGAACCCGCCTATGAATACTTTGCCTTTGGTGATTTTTTCGACGGCGAGGAATGGATGAAGGAGCGAACCCCGGAGGAGATCGACAACTTCTGGAAGGCGCACAGGACCGAGATCCTTCAACGCTACTCCGAAGAGAACCGCCGGAAGGGTCCGGGATGGGAAGGGCGGCGGCCGGATTTCTTTTGGAAGGAACTCACGGAGCCCCGCCTGCACGTTGATCTGACCCTGCGCGACGATGAACTTTATGACACCATGAAGGTTAGACACGACGGCCTGGAGGCCGATTTTGCGTATCTTAAACGGCTAAATTTACTTGAACCCTGGGAAAAGGAGATGATGAGATGAGCGAAAAAGAAGCGGCTGAGATTGTAGTTGAGTTAGAGGCCCGGCACCGTGACGTGATCGATCCAGTCATTGCCAGGATAAACGAAACATACGCGAACCATGACGGGGATTCGATCTTCTATCTGTACCAGGCCCTTGTAACGATGTCCCAAACAATCAACAATATGCTGCGTAGCGGCCATGTCATCCCGAGTGGATCAGGCCCGAACCGGCCAGGGATGAATGCGTGAAATTATGATTGACATTATCAGCTACTGGTCATATCTTAGGGCAAAGGGGATTTATAGAAACAGGAAGGGACGTTCATCACTGCCTGAACCAGTGAGCGACGCCCCTTTTCTTTTGTGTGCAATGCTGGAGCCAAGCCTCTGACCTTGCACGGGCGACTTGGAAACCAAGTTTTCCGGGATCAGCCCAACATATAGAGCCGCCCCACGGGGCGAAACCCTAAATGCAATTTTACATGAAAGGATTTTAAAATGCCTACATTCAACGAAAAAGATCAGCTCGCGGCTGAAAAATTTTTGCACCTTTCGATTTCCGAAGATCCCGACAGTGTTTGCGCGATGAGCTGGGCCAAGCTTCACCTCGAACGCAGCGCCTGCCGGAAGTCTCTGGAGAATCTTCTCGACCGGGCGGAGAGCGATAATCGCAATCTCACGCCGGACGAAAAGAACGCATACGATATCGGCAAGCGATATCTCGACAACATCGATTCCGAATTTGACCGGAGATCAATCGCCGGCGTGAAAGAACCCTCGGGCGGCGATGCGCCGCACAGGGTAAGCTTCAAAGGAGGCAATATGGAAACAAATTCATTATTCGCCAATAACACAAATTGGCGATCAATATTCGGTAGGGAACCGCGGGCAACCGAAGGCGGCATCAATCGGCTGGGCGACTTCTTACTTGCCGTCCATGAAGGCGGGACTGACGAGCGCCTCAAAAGAACGATGGTTTCATCGTCAGGGAGCGATGGGGGCTTCGCGATTCCCGAGCAGGTTTGGAGTGTGATATTTGACGCCGGGATCGAGGCATCCGTAACACTTGACCGTTGCACAATGCTTCCGATGCAAAGCGATACCTTGCACGTTCCCGGCTGGGACAGCGCAGATCATACAGCGGGGCCGGTTGGCCAGGTGACGGGCTCGTGGTTGGGCGAGGCGACCGATGCAACGCGCGTGAGCCCGAAGTTGAGGTTGGTCAGTTATTTTGCCCACAAATTAGGAATGTTTATCGGGGCATCAGCAGAGGTTTTGCAAGATTCGGAAGCGTTGGCCCGAGCCCTTGCTCCTCTTATGAGAAGCAGTCTTGCCTTCAACATGGACGCCGCTATACTAACCGGCGATTCGGTGGCAAAACCAGCGGGAATCCTGAATAGTGCTGCGACGGTGAAGAAGACCCGCGTCACGCCTGGAAACATCACTTTTACAGACGTAACGGGGATGCTGGGTCGGTTGCTTCCGGGCTGCATCGGCAAAGCGGTATGGCTCACGAGCCCGTCCGGTTTTGCGGGACTGCTTTCCCTCGAAACTTCCACCGGCAGCGGTCAGCTTGTGCTGCAAAGCACGCCGGGACCGGCGGGAGCTTTGCCTATGACTATTTTTGGCATGCCTCTCCGGATCACTGAAAAACTTCCGGCACTGGGAACCAAGGGCGATCTTGTCTTGGCCGACCTGTCATTCTATGGCTTGGCCGTCCGGGAACAGGGACGCATGGAGCGCACAAACAGCGCACAATGGCTTTCCGATGTGGTGGATTTTCGGTTGATCGTCCGTTTTGACGGTAAACCTCTAATCTCTTCACCCTATACACCGGCGGGGGGCGGCGTGACTCTGAGCCCGTTTGTCGTCCTGGAGTAATGCCGGGGGAAATAAATGGTCCCAAGACCAAGCCGGCAACGGGGGATATATCCGCGGGACCTCGCCCATGACGGGGGGCGTAAAAAGCGGATATATAGCCGAAGGACCTCCAACAAGGGGAGGGGCCGAACTGTCAGGATCGGAACAACCCCTCCCCTTTTTTCCGGCGGATGACTATCTACGGACCGGAGCGAAAAGGTGAAAACAATGGAGCGGGTTGTAGAAATAATTTGGCCGGAAAATTTTTGTGATGAAGATCCAGACATCGAGGAGATTATGGCGCTCTCAATAATCATTTTACTGGATGAGGCATGAGGTCGCAACCGCCCCGGACGGCTACGCAGCGGGGCCGCCGCCGTAAAGTTTTACCGGACAAAGATCAAACTCATGGATCAGCTCGGCATGACAGAGGCCCAACGGAAAGCGACGCTTCGGGACGGCCAGGATGCCGGGGAAATGCTTCTCGATATTGAAGCAAGGATCGGGGAATTATATGATTCCTTGCCAAAAAGCGCAGGCGGTTCCAAAACGGCCCGGTCAGCCGATTTGAAGGGGAAGCAAGAGTCAATTAGGGATGCGGGAATAGCAGATAGAAGTGCCCGCAAATCATCAGAGGTTTTCCACAACCCCGTCATTGTCGCCAAGATTAAGGCGCAGCGGGGCGATCTCCTACCGGGACGGAGGTTGACCCGTCGTAGGGCGATCGTTCAACCTGGGCGAATATGAGGGGGTTTAATTTTTCCGGGGCTTTGGTTTGGGTGGATTTGAGGCTTTCAAGCCCTCCTCGATCAGGCGGCGGATCGCTTCAGACCGTGAATTGATGCGATTCCCGAAACGGAAATCATCGATCCGGGTGAGCAGATCATCTTCCATGACAATTATTATTGTGGGCTTCGATGTTGGCATAGTTGACATATAAACGATACGGTATGAAAATGCAATAAATAAATGCTTGACATTGCCCGTATAGGGTATATCGGGTATTTAACATAAACTTCCGAACCGTGAGACATGAAAAAGACGACTTCAAAACAATGCCTGAAGATTCCCGAGCTGGTGACGGCCGGGCGGTTCTCACGGACCGGGAAAATCTTCAGGCGTTTTTATTTAAGGCCATAGGCCGGAAAGGTGGGGGGAGCGATGGATAAGATCACAAAGGAAATGAGCGAGGGGAAGTGTGTTTATCGAAACGAAAGGGGTGAAATCATAAACACATATACCGAGACTGTGGAAGATGTTATGAATTCAAAAATGGCCCCCTTGCGGGATTTTCTGGAGATGCAACGGAATAGGGAAGATGACGATGACGTTGTAAAAGTGGCTTACATTGCCTTGGCACTTCTTGAACGGGCAGAGGAAAAAACCGATGAGGCCGCAGATTACATCGATAAAAATTACGGGAGGGTCGAAATAGAGAGGGCCATGTATGAGCAATATGTATTGCCGGAAACCATGCTCGGGGTTGTTTTCAGGCCGAGACAGGAAGAGGTATTGAGGGCAGCGACGGCATAGACCGGGGGCGGGGCAACCTGGCCCCTAACGGAAAGGAAGGTGTCAAAATGTATAAAGAGGAAAAGATTATAGATTTAATTTTAACCATGATCGAGCAGAGCAATGAGCGGATGAAACAGCTTACAACGAAAGGTAAAGATGGCTACACCAATTATGATCCGACCGATATAAAGCTGGCACAGAAGGAATTTGAAATGCAAATAAAATTGCTGGATCGGATTGTTAAAAATTTCAAAGGCGGGAAAGGTATAATCGATATAACTCCAGAAGGCCTGCAAAAGAAGGGGTGACATCATGGGCGTCTATGGAGACGGCCGGGGCGGGTGAAGATCCGCCCTTTTTATTGCCCTAAGAGGTTGGAAATTGGGTTGGAAATCGTTATCAGATAAAAAATTAGGGGGTCAGATTATTTGTCTAACCCCCTGTTTTAATTCTGGTAGGCGATGTGGGACTTGAACCCACGGCCTCTGGTTCCGGAGACCAGCGCTCTATCCAACTGAGCTAATCGCCCCTGAATGACGCTCACCGACGCAAACGCCTGATGACATTAAACATACTACGGGAAGGGCAAATATTCAACCCTTTTTCATGCGGCCTCTCAGCGGATCCCGCGCGGCGGTATCCATGCCATCAACGGTGCGCCATGTCAATCTCTTTTCGCAATCGGAGTTGAATTTGTTTTCCGGAGCTGATACATTTCTCGAAATTTTTACGAAGCCGCCCCGGAATTGCGGCGGCTGGCCATGAGAACGTCCAATGTAGGTAAGCGGATATGCCCCGTGCCGTGAAGCTCTTCGTGATTCTGGTCGTATGGATCTTCGGATCCGGTTGGCCGTCCTGCGCCCTGGCCTTGAACCAGATCCTGAACATCCGCCACTGGGTGGCGCCTGACCATACCCGGGTCGTGATCGACGTAAGCGAGGATGTCTCATTCACCGTCGATAAGGGGGAGAGGGCAATCGCGGTCGATCTGGAGGAGACCGCGCTGCCTTCCCATCTTCCCGGCATTACGATCCTGAAGAAACCGGGGCTGGAGGGGATTGCCCTTTCCCCCCGTCCACGTTCCGGAGTGCGCGTGGAACTGTCCCTCCCCGGTCCGGTCCAGACCACGGTTTTCAAATTAAAACCATTTCAGGACAAGCCGTACCGGATCGTTGTCGATCTCGTCCTGCCGGATGCCGCAAAACAGGAGAGCGAGGCCCGGGAACGGATCAAGGTCACGCACAAGGCCCGGGTCGTCGTGATCGATCCCGGTCACGGGGGCGATGCCCCGGGGGCGGTCGGGAAAGGAAGGACCTTTGAAAAGAATGTCGTGCTGGCGATCGCAAAAAAGCTGCGGGATATCCTGAACGGCAAGGAAGGTTACCGCGCCTTTCTGACCCGGGACGGCGACTATTATGTATCGTTCAAGAAAAGGCTCATGATCGCGAGGGAATACGGGGCGGATCTGTTCGTGAGCATCCATGCGGATGCGGCCAGAAACCGGGGGGCCAGCGGCAGTTCGGTTTACTGCCTTTCCACCGGGGCGGCGAGCAGCGAGGCGGCGAAGATTCTTGCCAGGAATGAAAACCTGGCCGACATCGTCGGCGGGGTTCCCAACGGGGAGGGAAACGATGTCTCCGACCCGATCATCCTCGACATGTTCCAGACCCATACCATAAACCAGTCCAGGAATTTCGGCAGTGTGCTCCTCAGAAAGCTGGGTGCGACCAACCGCCTGAAATTCGCGACCGTTCAGGAGGCGCCTTTCTTTGTGCTCAAGCTCCCGGAAATTCCGTCGATTCTGGTCGAAACCGCCTATATTTCCAATGTGAAAGAGGAAAAACTTTTGCGGAGCGACCGTTTTCAGACGTGGATCGCGGAAGTGGTGGCCCGCTCCGTTGTTGAATTTCTGCCGCCCATCCCGCCGGCAGACGTAACCGTTTCCCCCGTAAAGAATGAAGAACCAAAATCACGGCATCCTTCCATCGGGGAAGAGAAAGGGAAGGTGAAGCGGACCGTCGCCGGGAAGCATGACCCCGCTTCGAAATCTGGAACGACCTACCGGGTGAAAAGGGGCGATACGCTCGGTGCGATCGCCGCAAGACACGGCACGACGATCCGTGTCCTCATGGAACTCAATCATCTCAAGCGCCCGGACCCCCTTTTTATCGACCGGAAACTGGTTCTTCCCACCCCCGCAGGAGCGCAACATCCTCCTGAATAAGGTGCAATTCCTGCCCTGCGCACAGGGCCACGGCAGCATGAATATAAAAAAGACGCCCGCCGGAAGAACCGGCGGGCGCCGCTGTTTCAACCCATGATCCCGGTGAAGTATCGCGATCATCGGGGGACGGGGTCCATTGAACCGCGGGGCGGTATATCCCCGAGTCAGGCGGTTACGCCGCCTTCTTGGGCTCCGGCCGCTTGTAGCCGAGGGCGATGAAAAACCCCACAATCAGAAGCCCCGCCGCCACATAAAGGGCAATCCCCTTGAGCTGCGCGAATACCAGCGGGCCGATGACTCCGGCAACCGACCAGGCGGTCAGCATGATCCCGTACACCCGGCCGATATAGGCCGGCCCGAAGGAGTCGGCGGCAAAGGCCGGCATCGTCGCGAATCCCCCGCCGTAGCAGGCCAGTAAATAGCAGGCAATCACGGTGAAAATCAACTGGCTGCTGATCTGCGGCAAAAGAATATAGAGAATGGCCTGCGTAATGAACATGATCATGAAGATGTTCTTCCGGCCGATCGCGTCGGAAAGCCAGGCCCAGAAAAGGCGCCCCAGGCCGTTGAAGATCGAGGCGATCGCCAGGATCGTCCCGCCGGCCAGCGCAAGCGCCTTCGGATCGGTGATCCCCTGCGTCTTGCCGATGATATCCTGCGCCATCGGGGAGAGCTGCGAGAGCAGACCCAGGCCCGCGGAGATGTTCAGGCAGAGCATCGCCCACAACATCCACCACTGCGGGGTCTTCTTGGCCTCGTCGAAGGTGAAGGACTGCGCGGCGGATGCCGCCGTCTTGGGCGGCGTGAAGCCTGCCGGGAGCCAGCCTTTGGGGGGGTTCTTGTAAAACTGCGCGGCCGCCGTCACCAGGATCAGGAAAACGATCCCCAGGATGTAGAAGGTCGTGGCGACGCCCATGCCGTTGACCATCCCCGGGGCGATCTTTCCCATGAAGAAGGCGCCGAAGCCGAATCCCATGACGGCCAGACCCGTCACCAGGCCCCGCTTGTCCGGAAACCAGCGGATCAGCGTCGCGATCGGCGTCACATAGCCGAATCCGTTCCCCAGGCCGGCTATCAAGCCGAAACCCAGATAGAGCAAATAGATGTTCCCGAGCTGGTCCGCCAGGCCCGCCAAAAGGGTGCCGATCCCGAACAAAATCCCTCCCAGCGTCGCCACAAAACGGGGACCCCTCTTGTCCACCAGGGCTCCGCCGAAGGCGGCGGCAATCCCGATCATGCCGATGCAGATCATGAAGGTGACCTGCGTCTCCGTCTCCCCCCAGCCGTGCGCCGTCATCAGCGGCTTCTTGAATACGGACCACGCATAAACCGTCCCCAGGCTCAACTGCATGACAACGGCGGCCATCGCGATCCCCCAGCGTTTGCTTTCCAGTCTTTCCTCTGCCATCTTGTATCCTCCTCCATTATTCAATATGATTTCAATCACCCCCGGAAACACCGGGGAACGCAAACGATCCAAATGCCTTTTCAGGCAGCCTCCACCCGGACGGCGCAGACCTTGTACTCCGGAATCTTTCCGATGGGATCGAGCGCCGGGTTGGTCAGGAGGTTGACCGCCGCCTCGTGGAAGTGGAAATTCATGAAAATCGTCCCCCGGTCGGAACGGGTGGTTATTTTCGCTTTGGCCTGCAGCATGCCGCGTCGTGAGGTCACCTTGACGGTCTGTCCGTCCCCGATGCCGAGCTTCTCCGCGTCCAGAGGATTGATCTCAACCAGGGATTCGGGGCAACGTTCCATGGATCCCTTGGAGAGCCGCGTCATCGTGCCGGTATGGTAATGGTAGAGGACCCGCCCCGTGGACAGGATGATCGGATATTCATCACTGGGCAGCTCTGCCGGCGGGAGATACTCGATGGCATGGAAGAGTCCGCGTCCCCGGCTGAACCGGTCCTTGTGGAGGAAACGGGTTCCCGGATGGTCCGTGTTGGGACAGGGCCACTGGATTCCTTCCTTCTCGAGACGCTCATAGGTGATCCCCGCATAGCTCGGGGTGACGGCGTTGATCTCCGCCATGATCTCGCCTGCCGAGGCGTATCCCATGGGATAGCCCATTCTTGTGGAGATGCCGGCGATGATCTCCCAGTCCGCCTTCGCCTGTCCGGGCGCCGGAACGGCTTTCCGGATGCGCTGGACCCTTCTTTCCGTGTTGGTGAAGGTGCCGTCCTTTTCGGCAAAGCAGGCGGCGGGGAGGACCACGTCGGCAAGCTTCGCCGTCTCCGTCAGGAAGATATCCTGAACGATGAGGAGATCCAGGTGTTTCAGAGACGCCTCGACATGGGAAAGGTCCGGATCGGACACCATCGGGTTTTCACCCATGACATAGAGGGCTTTGATCTCTCCTTTGTGGGCGGCTTCCATCATTTCCAGGATGGTTTTTCCCGGTTTGGCCGGAAGCGTCACATTCCAGACCTTTTCAAACTTGGTCCGCGCCTCATCGTTGGCGACCGGCTGATAGGCGGGCAGCACGTTGGGGAGCGCACCCATGTCGCAGGCACCCTGGACGTTGTTCTGTCCCCGAAGCGGGT
>JAPLJW010000062.1 GCA_026388365.1 Deltaproteobacteria bacterium | reverse complement strand
TGCGCCTCCGTGATCGGCACCCGCTGGACCCGGTGGACGCCGCTCTCGTATTTCAGCCGGCTGTAGGCGCCTTTCCCCGCAACCAGGGCGATGATCTCCTTGAACCCGCCCATCCCGCCGGCGGCAGTGCTGCTCATGACCTCGACCTTCCAGCCGGAGGTCTCTGCGAAGCGGGCGTACATCCGGAAAAGATCTTCCGCGAAGAGCCCCGCCTCATCCCCCCCCGTGCCGGCCCGGATCTCGAGAAAGACGTTCTTCTCATCGTTCGGGTCCCGGGGCAGCAGGAGAACCTTCAGCCTGTCCGCCAGGGATTCCAGGGACTCCTGCAACCGGGGCAGTTCCTCCCGGACAAGTTCCTTCAGCTCTTCATCGCTCTCCCGGAGGAACGCCTGATCCTCCTCGACATGGAGCCGGGTCTTCTCGTATTCGCGGAAGGTCTCAACCAGGGGATTGAGATCGGAATGTTCCTTGGCATACTTCTGATAGACCCCGGGCTTGCCGACGATGGCCGGATCGCTGAGGAGCTGCTCCAGATCCCGGTACCGGGATTCTATGTCCTTCAGTCTTGAAAACATCTAAACCTGCTGACAGCAAGGGGAGTCTTTCCGGAAAGACGGCGCCGGCAGCCCCGGCGCCGTCCAAGAAATTTCAGAGGCAGGGAAACCCGCGCCCGGCGCCGCCGCGGCAGGAACCCCCGTTTGGAAAAATCGACAGGCCCTATCGGCAGCCTGATGAAGAAGTCGCCGATCCAGGCTGTTCAAAAGCTTGTCCCGTACCCGATACGGGACGTCTGGATGCAAGGCCCCCGATATCCTGAGCCGTGAGGCATACTGTTCGGTACGTTGAACGGCGAAGGATGAGGGAAACGCCGCAGACGGGCGTTTCAGCCTGCTACGCCTTTTTTTCCAGGCCGGCGTACTTCTTGTTGAACCGCTCGACACGTCCTGCGGTGTCCATGATCTTCTGCTTTCCCGTCATGAAGGGGTGACACTGGGAACAGATCTCCGTCTTCATGTCCTTTTTGGTGGACCTCGTCTTGATCACATTCCCGCAGACGCAGGTAACCGTGGCTTCCTTGTATTCCGGATGAATTCCTTCCTTCATAATGAACCTTTCCTCTTCTTGAAATCAGTCGCTGACCGCCCGCCGATCGATTTTGATGTTTCCCGTCGGCGCAGGGGGTGGATTATAACCATTTTCACTTCAAATTCAAGCAATATTTGACAAAACAGCTCTACGAATTCATGGAGTCCAGGAAAAGCTGATTGTTTTCCGTCTTGCGGACTTTGTCCATGATGAACTCCATCGCGTCAACGGGGTTCATCTCCTGGAGGAGCCTTCTCAGGATCCAGATCCGGTTGAGATTGGCCTTCGGAATCAGGAGCTCCTCTTTGCGGGTCCCGGAACGGATCAGATCGAAGGCCGGGAAGACCCGCCGGTCGGCGATGCGGCGGTCGAGGTGAAGTTCCATATTGCCGGTCCCCTTGAACTCCTCGAAGATGACCTCGTCCATGCGGCTTCCCGTGTCGATCAGGGCGGTGGAGATGATGGTCAGGCTGCCGCCGTGCTCGATGTTCCGGGCGGCCCCGAAGAACCGCTTTGGCTTGTGGAGGGCGTTGGAATCGACGCCGCCGGAGAGGACCTTGCCGGAGGGCGGCACGACCGTGTTGTAGGCGCGGGCCAGGCGGGTGATGCTGTCCAGGAGGATGACGACATCCTTCCGGTGTTCGACCAGCCGTTTCGCCTTTTCGATCACCATCTCGGCCACCTGGACATGACGGGTCGCCGGCTCGTCGAACGTGGAAGAGATCACTTCTCCGGCCACGCTCCGCTGCATGTCCGTCACCTCTTCCGGCCGTTCATCGATCAGCAGAACCATCAGGGTGACTTCCTTGTGGTTGGCTGTGATGCTGTGGGCGATGTCCTGAAGCAGAACGGTCTTTCCGGCCCGCGGCGGGGAGACGATCAGACCGCGCTGCCCCTTGCCGATGGGGGTGAACAGGTCCATGATGCGCGTGGAGAGGTTCTCGGGGTTGAATTCCAGGTTCAGCTTTTCCTCGGGGTAGAGGGGGGTGAGGTTGTCGAAGAGGATCTTGTCGCGCGCCGCCTCCGGGCTCTCAAAATTGACCTCGTCCACCTTGAGGAGGGCGAAGTACTTCTCCCCTTCCTTGGGGGGGCGGACCTCGCCGGAAACCGTATCCCCCGTTCTCAGGCTGAAACGCCGGATCTGCGACGGGGAGATGTAGATGTCGTCCGGACTGGGGAGGTAGTTGTAATCCACCGCGCGGAGGAATCCGAAGCCGTCCGGCAGGATCTCCAGAACGCCGGAGCCGGAGATGACGCCGTTTTTCTCGGCCTGGGTCTGCAGGATGGCAAAAATCAGATCCTGCCTTCGCATGCCGCTGGCGCCCGGAACTTCCAGCTCGTTGGCCAGCTTTGCCAATTCACTGATCGGCTGTCGCTTGATATCTTCGATGTGCATTTTCGTTTCCTATAGGTAAGTTGATTCGTGTCCGCGGATGCATGGCATCCGCCACGTATGAAAAACCGCTATTGCTTTTAGCTTGTTTGATCCATCAAAATGACTTCAGATTTTTACGATATAACGACATATAAAAGAAGTGCACGGATTTTTTCGGGTCGCCAATTGATCTCTGGAATCAATCCAAAAGGAAGGACTTAGCATACACCTTTCTGAATTTTGATCTCCGTCTATACCAAACGATCCCCTGCTGTCAAGCATTTTTTCGGTCATCCCCCGCGCGCAGCATGATGAGGTTGATCTGTCTGCCCGCGCGTCCTCTTCCCGCACGGTGCGAAAAAAAAAGATCCTGACGGCACGACGTACAAAGACCGGAGGTGTAAATGTTTTCCAAAGGCACCCCCGCCTCCCCGATCTGGATGCGGTTGGCGAGGGCGAGATCGACCATCCAGCGCCCCAATTCCTTGCAGGGACGAAGAAACAGATCCGCACCGGGCATGGCGGAAAAGGCCGCAAAGACCGGGGCATCGACCTGATAGCAGCAGGGACCGATCGCCGGTCCGATGACGGCGAGGAGATCCTCCCGGCGTGAGGAAAATCGCCCCGCCAGGGTTTCCACCATCGCCGCCGCGATTCCGCCAGCGGTTCCCCGCCAGCCTGCATGGGCCGCCCCGATGACCCGGCGGACCCGGTCCACAAAGAAGAGAGGTACGCAGTCCGCCGTCCGGATCCCGAGGGCCACCCCCGGCCGGTCGGTGATCAGGCCGTCGCATTCGGGAAGCCCTTCCGGCAGGGGTCCGTCGCCGTCGAGGACGCGGATCCGGTCACCGTGGACCTGCCTCATCAGGATCAACCGTCCGCCGGGAACATCAAAGGCCTCTTCGACGAGGATCTGGTTCCGGCGAACATCCTCCAACCGGTCTCCCGCGAGAAACCCCAGGTTGAGGCTGGAATAAGGCCCGGTGCTCACGCCGCCGCGCCGCGTGCAGAATGCGTGCGTCACGAAATCCGGCGCCGAGAGCTCCTCGGTTTCGAGATATTCGATG
>JAPLJW010000124.1 GCA_026388365.1 Deltaproteobacteria bacterium | reverse complement strand
GGTGCTGCCGATGCTGTGGCCGACGGCGCCGAGAAGGAAGGCCTTGAGGAGGGTTTTCGGGTTTGCCCTGAGGAGCGACCGGTCCTTGAGGACAAGATAAACGAAGAGCATGGCCGCGCCCGTGAGCCATCGGTACTGGAGGAGCTCCATGGCCTCCAGACCGGTCTGGTAGGAAAGCTTGACCAGGATGGCCAGCAGTCCGAAGGCAAATGCGGAGGAAACGGAAAAGACAAATCCCGGGATCATTGCTGCGCCATCATGCCTTCTCGATCCGGATCTTTCCCTTGGCCCGTCGGATGGCGTGGACATGACGTCTCCTTACGTTTTGACCGGGAGCGCAACCCGCAATCCCCGCCTTGCAGGCGGGGATAAGGGGCGCAATAAAAAACAGACAGTTTCCTTACCGGGAAGCGCCGCCCACCGGGCGGGGCTTCCTTTCCTGCCGCGTCATCCGGGCGGCGGCTACGGCGGATCATAGGCCCGCCGTGGAAATATATCAACCATTTCCTTCCCGGGAAAGGATTGAATCGGATCCCCCAAAATTCCCAAAAAGGGCTTGCAATGGGGTATGATTTCCATTATAAAGGCCGACAAAAGCGAAAGGCCTTCAGCATATACCGCATCGGCCATTGATTTCATCAGCGCACCAACACCATTTTCTGACAGACGGACGCCTGCCTGCGGAAAGCCTCGAAGAGATTTGTTACTCCTGTAAGTCGATGCGGCTTTTGATCTTTTCAGTTATCGACCATTCCCCTGCCGGGTGGCAGGGAAAAGCGGAAGGGGTTCATCATGGCGAAGACATTGGGAGACATCACGAGTGAACTGACGGAAAAGGTTCTGGCGCCCGCGAAGATCGAGGCGGAGAATCTCCTCGGCGAGGCCCGCGCGGAAGCCGGACGGATCAAGGCAGCCTCGGCCGCGGAAGCGGAGCGGGTCCGGGAGACGGCAAGGCGGGAAGCCGACAACCTCCGGAAGCAGATGAATGTTGATCTCGATACGGCAGCCCGCAACTTCCTCATCATGGTTGAGGAACGTCTGCAGAAAGCCGTCGTCGATCCCGTGATCGAGGAGAACTTGAAGCCGCTCCTGGGCGATCGCGAATTCCTGGCGAAGATGATCGAGGAGCTCCTGTCCGGCTTCAACCGGCAGGGCGGTCACGAGCATCGCATCGAGATTCTCCTCCCCGAAACGAAACGGGCCGAACTCGAAACCTGGTTCCTGCAGAAATTCCACGGGAAAGTCTCCCAACCGCTCGACATCCGTTTTACCGACAAGATCTCTTTCGGTTTCAAGATCGGCGTCGCCGGTGCGGGAAACCACATCAACTTCAGCGACGGCCTGGTCCAGGTCTTTTCCGAATTCTGTTCCCCCCGTTTCCGAAAGCACTTCTTTTCCCGAAAGGAGCCGTAACGGACGATGGGGGCATACTACTTCCTAACGTGTCTGCTGCCGCCCCTGCCGTCGGCGCTGGGCGAAAAGCTGTCGCTCCCTTTTTCCGAACTCTCCCGTATGATCCGGCGCCACATTCAACCCGCTGACGACGCCCTCCTCAAGGGCCACCTTGCCGTGATCGACGCAGCAAACTTCGAAAACCGCGAACAGGGGAGGGATCTTTTCCTGGAAGGCGGGATCTTAAGCCGGGAAGACCTGGAGGCGGGGCGGAACCTACCGGAGTTTATCCGGGAATTCCTGGATGAAAAGGAACGGGGGATCCGGCGCGCCCATCTCCACGACCGGCTCTGGGAACTCTGTTACGGGGCGCTCCTGGACCTGGCCGGAAAGGCGGGCTGCCGCTATCTCCTGGATTGTGTTCCGTGGGAGATCGAGCTTCGCAACCGTCTAACGGCCCTGCGTCTCCGGGATAGCGGGGGGAGTGCCGAAGAACATGCCGTCCTGCCCGGGATCCGGAGCTTCGATTTCACAGACCTGCTCTCCCGGATCGAGGGGCAGAAAAACCCCCTTGCCGCGGAACGCACTCTCGACGGCGAGCGTCTGAAACAGATCTATCATTGCCAGGGGAATGATCCCTTTTCTCTGGACGCCCTGCTGGCGTTTGTTTCCCGCGCCATGATCTATGACCGCTGGGAGAAGCTGCAGGAACCCTATGACATGAATAACTTTTTATACGGCGGAGGTTGAACGTGGGTGGTCATTCCAAGGGTCGTATTATCGCGGTGAACGGTCCCCTGGCGACCTGCGAGGTGGAGCAGGATCGGGAAGTTCTCCAGAACGAGGTGGCGTATGTGGACTGCCAGGGGGCGCCCCTCAAGGCCGAGGTGATCCGGATCCGGGGCCGGCAGATCGACATGCAGGTCTTCGAGAGTACGACCGGCATGGTGGTGGGGAACGAGGTGAATTTCTCGGGCGAGTTGCTTTCGGCAACCCTCGGCCCCGGGATCCTGGGTATGATCTATGACGGCCTCCAGAATCCGCTGACGCAGTTGGAGAACGTTCAGGACTTCTTCCTCAAGCGCGGCCAGTATCTGAAGTCCCTGGACGAGGAGAGAGAGTGGGATTTTACGCCCTGCGTCGAGAAGGGCGCCGTCGTCAAGGCGGGCCAGTACCTGGGGAGCGTCCCCGAGGGGCTTTTCCGGCATCACATCATGGTTCCCCTGAGGCTGCACGGGACCTGGAAGATTACGGACATCCGGCCCCGGGGCCTCTATCGTGTCAGCGAAACCATCGCGATCCTGACGAACACGGCGGAGCAGGCTCAGGAGGCGGCGGTCACGATGAAGCAGGAGTGGCCGGTGAAGATGCCCGTGCGAACCTATGAGGAGAGGCTGCTTCCGAACCGGCAGATGCTCACCCAGTGCCGGCTCATCGACATCTTCTTCCCGCTGGCCGAGGGCGGGACGGCCTGCATCCCCGGTCCCTTCGGCGCCGGCAAAACGGTCCTTCAGCAGATCATCTCCCGTTACGCCGAGGCGGACGTGGTGATCATCGTGGCCTGCGGCGAGCGGGCGGGCGAGGTCGTGGAGACCATCCGGGAGTTTCCGGAGTTGGAAGACCCGAAGACCGGGGAATCCCTCATGAACCGGACGGTCATCATCTGCAACACCTCCTCCATGCCCGTGGCGGCCCGTGAGGCGTCCATCTATACGGGGATCACGATCGGCGAGTATTACCGCCAGCAGGGGCTCAAGGTCCTCCTGCTTGCCGACAGCACCTCCCGCTGGGCCCAGGCGCTCCGGGAGTCTTCGGCGCGTCTCGAGGAGATCCCCGGCGAGGAGGCCTTCCCCGCCTACCTGGAGAGCCGCATCGCCGCGGTGTATGAACGGGCGGGACTGGTCCGGCTCCATGACGGGAATACGGGATCGCTGACCGTCATCGGCAATGTCTCCCCCGCCGGCGGAAATTTTGAAGAGCCCGTGACCCAGAACACGCTGAAGGTCGTGGGCGCCTTCTACGGCCTCTCCCGCTCCCGTTCCGACCAGCGGCG
>JAPLJW010000084.1 GCA_026388365.1 Deltaproteobacteria bacterium | reverse complement strand
GGCGGGATCACGAATCAACTCTACCGGGTCACGTCCGGCAATGGAATGGACTGCGTATTCAGGTTTTACGGCAAGAAGACCGAGCTCTTCATCGACCGCCACGCGGAAATGGAGAACCTTCGGCAGCTTGGCGCATTGGGAATGACCCCCAGGTTGATCCGGTACCTTCCCGGGCAGGGCGTCACCGTGGTCGAGTTCATCCCGGGAACCGTGATGAAAAACCAGGATTTCCTGAAGGAGGAGCTCTGGGAACGAATCATCTCTCCCATCCGAACGGTTCACCAAAGCGGGGTCAGGCTACCCTCCCTCTTCAATCCCCTCATCGAGGTGAGGCGTTTATACAAGACCCTGGAGGAAATCAATCCCCGCTATCCGGAGTTCGATATCCCCGGAACGATCAGAATCCTTGAAAAGATCAGTGAGGTGGCCGGCGTCTCTCCTTCTCAGTACGTCCCCTGCCACAATGACCTTCTCGCGGACAACTTTGTCCTGACCGAAGACAGAGAGCGTTTCAAGTCTCCCATGTGCCTGATCGACTGGGAGTACGGAGGAATGGCTCCCGCCTATTATGATCTGGCCGACATGTTCCAGGAAATCCTGCTCCCCAGGCCGGTGGAAAGAGGGCTTCTTAGCGTCTATTGGGAAGGGAACGATACGGACCATCATCAGTACATGACCGATCTCTTCAAACCCTACCCGGATATCTACTGGTTTCTCTGGAGTCTGATTCAACTGAATATCTCCTCCATCGAATTTGACTATTACCACTACGGGAAGGTGAAGTATGACAACGCCCGGGAAAACATCGATTTCCTCCAAAATCATTACGGCGTTGCCATGTAAGGATCGCAGGTTTCAAGCCGGAATGGATGTTGATTTGATCAATAACGGCCCGGTGACGATTATTCTGGGAACCAAAGGGCTTAGTGAAAATTATGCCCTGAGCGAAGTCGAAGGTTAAAAAAGCGAAAAGTGGGTATGTCTGGGGAGCGAAAATTGGGGGTTCCGGTCGATTTCAGGTAAGATTTGAAAATTGGCTGTTTGTAAAAAGGGAGAAGGAATGGGAAACAAACCAATTCACACGAAATTATGCGATCTCCTGGGAATTGAATATCCGATTATTGAGGGCGGAATGGTCTGGATTTCCGAGGCGATTCTGGCGGCGGCGGTGTCCAACGCCGGCGGACTCGGCCAGATCGCGGCGGGGTCGTTTCTCAATGCCGCTGATCTTCGGAAAGAGATCAGAAAGGCGAAGGATCTCACCGAAAAGCCATTTGCTATTAATGTGCCTCTGCTCAACCCCGGGGCGGTCTGGATGATTGAAACGGCTCTGGAAGAAAAAGTGAAGGTGATCACCACCTCGGCCGGAAACCCGTCGCGATTTTCACAGAAAATCAAGGATAGCGGTACCCTGTTGCTCCATGTGGTTCCCTCGGTTCGGCTGGCCCGGAAAGCGGATGCCGCCGGCGTGGATGCCATCGTGGCCGAAGGGATCGAGGCGGGGGGGCACGACAGTCCGGATGAAATCACCTCGCTTGTGCTCATCCCTCAGGTGGTGGATGCGGTTAAGGTCCCCGTGGTGGCCGCGGGGGGGATTGCCGACGGACGGGGGCTGGCGGCGGCCCTGGCGCTGGGGGCTTCCGGGGTGCAGATGGGGACCCGGTTCGTGGTGACGAAGGAGTGCCAGGTCCACCCCAATTTCAAGCGGGCCATAATCGAGGCCCAGGATAACGGCACGGTTCTGACCGCCCGTTCCCTGGGACAGCCGGTGCGCGTGCTGAAAAATTCCCTGGCGGAGAAGATCCTGGAGCTGGAGCGAAAAGGGGTGAGTGAATCGGAACTCATGGATTTTATTGGTCCGGGAAGAACCCGGAATGCTGCCCTGAAAGGCGACCTGGTGGAGGGTTCGGTGATGAGCGGCCAGATTGCCGGGATGATCAAGGAGGAGAGTAGCGTTAAAGATGTCATCCAGGAAATGGTCTGGGGGGCTGAGGAAATATTAAGAAAACTAAGCAAAGATAGCTGATTCGGGTATTGTCAATCCCTAAAGAGAGCCGAAGACGACGCCGTTCCGTACATCATCGAATCCGACAGATCCCCAGCGGCGTGCCGGAAACGCTGGACTGGGCTGATTCAGAAGATCTATGGGGTCGATCCGCTCATCTGTCCAACGTGCCGGGGAACCATCAGGATCATTGGTGCCATCGAGGATCAGGAGGAAGTACGAGAAATGACTTCAAGAGAAAAAGCACTTGAGGGTCTGCGGGTGATAGAAATCGGGAGTTTAATCGGGGGTCCTTTCTGTGGCACGCTCCTGTCTGAATTTGGGGCCGAGGTCATTAAAGTAGAGGATCCCAAGGTGGGGGATCCGGCCAGAAATTTAGGCAAAAAAATTGATGAAACCAGCTCTTTTTTTATATCTCTGGCTCGTAACAAGAAGTGCATTACTCTGGATTTGCGTGTTCCAGAAGGGCAAAGACTCTTCAAGAGACTGGTCCCTTTGGCCGACGTGGTCCTTGAAAATTTTCGCCCCGACACCCTTAGGGGATGGGGCCTCGATTATCCGGAACTTTCAAAAATAAACCCTCGGCTGGTCCTTGCGCATGTCTCCGGATTTGGTCAATACGGACCTTACCGGGATCGTCTTGCCTTTGACCGGATTGCCACGGCTTTCGCAGGACAGGACTACATCACAGGGTTTCCCGATAAGCCTCCTGTTCGGCCCGCTGGCGCCCTGGCCGATTACATTACGGCATTGTTCTGTACAATCGGTGTGATGTTTGCCATTTACCACCGTGATTTTCATGGCGGGAAAGGCCAGGAAATCGACATCGCCCTCTACGAAGGGCTCTTTCGCCTCATGAACCAAGTGGAGGAGTATGGCCAGTTCGGTATTATTCCCGAGCGCATGGGCAATTCAAATCCGCAGTTTGCCCCCGCTCAAACATTTATGACGAAAGACCGTCAATGGTTGGTGATCAACGCGGGAACGGATAACATTTGGAAAAGATTTGTGAAAACGATGGACCGGGATGATTTGGACCAGGATCCAAAATTCCAGACCCAAAGAAAGCGGGCGGAGAATCAAGAAACGCTCCACGCCATTATCGCTGAATGGACGGCGCGGAATGATCTGAAAGAATTGCTGGATCGATTGGAAAAAGCGGGGATCCCTGCTTGTAAAATCAACAATATCGCAGATACCTTCCATGATCCTCATATTGCCGCGCGTGAAAATATTATCGAAACCGTGCTGGGTTCCGGTCGCAAAATAATGACGTCCGGAATCGTTCCTAAATTATCCGAATCCCCCGGCAGCATCGAATACGTCGCCCCTGCCTTGGGAGCGCACAATGAAGAAATCTATCAGAACTTATTGTCGTTGTCTGATGGGGAGTATGGTGCATTGAAAATAAAGGGGATCATATAATTCGAATACGACAAAGAGGGGGAAACATGGCGAAAATCATTCGGGTCGATCACATTGCTGTTGCCGTGCGGGATGTAGAAGCGAGCGTGGTGAAGTATCAGACGATATTGGGGGCGGAGTTGGTCGCCAGAGGTGAAATCCCCATGCAAGGGAATAAAACGAACGTTGCATATCTTAAGCTGGGGGACAACTTGATCGTACTCGACGGAGCTGTCGACCCGGGTGGTTTTCTGTCGAAGTTTATTGAGAAACGGGGAGAAGGCCTTCATCACATCGGATTGACCGTTGATAATCTTGATGAGTATGTGCGCGACCTGGAAGCGAAAGGAATACGCATTCCTCACCGGGAATCCTTCGGTGAAGGGCGACGAGAAATTCTGCTGAGCCCGAAAGACTTGAGTGGCGTGGTGATGCAAGTCATCGAATGGAAAGAGGGAGATTACCCGACATTCGAGGAGCGAATCCAGAGATTGAAGCGATTTATGCCTGAATGACTTCCAATCCTACTCCGAAGAAGAGAAGCTTTCACAGGATCAGAGCCGGGCGATCTGGAACCCTTCCAGTTTGATTGCGACGGAACGCTGGAGCAGTTCGATTTCGATCACGAAGAGTTCTTTTTCATAATCCGTTCGAAGAACCTGGCCTTCCACCCCCTTGAAGGGGCCGTCAATGATCCGGGCCGGTTCTCCGACTTTCGGATACTGGAACTGCTGCACCTCCACCTTCGAATCGACGATCCGCCGGATGGCGTCGATCTTGTCGTCGGGAACCGCAATGGGTTCCGAACCCGCGGGCTTCCCAAGGATGCGGACGACGCCAAAGGTTTTGAGAACATCAACCTTGATATCATTGTTCAGCGCGGCGAGTTCGACGAAGAGATACCCCGGAAACATGGGGATCATGATTTTCTTCCGCCGGTCTTTCCGCTTGCTCCAGACCTCCAACTTCGGGAGAAAGGCGTGAAAAGACTTCTGCAGGAGACCGAGACAGACCCGGTCTTCATGGCGGCTTCGCGTGTGGACGGCATACCAGGGCATGGACTTCTCTTTCGGCGGGAGGCAGTAAACCCCATCTGCTTTATCCGCGCGTTCGGGGGTGATCTATAACAACGGATGGCATTTTTCAAGAGTTAAAAAGCAATGGTATTGAAGATCAACGGCTTGACTCTCGCCCTGGGCGAACCGGAGGAAGTTCTCCCTGCCCGCGTCGCCTCCCTCCTCGGCCTTTCCAGGCGTGTGATCACCGATCTCCGGGTGATCCGGCGGTCGATCGATGCGCGGCGTTCCCGTCCGCCCCGTTTTGTCTTTCTGCTGACCGTCCGGCTGGCGGACGGCGTCGGTTGGAAACCGGGCCCGGGACGGAACGTCTCGGGGGTGAGTGTGGCCGAAGAGGCAAATGGACCGGATGAATCCCTTAGGGGTTGTTCCCCGGGGTTTGACTCGCTCACGTCATTCCCGCCCCGTATCAAGTACGGGGTAAACTCCAGCGGGAATCCAAGAGAGGACTGGATTCCCCCGTATCCAGTACGGGGCAGGCTCCGTCAAGCCAGAAATGACATCCAATACCCGACGGCTTGCGGCGAGGTGGTTTATTCCCGGCGAGCGTCCGGCGGCGCCCCTGTTTTCGAGCGAAGCCCGGCTGTCGTCGGCTGCGGACCGGCGGGGCTTTTCGCCGCCCTGACGCTCGCCGCGAAGGGGATGCCCGTCCTTCTGCTCGAACGGGGGAAGCCGGTTCCGGAGCGTCTCTCCGACGTTCGCGCCTTCTGGGAAGCCGGAGTCCTGAACCCGGAGAGCCAAGTCCATTTCGGGGAGGGCGGCGCGGGGACCTTTTCCGACGGCAAACTGACGACACGGGTCAAGAATCCCTACACCGCCTGGGTTAAACGGGTTCTGGTGGACATGGGGGCGCCGGCGGACATCCTGGTGGACGCCCGCCCCCATATCGGGACGGACCGCCTGCGGGAGATCGTGGTGAATCTCCGCCACCGGCTGATCGGGATGGGCTGCGAGGTCCGTTTCGGGGCGCGCGTGACCGATTTTCTGATCCGGCAGCGGAAACTGGTCGGGATCGTCGTGAACGGTTCGGAATAGATCCGGACGGATCATCTGATTCTTGCGACCGGGCAGTCCGCCGACGACACCTACCGGAAACTGGCGGAGCGGGGGGTCGCCCTGGCGCCCAAAGCCTTTGCCGTCGGCCTCCGTATCGAACATCCCCAGGAGATCATCAGCCGGATCCAGTACGGGCGGTGGGCCGGCCATCCGGACCTGCCTCCCGCCGATTATTTTCTCACGGCGAAGATCGGGGCGCTGAACCGCTCCGTCTATTCCTTCTGCATGTGTCCCGGCGGTATGGTGATCGGGTGCAGTGCGGAGGCGGGCGGCTTGATCACAAACGGGATGAGCCGTTTCCGCAGGGACAGCCCCTATGCAAACAGCGCCGTGGTCGTCAATGTCCGGGTTGAGGATCTGGGAGGCGAAGGCCCGCTGGCGGGTCTGGTTTTCCGCCGGCACTGGGAAGAGAGGGCCTTTCAAGCGGGCGGCGGAGACTATTGCGCCCCGGTGCAGAGGCTGACCGATTTTCTGGCGGGGAAGAATGATTCATCGGTCGGAAGGTGCAGTTTCCTCCCCGGCGTCCGCGAGGCGGACCTCAAGGACGTTCTTCCCCCCTTTGCCGTGGAGGCCATGAAACGGGGGTTCACCGAATTTGAACGGAAGATGCCGGGGTTCATCACCGGGGAGGCCCATCTGATCGGCGTGGAGACGAGGACCTCCTCGCCGGTCCGGATCCTCCGGGGCGAGGACGGCCAGGGTGTGAACGCGGCGGGGCTTTTCCCCTGCGGTGAGGGCGCCGGTTACGCCGGCGGGATCATCAGCTCCGCCCTCGACGGGATCCGGGCGGCGGAGCGTCTGTGTCTCTCTTGGGGCAGCCGATCCGGGCATCCAGGATGAGATCTGGGCCCTGGCGGGTGACCCGCTGGAAGGAAAAACCCAGGGCGTCGTCCATCCGCCGGATGCCCAGGTCGCCGATGGCGTTGATCCCAAGGCCGACGATCTTTGGGGCGAGGATGACGATCAGGCGGTCGGCCAGGTTTTCCTTCAAAAATGAGGTGGCCACGGCGGCGCCCCCCTCAACGAGCAGGGAAGAAATCTCCCGTTTCCCAAGCAGCGTCAGGAGTTCACGCAGATCGACGCGTCCCGCCGGGTTCTCGCCGATCTCCAGGACCTCGATTCCCTTCTGCTGCAGAAGCTGCCGCCTCTCCGGCGGGGCGTGGCGGGTCGCGGCCGCGAGCGTCCGCTTTCCATCCGAAAAAACGGTTGCATCGGGCGAAAGACGCAGGCGGGAATCGACGACGATCCGGAGGGGATCCCGGCCCCGGACAAGACGGCAGGTGAGCTCGGCAGGTGAGCTCCGGGTTGTCCGTAAGGACGGTGCCCGCGCCGACGAGGATCGCGTCGTGGACCGCCCGCAACCGGTGGGCGAAACGGAGGGACGGGGGCGAGCTGATCCAGCGAGAGTGGCCCGAGGCGGCGGCAATCCGGCCGTCGAGGGTCTGGGCGAACTTCAGGGTGACATAGGGAAGGCCGGTCCGGATGTATTTGAAGAAGACCCGGTTGCTCTCCCGACAGGCCTCCTCGAGGACGCCGACCTCTGTTTCGATGCCGCTTTGCTTCAAGGCCTCGATGCCCCTCCCGGAGACGAGCGGGTTGGGATCGACGGCGCCGACGACCACGCGGCCCGGGCGGTGCGCGATCAGGGCTTCGATGCAGGGGGGGGTCCGGCCGTGATGGCTGCACGGCTCCAGGGTGATGTAGAAGGTCGCCCCCGCGATCGGTTCCGTTGCATTCCGGATGGCGTCGATCTCCGCGTGGTCCTCCCCGCAGCAGCGGTGGAAGCCTTCAGCGATGATCCGGCCGTTCCGGACGATGACGGCGCCGACCAGCGGATTCGGGCTGACGCTTCCTTCCCCTTTCCGCGCCAGCGCGAGGGCCCGGCGCATGAACCTCTCATCGGTCGAATGGTTTTTCCCCGCTGTCATGATTTGTCTCTCCCGGTTTGCGTTCAGTCTTTTATAACATGACTATGGAGGATGTAAACGGTTTTTCGTTGTGATCCTTTTTGAAAATGTGATATGAACACAGGTGACGCCTAAGGGGACAGATTTGAAGTCTGTCCCCTTAGGCAAATCGAAAGGAGAATCGCATGAAGGGTGTCGTCCTGGCGGGAGGTCTGGGGACGCGGATGTATCCCCTGACCAAGGTGACCAACAAGCATCTCTTGCCGATCTACAACCAACCGATGATCTACTATCCCATCCGGACCCTGGTGGATGCAGGGATCGACGAGATCCTCATCGTGACCGGCGGAAACAGCGCGGGGGATTTTCTGCGCCTCTTGGGAAACGGGAAGGAGTTCGGTCTCCGGCACATCAACTATACCTACCAGGAAGGGGAGGGGGGGATCGCCGCCGCGCTCAGCCTTGCGGAATTTTTTTCCGACAACGACAAGATTGTCGTCATTCTCGGCGACAACATCATCGAGCGGAACATCCGCGGGGCCGTTGAGTCGTTCCGGGCGCAGAAGGAGGGAGCCCGCATCCTACTGAAAGAGGTTTCCGACCCGCAGCGATTCGGCGTGCCCGTCTTCGAGGGGAAGAAGATCGTCCGGATCGACGAGAAACCGCTCGCGCCCGCCTCCAATTATGCGGTGATCGGGATATACATGTACGACCACCGGGTCTTCGATTTCATCAAGACGCTGAAGCCCTCGGAACGGGGAGAATTGGAGATCACCGACGTCAACAATTTCTACATCCGGGAGGGGAAGATCGCCTGGGACGTCCTGGACGGGTGGTGGACCGACGCGGGGACCTTCGATTCCCTCCAGTACGCCGGCGGCATGGTGGCTAAGACCGGGGCGAACAAACTTTGAAACACGAACCCGTTTGTCATTCCCGCGGAAGCGGGAATCCAGTCTTTTCGAGATGTTCCCAGGGTCCTGGATACCCGCTTTCGCGGGTATGACGACTTTTTACGAGTTCGTCAAACGCGTTCTTTAAGAAAACCGGGGGATAACGATGATCGACGGGGTGATGGTCAAGAAACTGAAGGTTATTTCCGACGAACGGGGTCGGCTGATGGAGATCCTGCGCGCGGACGACGAGATGTTCCAGGGTTTCGGACAGGTCTATATGACGACCGCCTATCCGGGGGTGGTCAAGGGGTGGCATTACCACAAACGGCAGTCCGACAATATGGCGGTCGTCCGGGGGATGATGAAGATCGTGCTGTATGATGGCCGGGAGGGCTCTCCGACCCGCGGCGAGGTCAATGAGTTCTTTGCCGGGGTCCACAACCCGATCCTCGTCCATATCCCCCCCTTCGTCCATCACGGCTTCAAATGCATCTCGCCGGAGGAGGCGATCGTCGTCAACACCCCGACGGAGCCATACAGCCACCGGGAACCGGATGAATTCCGGATTCATCCCCATGAAAATGATATTCCCTATGACTGGGGGCGAAAGGACGGCTGAGGGCCTTTGGCCCCGCCGCAAGGTGAATCGGCATGTTTTCGACGGTGTGGCTGGCGGTCATCTTTACCATGGCGGGCGCCGCCGTGGGGAGTTTCCTGAATGTCTGCATCGGCCGCATGCCGGAGGGCCTCTCAATCGTCACGCCCCCCTCCCGTTGCCCGCAATGCGGCCATCCGATCCGCTTCTACGATAACATCCCGATCGTCAGTTTTCTGCTGCTCGGAGGAAAATGTCGGGACTGCCGGGGCAGAATCTCCTTCCGCTATCCGCTGGTCGAACTGCTGACGGCGCTCTTCACCTGGTTCCTCTTCCGCCGTTTCGGCCTGACGCCCGCCTTTCCCGTCGTTTTCGTCTTCATCTGCATCCTGATCGTCATCAGTTTCATCGACTTTGATCACCAGATCATCCCGCACGTCCTCACGTTGACCGGGATTCCGGTCTTCGCAGTTCTGGCCGTCCTGTTCATGGGGCTTACAGGCATCGATGCCTTTCTCGGGATCATGATCGGCGCCGGCAGCCTCTATTTTGTAGCCGTTTACTACGAGGCGCTGACGGGGAGAGAGGGGATGGGCGGCGGGGACGTCAACCTGCTTGCCATGCTGGGGGCGTTTCTGGGCTGGAAGTCGCTTCTTTTCGTCCTTCTTTGCAGTTCGCTTCTCGGGGCCGTCGTCGGGCTTGCGTTCATCCTGTTCAAGGGCAAGGACATGAAGTATGCGGTCCCGTTCGGCCCCTTTCTCTGCATGGCGGCCGTGATCTATCTGTTTTTCGGGAATTCGCTGCTCGGCCTGTTTGATCTGTTCAGGATCTGAGCAAAGGAGGTTCGACTCCACCCTAATCCCGGCCGGCCTGGTCGTGATGCGTGGTTTCTGCCGTCTTTTCCGGCGCCATGCCCTCTGACGGCGGAACGGCATGGGTTTTCCCCCTCCATGGGCGCGAATGTGAAGAGAATCACACGGAAGGTGTGAAGCAGGTCACGCGGGGGACGATGTTTCTATTGACAACAGGCTTGTCTTGCCCCTATCATGCAGCCAAGAGCGGGTTTCTTTATGGGTTTTTAAAAAATAAGGAAAAATGGATCTCCCCCCGATCGAACCCGCGCAGATGAATGGACCGTATGAAAAGAACATGCATTTCAACGGGGTTTTCGCTGATTGAGCTCATGATCGTCATCGCCCTGATCTCGATTATGCTGGCGGTTGCCGTTCCCACGTGGCAGAAATACAGGGCCAACACCGATCTGAAGACCGCCGCCAGGGAAGTGATGGCCGATCTTTCCAATGCGAGGCAGCAGGCGGTTGCAGAGAATCTGGATGTGTATCGGCTAACGTTCAATGTTACCGGCAACGATTACGCGCTGACCCGAACGGACACGGGGGTCGCTTTATGGACAAAGTCCGTGGCTTTATTAGGAAGTGGTGTCGTCATCGACAGCGTCAATTTCGGCGGTTCCGACATCAGCTTGAATAAACGGGGAACGGTGTCGAATGGGAACCTGGTCCTGCGGAACAGTTTGGGATCGAGGGCCAAGATCACCGTCAACATCACGGGCAGAACGTATGTCGAGTACACTATGCAGTAAACGGGGAGTGACCCTGATCGAATCGGTTATCGCGATCCTGCTCGTTTCCATCGGATTGCTCGGGCTTCTGTCCATGCAGCCCTCCGCCTGGAAGGCGAGCGCCCGGGCCGATTATCTCGGGCACGCGGCGATGATCCTCAGCAGGGAACTCACAGCGCGCGAACTCGCGATCATGAATCCCTGCAACGCGGTATCCTTGACACCGGTTACCCAGACTGTCTATGGCAGCGGCGAGGGGACGGCGCAGTCGGGCGACACCAGCTTCACCGTCCAGGCGACCACAACGAACATCGGCACAAACGTTTGGCGGGTCACGGTCCGGGTGAGCTGGCCGCCGCTCAATGCAACGGGCATCACCGACAGCATTGTCGTCACCCGGCAGGAGCCTTTCCGTTTCGGATGCATATGAAAAATAACCGGGGATATACATTGGTGGAGATGGTGGTTTCGATTGCCGTGGGACTGGTGATCATCGCGGCGATCTATGCCGTGGTGAACGTGGGGCAGCGATCCACCGTCAACGTCGAGCGAAAGGTGGCCGCCCATCAGGATGCCCGTTCCGCGCTGGAACTGATGTCCCTGGAAATCCAGATGGCCTCATTCAACCCGAACGTTGTGCCCAACATCTGGGTAGCACCCGGAAACTGCACCCCGGGCTCCGGAAATCAGGCCTACCGGGGGATCCAGGCGGCGACCGACTCGTCGATGACCGTCGAGTCGGACGTTAATCAAAACGGAGTGATCGGCGGTGCCGGCAACCCAAACGAGGTGATCACCTATACCTACAATTCGGCCAGCCAGTATATCACCCGTTTGACGGGCTGCAGCGGGGGCAGTAATCAATCTTTTCTGGGAGACGCTCCGACAAGCGGCAATCCGCGCACGGTCCGCGTCATCAATACGGCCGCGGTTCCGGTCTTCAGGTACTTTGACGCGCAGGGAACCGAGATTACGACCGCGGGACTGCCCGCAGGCATCCCGAACATCGCCAGAATCGATATCACCGTTTGGGTGGAGACGGAGAATGTCGATCCGAATTCGGGGGAGAGAAGGCGAACAATCTATTCCACGAGTGTGATTCCGAGGAACCATGTCATCAGATAAAAGAAAAGAAATCATCTGTTCCGGAGATCGCAGAGGCTTTGCCCTGATCACGGCGATCCTGGCCATCATGATCCTCATGGCACTGGGTTTTCTGGCCATTTCCGTCACGACCGGGGATCTCAAGATCACCAGCCGCGTCGTCGGGGAAAAGAAGGCGCTCTCCGCTGCGGAAACCGGCATCCACCGGCTGATGCAGAATTTCGACCCGGCGAGTATGAGCAGCACCCAGGTGACCGACGTGCAGGTGGACTCCGCAGCGGATCCGGCCTCGCGCTACACGATCGGCAACCCGTACATCCCGACTACGGGACCGGCCGTGCTGCCCCTGACGGGCTACGCGGTCGGCGGCGGCCAGCAGTGGGGGCAGCGGTGCTATGGGGGCAGCGTAACGGGTAAGAATACAACCTACAGCAGTTCCGTGCAAATCGACGTGGGGATGGGATACGGCCCCATCGAGATCTCCACGATGTCGAGATAGGAGGCGCCATGAAATCGAAAATATTATGTTTTTTAATCTGCGGGATTCTCTGCTGCTGTCTGACGGCGGCCGCCGGGGCGGCCGAGCCCGCCGGGGAGGAGGCGCTCTTCACGACCTCGACGGCGCCGGACGCGCTGATTGTGCTCGACCTCTCGGGAAGCATGGACTGGAACCCTCCCGGGGACGACCTGACATACGGGTCGACCAACTCGTGCACGGCCGATCCAATCAACTGTACCGGCACCGGCTGCTCCGGCGGGTTCTGCGGCAGTTCGAAGAGTTCCGTCACCTACTACGCGGCCACGACGTGCGGCACTGCGGATCCGAACAGCTGCATCGGTACCAATTGCGCCAATGGATTCTGCTCGGTTCCAAAGACCTCCTCATCATTTTACGCGGCCACGACGTGCAACACTGCGGATTTGAATAATTGCAAAGGCGCCGGCTGCGGGCGGACCGACGGGTTCTGCAGCAACTCGATGAGCGGCGTCACCTTTTACGCGCACGATGCGACCTGCACCGCAGATACGTATCATTGCCGTCACACCGAATCCTGGTCCGACTGCGCAGACGGATTCTGCGCCAGTTCCCATCATAACAGCTCCTACACTCGAACATGCCAACAGGCATGCACCTCCAACTGCAACACAGCGTGCGCGACCCCCTCCTGCAATGTTTCGTGCACGTCCGGCGGCTGTACGAAGAGCTGCAGCCGGATGGCGATCGCCAAGCGGGCCATCGCCAACATCCTCGACGACAACAACGACGGCACGATCAACAGCACGGACGAGACGAGCCTCGGCGTCCGGCTCGGGTACATGCGGTTCAAGAACTGCGGCGACGATGAGCCGGGGGGAGGGCTGAGTTATACCAGCAACTGCAACACCCTGGTCAAAGCGATCAACACCAGCTACAGCAGCATCAATACCAGCGTCCAGGCCGAATCCGCCTCCGGCGGAACGCCGATCAATTCCGCCCTGAACGAGGCGAAGCTGTATCTGACCGACCACAAGGCAGCGGACAACGCCAAGGAGTGCCGCCAGAAGTTTGTGATCCTGATCACCGACGGTTCGGATACGTATGCCTGCGATGCCGACGGTTCGGAATGCGACCCCCACCGGTACAAGAACCGGCGGGCGGTCGTCGCGAAGGCCAAGATGCTGAGCGACGCGGGATTCAAGGTGTTCGTCATCGGTTTCGGCACCGCGATGCCCCCCTATCTGAAGAACACTCTCAACTGGATGGCCTATTACGGCGGGACGAACAATCCCAACACGGCCGACGCGGGCGACCCGACGGCCTACAGCATCGTCACGGGCTGCAAGATTGTCCCGGAAACGGGCGCCAAGACGAACCCGGCCGTCTGCTGCGACGTGACTGCGAGCGCCTGCTATCCGTCGGGCGTGACAGCCTGCCAGACGGACAGCGCCGCCTTGCAGGCCCAATGTTATGACGCCACCAAGCCTTATCCCGGGACGACGGGTAATACGATTACCAGTTTCCAAGCCAGTTCCAACGATCCCGGTTATCTGCCCCTGGAGGGTTATGCCTTCATCGCCGGCAGTGCGGACGAGCTGGTCGCGGCCGTGAAGGCGGCGATCAACATCATCCGCGAGGCGACCTACTCCTTCTCCCAGTCGTCGATCCAGTCCAACCGAACCGTCGACGAGAACTTCATCTACGAGGGCTCCTTCCAGCCGCTCAACGACGACCCGTTCTGGATCGGCCATCTGAAGAAATTCAATGTGAAGGGACAGGAAGCCGGGGCTGAAGAGGGTGAGGTCGGGGAACAGCTGTGGGACGCGGGCTTGGTTTTGCAAGGCCCGCCGGCGCCCACCCGGAACATCAAAACCTATAAAACCGGTTCTCCGCTGGCCCTGGATGATATCACCACGGTGACCAAGGAAAACCTCGCCGTCGCGACGGATGCCGACCGCGACGCGGTGGTCAACTTCATTCGCGGCGGCGATACCGCCTACCCTGTGGGCCATCCGAATTACGGCTGGAAGCTGGGGGACGTCTTCCGCTCCACGCCGATCACGGTGGGGACCCCGTCGCTGTATTACGAGGATGCTCGGGACACGATTTCCTCTTCGACGACCTGCATTGAAGGCCTCGGATGTCAATTATCTACAACAAAAACAGTTAACGCTTTCGGCAAACATCGTTGCGATAACTGCCGGGCTTCGGCAAACGGCAAACGCATCGTCACCGTGGGTGCGAACGACGGGCAGTTGCACGCCTTTAAGACCAGCAACGGCTCGGAGGCATGGAGCTTCATTGCGCCGAATATCTTGTCCCGCCTGAAATTGATCGCCCATGCCACGCATCCCACGACGCTCAGCCATCAGTACTACGTCGACGGCCCGGTGACGGTCGCCGATGTGTGGATCACCGCCCGCGAAGGAGCGAGCGACGGGACATCGAAAGCCCCTGGCGACTGGAAAACGCTTCTGGTCTTCGCGGAAGGCCGGGGCGCGAGCACCAACATCTGGAGCTCCTCAACCTATTGCGATTCCGGCTTCAATCCGATGTACACCTCCACCTATAAGCACTACTGCGGTTATTACGCGCTCGACCTGACGAACAGCCTGAACCCCGCGTTCCAATGGCGGCTCGGGGGGCAAGACGGCATGTCCGAAACCGAGGCGCTCCATATGGGCGCCCCGTGGAGCCGGATGCTGACCGGCCGGGTTAAGATCGGCGGCAAAGAAAGATGGCTCGGCTTCATCGGCGGCGGGGTCTATGCGCCGAATGCGACCCACAGCGGCAAGGGGTTCTTCGCCGTCGATCTCTACGACGGTAAAGTGGTGTGGAGCTACACCCGGGCGAACAATTCGGCCCTGGACAATCCCATGCCGTCGCCGCCCGCGATTGTCGATACGGACAACGACGGGTTCATCGACACGGTCTACATCGGCGACATCGGCGGCCACATGTGGAGGATGAAGTTCTGTAAGGCGGCCGACGGCGACAGTTGCACCACGTCCAACTGGACGGGCGCCCGTTTCTTCGAGGCCAAGGCATCGTCCGGCATCCGTCCGATCTACACGCTGGCGGCCGTCTCCAAGGATGCCGAGGGGAACTTCTGGGTTTACTGGGGCACGGGCGACAAGACGGACCCCACGGCCACGATCGCGCAGGAGAAGATCTTCGCGGTGAAGGACACCGACTTCACGAGCACGGTCACCGGCGATCAGATACAGGATATCACCAGCTCGGGCAGCGTTTACAACAACCCGGGCATGTACGGCTACTACATCACCCTGACGGGATCGGGCGAGAAGATGCTTTCGGACGTGACCGTCTTCGGCGGGGTGCTCTACGTGGCCACCTTCACGCCGGAGCAGAGCAACAAGCGAGAAGATGCTTTCGGACGTGACCGTCTTCGGCGGGGTGCTCTACGTGGCCACCTTCACGCCGGAGCAGAGCAACAACCCCTGCAGGCAGGGCGGTGCGGCGAAGCTCTACGGCCTCGGCGCCACGTCGGGCGCCGGGGAGCTTATCAATAAGGCAGGAGTCAACATTGGCCGCACCATTTCCCTCGGATCAGGGATCTCCTCCGCGCCGGTCATTTCGCTGAAGCCCGGCAGCCAGGGAACCCCGGACCTCTATGTGACGACCAGCGGCGGCGGGGTCAGCAGCGCCCAGACCCAGCGGGTGGGCATCAATCCGCCCGGTATGGCGAATCGGACCAACCTGCTCTAC
>JAPLJW010000067.1 GCA_026388365.1 Deltaproteobacteria bacterium | reverse complement strand
CCCGCTCATCCGGCTGTAAATCAATTATATGAGACGCCGTTTAACGGCGATCCAGGAAACGCGAGACAATCGGGGGGCGGCTGATCTGCACAACGGGTTTACCCGTTTGAAATGCAAGGACTGTGGCCACAAACACCTTCTTGCATTCTCCTGCAAGTGTCGCTGCTTTCAAATGGTAAGCCTCGCCTCAATTCGATACCGCGCGTCGTGGACTTGTAGGTGTAACTCAGACAAGGCCCATTTCAATCAGATTATCAAATCAGAAGTACGCGTGAACCGGATGAAGAAAAAAGGTTTCCCCCTATAAAAAGAGACAGGGTATGAATTCAGAGATGAGGTCCTATCTTCAGCCTTCTTTGGCGATTGATTGTGAAAGTGTGGCTGTCTCAGCTTTTGCAAGAAAGAACGCCGGCATTTCCGCCGATTCGAGGGAGTAGGCGATCAGCCTCTATTATTCCGTCCGGGACGGCATCCGATACGATCCGTACACCATCGATCTGTCGATCGAAGGGATCCGCGCCAGCGCCACACTGAAAAGCGGCCGCGGCTGGTGCGTGGCCAAGGCAATCCTGCTGGCGGCCTGCTGCCGGGCCACGGGAATTCCGGCCCAGCTCGGATTTGCCGATGTGCGGAACCACCTGACCACTCGACGGATGCGCAACCAGATGAAGACCGACCTATTCTTCTGGCACGGGTACACCTCCATTTTCCTGGAGGGGGCCTGGGTAAAGACGACGCCCGCATTCAATATCGAACTTTGCGAGCGGTTCCGGCTGAAGCCCCTTGATTTCGACGGGCGCCGGGACTCGATCTATCACCCGTTCGATCTCGAGGGGAAAAGGCACATGGAGTACCTTGCGTATCGCGGAGAATTTGCCGATGTTCCTCTCGATCAGATTGCGGAGACGTTCCGCCGGGAATACCTGAAGGACTCCTCCTGGAATCAGGCCGACTTCGACCTCGAAGTGGAGCAGGAGACCGGAGGCTTCTGAAGCCGGAGTAGAGGAAACCCGGAGGGGATGCGTCTCCCGTAACGCGGTTCCGGAAGAAGTCCATCTTATAAGATCTCTACGCTCCGGGTTCTTGGGATGTCGGCATTGGGCGTCCCCTCTATTTCGCCGACTCCGGCGCCTTGTCCAGCGCGATCCGGAGGACCTCCATCATCTCGTCCACGAAGTGGAAGGCGATCTCCTTGCACACCTTTGCCGGGACATCCTCCAGGTCCTTTTTGTTCCATTTTGGCAGGATGATCGTCTTCACGCCGGCCCGGTGGGCGGCGAGAACCTTCTCCTTGACCCCGCCGATCGGCAGGACCAGCCCCCGGAGCGTGATCTCGCCTGTCATGGCAAGGTCTTTTTTGACCGTCCGGTTGGTCAGCAGCGACGTCAGAGCGGTCAGCATCGTCACCCCCGCCGACGGCCCGTCCTTGGGGATGGCTCCGGAGGGGACATGGATATGGATGTCCGTCCCCTCAAAGAAATCCTTCGCAATCCCCAATTCCTCCGCGTTCGCGCGGATGAAGCTGAGCGCCGCGGTGGCCGATTCCTTCATGACATCCCCCAGTTGTCCGGTCAGGGTGAGGCCGCCCTTGCCCTTCATGGCCGTCGCCTCGATGAAGAGAATATCCCCGCCGGCCGGCGTCCAGGCGAGCCCCATGACGACCCCCGGCTTTGAGGTCCGGGCGGCAGCCTCCTCTGTGATCCGTAAGGGGCCGAGGAACCGGTGGAGATCCCGCGCCGTGATCTTTGCCTTTTCAATCGCGCCTTCGGCGATCTGGCTCGCTACGCCCCGGCAGACCGCGGCGAGCTCCCGCTCGACATTCCGCACCCCCGCCTCCCGAGTATAGCCGGTGATGATTTTGCCGAGGGCGCTCTTCGTGATCCGGATCTGTTCCGGTTTCAGGCCGTTCGCCTCCGTCTGCCGCGGGATCAGGTAACGCTGGGCGATCCGGATCTTCTCGTCGATCGTGTAGCCGGACAGTTCGATCACCTCCAGGCGGTCGCGGAGCGCCGGCGGGATCGTCTCCAGGATGTTGGCCGTCGTGATGAACATCACGTGCGACAGGTCGAACGGGACGTCCAGGTAGTGGTCCGCAAAGGAGAAATTCTGCTCCGGGTCGAGGACCTCCAGGAGCGCCGACGAGGGATCGCCGCGGAAATCACTTCCGACCTTATCGATCTCATCCAGCATGAAGACGGGGTTGTTCGACTCCGCCCGCCGGATCCCCTGGATGATCCGGCCGGGGAGCGCCCCGACGTAGGTCCGACGGTGGCCGCGGATCTCCGCCTCGTCGTGAATGCCGCCGAGCGAAATGCGGATGAACTTCCTTCCTAAAGCGCGGCCGATGGAGTGGCCGAGGGAGGTCTTGCCAGTCCCCGGCGGGCCGGCGAAACAGAGAATCGGCCCCTTTGAGTCCGGCTTCAGCTTGCGGACGGCGAGGTATTCGATGATCCGCTTCTTCGCCTTTTCCAGGCCGTAGTGGTCCTCGTCCAGCACGCGCCTCGCCTTTTTGATATCGAGGTTGTTCTCGGTGCCCTCGTGCCAGGGGAGCGCCGTCATCCAGTCGAGGTAGGTCGCCGCGACGGTGTATTCCGCCGATGATGGGTGCATTTTGGAAAGCCGGGCGAGTTCGCGCTGTGCCTCCTTTTTTGCCTCTTCCGGAAGGTTCTGCTTTTCGATCTTCGCGCGGTACTCCTCGACCTCGACCTTTTCGTCGTCCGTCTCGCCCAACTCCTTGCGGATCGCGCTGAGCTGCTGGCGAAGGTAATACTCCCGCTGGCTCTTGTCCATGTCGTCCTTCACCTGGGACTGGATCTTGCTGCCCAGTTCAAGGATCTCCAACTGGTGGTTGACCAGGCGCGTCACCGCGCGGAGGCGCTCCTTCACGTCGAGGATCTCGAGGAGCTTCTGTTTCTCCTCGATCGGCGAATTGATGACGGAGGCGACGATGTCGGACAGGACGCCGGGTTCGGAGACCGTCTTGGCCATTGCCCCGAACTCCTGGGGGAGGAAGGGCGAGAGTTTCACGATCCGCTCGAAGAGGCCGACGAGGTTCGCCATCAGCGCCTCGACCTCGATGTCCTTGGTCTCCCGGTCCTCCAGATTCTCCACGCGGGTGCGGAGGTAAGGCTTTCCCTCAATCAGTTCGATGATGCGGAATCGGCCGATCCCCTGGAGGAGGAGCTGAGTTTTGTTATCGGCGGTCTTGGCCATCCGGAGGATGACGACGCTCGTGCCGACGCCATAAAAATCCTCAATTTTGTGCGGGCCTTCCGCCGGGTCGCCGGTCTGCTTGAGCATGACGAGGCCGATCAGGCGGTCGCCCGCCATCGCCTCGTCGATCAGGCTGATCGCAGAGGCGCCTGAAACCTCAAGCGGGAAGAGCATCTTCGGAAAGACGAAGGCGCCCGCGAGCGGCAGCACCGGAAGGATCTCCGGAATGCTTGCAATTTTCATTTCTTCAGACGCTTTCTGTTCGGACATGGGAACCTCCAATATATCTCAAGCAGAATCAACTGCCTTGAATGCTGATCTTGTGGACGCGGTCCAAGGGGCGCTTGGCGAGCCGGATCTCCAGGATGCCGTCCCGGCAGACCGCCCGGACCGTTTCCATATTGATCGGAACGGGGAGCGTGAGGTTCCGTTCGAAATGGCCGCAGGGGATCTCGGCAAGACGGTAGCGGGCATCCTCCTCCCGCGGTCCGCCTTCCCGCGTACCGGAGATCTTCACCGTGCGGGGGCCGATCTCCAGGTTGATCTCCTCCCTCGGGACGCCGGCGATCTCGGCCAGGATGACGATCTCCTCGCGGGTTTCATAGATGTCGATCTGGGGCCGCCACCGCTGCCGGGAGAGCGTGAACCGCGGCTGGGCCGCGCGCAACATCTCTTCCACGGTCCGGCGAAATTCGGACTCGACGCCTTCCGGATTGTCCACGAATCTGATTTTAATGTAATCCATGCCTGACTCCTGTTCACCGATAACTCCCGACGTTGCCTTTCGGTCCCTTCACCCGGTTGAAATCCTTTCCCGAAAGATATGCACCCCATCCTCGAGCGTCAAGGGGGAGGATGCTTCTCGGGTTATGTATCCTGCGCGCTGCCCATTCTCCAGGGCCGGGACGGCGGTGTTGTGGACGTTTGTGTCGAAAACCGCTTTCACGATACCGTATTGAAAACATCTTCTTCGGCAATGATGCCGCCCGCCAGGTCCGGCGTATAAGTGTTCAATCATGGGATTGAGCCTCAGGGTTCGATCCGCTTCAGGCTTTTGAGGTGCGGGAGGTGTTTCCGGTCGAAGGAACAGACATCGGTGATGTTCCACCTTGCGTTTTTTTAGCGGGATTGCGGACTTGAGAACCAAAGACGGCCAAAAACACAATACAATCATGCGCTGCCGGATAGCCTTCGTGCTTGTCGGACTCGCGAGCGAAGGAATTAAATCAGCTTCATGGCTGGGGATTTCTGCCAAGTTGTTTCTTCAGATCCGCATATTCCTCGTCGAGGGTGACAATGCGCTTAAAAAGAGACAGACAAATAAAAGCCATCAGACGAAAGGATAAGTTGGATCGGGTTTCTATGTACCTGCTGAACGCCCCCTTTTCAATAAATGCAAATTTGCATGGTGTAACGGTCACGACGCTGGCGGACCTCGGCTTATTGTCGATCAAAGCCATTTCACCGAAAATCTCGCCAATGTTAAATTCACCGAGGACAATCTGCTCATCGCTATCCGACGAGGTGAAGGCCTTCGCTTTTCCTTCCAGAATGAGGTAGGCTCCGTCACCGGGGTCTCCTTCAGCAATAACGATCTGGCCCGCAGCAAAGGTCTTCGTTTCCTGGAATACGATTCGGACTTCCTCACGGGTGATCGTCGGAAAGAAATCTCCCTTCGGTCTTAAGGCGTCATCCACGCCTTTGCCTCTTCCCATCTTCACATTGCGCCCCTCCGCGATGAGATAAAGGGCGTCGATCGCCGCTCTGTATTTTTCATTCAGGTTTCTCAGTCTTTCGGGAAGGAGACTGTAAAGTCTGTAGATCAAATCGTGGCTATGAGGCTGGCTACCCAGAAGGAGGGCTTCAAACCCTCCGCGGGTCAATACACCGATCTCCGTAAGGTCTGCAGCAGCCTTGATCGTGGCCGTTCTCTCGACATTGTAAAACAGGCTGATCTCCCCAAATATCTCCCCGGGCTTCAATGTGGCCAGTTGGTTGTCGTTGAGGGAAACCGCCACCTCCCCACTCTTGATATAATACATCTCCTGCCCGACGGTGTTCTGCTCACAAATCGTCTCCCCCTGATGATAGCGTCTTACCTCGGAAAAAATCTGATTCAGGTGCTCGTTGTTGAGGGTTCCAAACAGGGCGCCGCTGATGTTCTGGCAAATCAGATCCAGCTCACTTTTCTGCAGCACGCCATGCTCGCTCTGAATGGGCAGGAGCATTTCGTCGATATATTCTGTCAGGTTATTCCGGAATTTGAGGGGCATTTTCATGAAATCCTGAGAGATCTTCTTGGCCTCATCCACAGATAAATATTTCTGATCCTGGATTCTTCTGAACACAAGGTATTCCTTGAGAGCGGGAATGCCGGACAGCCCCGCCAGGAAACGGTATGCATTCTGGTTGCCGATGGAGGGGGGGATGAGGGGTTCGAATCCCAAATGGGCCAGTCGATCTCTTCCCTTTGAAACAATGCTCTCGTAGGGCTCATCGATGGGTACGGTTTGGGCTTGATGGATCAGGGCCATGTCCTTATCGGAAAGGGGCTGAATCTGCTCGGCAACGACATCGAACTCATGCCCCAGGCTCCGCAACAGGTTGATGATCAGTGCGCTGTTTATTCCCCGACCTGAAACGTTGCTGTGCACATCGGCACTATAGGCCGGGGGGCTGAAGAGCAGTTTCCCGTAATTGTCCGTGGCATGAAGGCGCAAACGGACCCCGTTCGCACGGCACCAGAGTCCTATTCTCTCAACACCGACCAGAGGATCCTCTCCCTCTATGTTCAGGTGGCCCACATCCAGGGTAACCCCAAAATTGTTCCTTTTCACGCCCTCGGGGAGCATACCGATGATCTCATCGAGGCAGGCGGCAAACACTTCAGAGCTTTGGACGGCATCAATCTGGCAATAGTTTTCGAAGGTCACCCTGACCGGGGTGCCTTCGCTCTTCATGACCAGCGCGGCCATTTCCTTTGCCTTTGCGTTATCGATGATGTGGAAGACCACAGACCCCGCTCCTATATCGCAAGCCAATTGGACGGTCTCGCACTGGATTGCGAAACATTTCATGGGATCAAAAAAAAGTTGCTGTCCCTGCTTGGGATCGGGAGACGGGGCATAAGGTCCGACGATGGGCGAGTGAATATCGAGCTTGAGGCCGGCTTTGCGGCATGCCTCCCTGATCAGCGCCCTTTTTTCAGGGGAAAACTCCTCCGGAAGCAACTTCTTGTAATTGAAGGGATGAAAATCGACGCTGAGTTCAAGCCCCTCGATCTTTTCGCATCTAACTTTGTCTATAAGGGCGACAGGATCAAAGATCTGGTTTTCCCAGAAGGTGACCCCCAGCACGCGCCAAGGGTTCTGGATTTTCTCCCACCCTTCTATGGAGCTCCTGTTTTCCAAAAGCTGGGCCTCGTATTCATCCGCAAACCGGACGATGAGGTCATCGCGGTCGGCCGCTTTCCCTTTGTCGAAAAAGAAGAAGTACGGGGCATGCTCGTACAACCAGGATGCCTTGACGAGAAAAAACGGGGATTCAACAAGGCGCTCGAGCGATTGATTTTCTCTTTGTCTGGCCAGATCCAGGAGGTGCGACAGGGTATCGGAAGCAATGGTGTAGCCATATTTGACTCTGGATTTGTGCCGGGCGAGCAACATGAGATCCTCGTCTTGTGGGGGGCTCAGTTGCCCAAGGAGGGATCGGCTTTTCCTGCAAAAGAAATCGGTTTCGGAAAGGCTGGCATCCAGGATGCTCTGGATCTTATCGCTATTCGAGGATCCCCCACTGGTGCGGTCCATATCATCCATACCCTTGAAGGCCTTTCGATGAGATAAAGTCAATGATGCTTTTTGCGGGAGCGCCTTCCAGCAAAATCTGTGGATCAAACGGAAACACCTTGTCCAGTATGGCCATGACCCTTAGACTCCATATCACAATTGTGGATGAAAAGAACATCCATGATTACGTTGGGTGTGCGTCAATCCAAAATGGTCTTCTATGCCTTGAATATATTTCTTCAAACCCGTATTCAATCAATTGATCAAGCAATCCGACCTGCATCTTTCAGCCTGATACCATGTCTGTGACGCCCCTTATCGACTTTAAGAGGATTTTGTTGCGAGGCCAATCCCGAAGGCGTTGTCGGTGGGTATGTCAAAAAACGGATTGGCACAAACGGATAAATTGTTATAGGAATCAGGAAAGGTGTGAAAGGCGTGCGATGAAGCGGATTGACCGGTTGAAAAAGCTGATCCGGGTGGCGCAGGGAGAGGCAGCGCCAATACTGTCATTCCCGCGCAGGCGGGAATCCGATATGGTTGACAGTTGTCAAGAAAAAAATAGTTCTCCCGCCCCTTTTTAAAGGGTTGAGCGTTTCTTGCTTATTAATCCAGGGCATCGTCAGAGGCGGGACCTCTTTTGCGACGT
>JAPLJW010000106.1 GCA_026388365.1 Deltaproteobacteria bacterium | reverse complement strand
GGAAGGGAAAACGGCCGTAGCCAAGATCGGGAAACGGGCGCGGGAACTGGCCGCGTCCGTCGCCGGCGGAAAGGTGGGCGTCATCGGCCCCGCCGAATCACCCCTCGTCCGGCTCCGGGGGCGTTACCGCTGGCAGATGCTGCTCCGGGGAACGGAGAGCACGCCCCTCCATCTCCTCGCGGAAAAACTTCTGGAGGGCGCCGGACGCGGGCTGGAGATCCAGGTGGATGTGGATCCGGTCCATTTCATGTAGGAGATAACGCCATGACCAAACCTCGCATCCTTTTCATGGGAACACCCGCTTTTGCCGTGCCGGCGCTGCAAGGCCTTGTGCAGGGCGGCTGGCCCGTCATCGGCGTCGTTACACAGCCCGACCGGCCGCAGGGACGGGGCCGGACCCTGGCGCCGCCCCCAGTCAAGGTCACCGCCGAGGGATTAAGCCTTCCGTTGCTCCAGCCGGAAAAGGTCAGAAACCAGGATTTTCTCGACACCTTCCGGACGCTCGCACCCGATCTCGTAATCGTCGCGGCCTTCGGCCAGATCCTCCCCGGGGAGATCATTCACGGCCCGAAGGAGGGCTGCATCAACATCCACCCCTCGCTCCTCCCGAAGTACCGGGGGGCGGCGCCGATCCAGCGGGCCCTCATCCGCGGCGAGGAGATCACCGGTGTCACGATCATGCGGATGGACGAGGGGGTGGATTCCGGCGATATCCTCCTCCAGGAGGAGACGCCGATCGAACCGGAGGAGACTTTCGGGGAGCTTCACGACCGCCTGGCGGTCATGGGCGCCGATCTTCTCCGCATGGCGCTCGCGATGCTGCTCTCCGGAACGCTTCTGCCGCGTCCCCAGGATCATCGCCTCGCAACCCTCGCCCCCCGCATCGGCCGCGAGGAAGGCCGGATTGACTGGGAAAAGGATTGCCGGGAGATCGTCTCGCTCATCCGGGGGCTCTCCCCCGTTCCCTGCGCCTGCACATTTCTCAACGGGAAACAGGTCAAGATCTTTACTGCAGCGGCAGAAACGGCACCTGTTACCGAAGCTCCGGGAACCGTCGTAGGAGAGACGGGCGGCGTCCTTCGCGTCGCCGCGGGAAAGGGTTATGTTCTTTTGAAAGAGGTGCAATTGGAGGGGAAGAAACGGATGGCGGTCCGCGACTTTATCCGGGGCTGTCCTGTCGCCCCGGGGCGGATTCTGGGTTAGTCGGCTGCTGAAAAACGCCCATCTGCTGCGTTTCCCTCATCCTTCGCCGTTCAACATACCCAAAAGTACGCCTCACGGCTCAAGATTTCGGGAGCCTTTCATCTGGACATCCCGTATCCGGTACGGGACAAGCTTTTGAACAGCCTGAAAAAACTTTTTAACGTGCTGATAGGTCAATCGGAAATAACCGGATATGGTAGACAAACGGAAAAAGCAGAAATCTCCCCGGGAGCTCGCCGTCGAGATCCTCGACCGGATCGACCAGAAGGGGGGCTACGCGGAACCCCTCCTCGACGCCGCACTTTCCGGAGAGGGGATCCCCAACCCCCACGACCGGGGACTTCTCACCGAGCTCGTCTACGGGACGCTCCGGATGCGGGGGCGCATGGACTGGATCATCGCCCGCCTCTACAAGGGGGATGCCGCCGCCCTGGAGGCGCCGATCCCCAACATCCTCCGGACGGGGCTCTACCAGCTCCTCTTCACCGACCGGATCCCCCATTTCGCCGCGGTGAACGAGGCCGTCGGCATCGCGAAAAAGGAATGTCCGGCCGCCGCAGGTCTGGTGAACGCCATCCTCCGGAATGCCATCCGGGAGCAGGAGAACATTGCCTGGCCGGAGATGGCCAAAGATCCGGGGAAGGCGATTGCCATCCTCCACTCCCATCCCTGCTGGCTCGTGGAGCGCTGGCTGGACTGCTACGGCATCGACGAGACCATCGCCATCTGCAGGGCGAACAACACCATTCCACCGCTGGCCGTCCGCGTGAACGCCCTGAAAACATCGCAGGAGAAGGCGATCGCGGCGCTCGCAGGCGAGGGAATCACCGCCGAAATGGCCCGCTTCTCCCCCGACGGCATCATCCTTACCACCCCTGCCGCCGCCCTCCGGGAAACGGCCGCCTTCCGGAACGGCCTGATCCGGGTGCAGGACGAGGCGTCCCAACTCGTCGCCCGCCTGGTCGCCCCGCGGCCCGGCGAACGGGTCCTTGACCTCTGCGCCGGCGCGGGGGGAAAGACGCTTCACCTGGCCGCCCTCATGGAAAACCGGGGGAAAATTACCGCCGTCGATCTCCATCCGGACAAGCTGCACCTGCTGACGGCAGATGCCGGACGCCTCGGCGTGACGATCGCGACGACCCATGCGGGGAACGCAGCCACGATGCCGGAGAGCTTCCGCGGCGCCTTCGACCGGGTCCTCCTCGACGCCCCCTGTTCCGGCCTCGGCACGCTCCGGCGCAACCCCGAGATCCGCTGGCGGATCGCCCCGGCGGAACTTGAAAAAAGCATGTCGCTCCAGAAGCGGCTCCTCGGGAAAGCGGCGGACTGCGTAAAGCCGGGCGGCCAGCTGGTCTACTGCGTCTGCACCGTGACACCCGAAGAAAACGAATCAGTGGTTGCCGAAATCCTTGCCGCGCGGCCGGAATTCAAACGCGTTCCGCCGGAGGGGATCCCCCCGGAACTGATCGACGCCGACGGCTTTTTCCGGACCTTTCCTCACCGCCACGGCACGGACGGCTTCTTCGGGGCGGCGTTCACCTGCGCCTCCGAAGAACCTGTTTAAAAATCTCCAGGGCATCCATTATTTATTGTCGTCGAGAAAAGGGATAGATAGGTTTTTATAGCGGCTTTCAACCCGTGCTGATCAGGCATGGTTAAGGGAAATGGGACCGGGGTTGATCAAATCGCCGGGGCCGGGAAACGGGAAGTCTCCCGATCGCGTCCCATCTCGAAAGCCAACAGAGATCACGCATCGATCAGTTGACGGGAAGATTCCTTGATGGCTTCCCTCAGCAAGTCGACCAGGTAGAGGTTTGGGCTGTCGTGTCGAACCATCAGACCCATTTCCCGGGTCAGCGGGGGGGTGCTGAAGGTGACGCAATGCAGTTGCGCGAACTTTTGCTTGGACAGGTAAGAATCCGGTACGATTCCGATGCCGACATCATGTTCGACCATAAGCAGGATGTTCTCGTAGGAGTCGAACTCCATGCTGGGTTCCGCTTTAATGCCGCGGCGCTTCATTTCCCGGTCGATCATCGTTTCCTCAAGAAGACGCGGCTTGTGTCGCAGGTATGGACCCCGGCTCAGCAATTCTTCGTCCGTTTTCCCCCGGTATTTTTTCGGAGCGATCACGTAAAACCGTTCCAGCCGATAAGGCCTCCACAACAGCTCTTCCGGTAACTGAAGTGGGCCAACGCCAAAGCTCGCATCAATCTTCCGATTGACCACTTCCTGCGCCAGGTACTTGGTCACCCCGCTGGCGGTGACCAGTCGGATGGTCAATTTGGGGTGCTTGGCGCGAAGAATGATCAGGGCATTGGCCACGATCCCCGTGATGGCGCTGCGCACGTGGCCCAGGAGCAGATTGCCCCCGAATTTCGTTTTTTGATTTCGTCCCTTGTGTTCGTTCCATAGCTGCAGCATCTGCCGTGTCACCGTGACCAGTTCTTCGCCCTCCTTGGTCAGGGCGACAGGCCGCCGCGACCGGTCGATCAGCAACATGCCATACTCATCTTCCAGGTCTTTGAGGTGCTGGCTGACGGCCGCCTGGCTCAAGTGAACCGCGCCTGAGGCGGCGGTCAGGCTGCCCAGTTCCGCCACATACACCAGGGACTTTAGTTTATCCATATTCATATGGAAATTCTCCTTCGTCATGAGAGAGGCAAAATCTCCATTGCCGTAGATTGGATTTCAGCTATATTATAAGAAAATCTTATAATTTCAATAGAAATATTTAGTTTGCTTTTTGATGGGGCGGATGACTAAATGACGCCAAGTCAAATTTCCGTTCACCCAACAACAGGTCCAATAGCGGAACCAAAGGAGGGTGGCCATGTCAATTCTTTCCGAACATGTGACCCAGGTAAAAGCGTCCGAAATTTCCATGGTGTCGGCCAAGGCTCTGGAGTTGGAGCGCCAAGGCAAGGACATCATCCGGCTGTCGGCCGGCGAGCCGGACTTCCCGTCCCCCGACCACATCAAGATGGCGTGCATCAAAGCCCTGTGCGACAACAAAACCAAGTATCCGCCGGTCATCGGCCTGCCGGAGCTCCGCGAGGCCATCTGCATGAAGCTCAAGCGCGACAACGCACTCGATTATTCTCCCGGCCAGACCATCGTCAGCTCTGGCTGCAAGCAAGTGCTCTACAACGCCATGACGGCCACCCTCAATCCCGGCGATGAGGTGATACTGGTTGCGCCCTACTGGATGAGCTATGCAGGCATCGTGCAACTCAGCCGGGGGACCCCCGTGTTTATTCCCACCCGGCAGGCAGACGGCTTTAAGCCGTCTGCTCAGGCATTGGAGAAAGCGATCACCCCCAGGACCAAATGGCTGTTCCTCAACAGCCCAGGAAACCCGTCGGGCGCTGTTTACAGCGCCGAGGAGCTCAGCGCCCTTGCGGACGTACTGCGGCGGTACCCCCAGGTGTGGATTTTGAGCGACGATGTTTATGAATTTCTGGTCTACGACGGCATCAAATTCCTGAATCTCCTAAACATTGCGCCGGATTTCAGGGACCGTTTTCTCGTGGTCAACGGCCTTTCGAAGGCCTACTGCATGACGGGCTGGCGCCTGGGCTACGGGGCAGGACCGGATGAGTTGATCAAGGCCATGTTCAAGATCCAGTCCCAATCCACCAGCGGCGCAACCCATTTCTGCCAGTGGGCCGGGGTGGCGGCCTTGACCGGAGACCACTCCTTCATCCCCTTACATAACGCGGAGTATATGGACCGACGGAACCTTGTGGTGGAGATGGCCAACCGGATCCCCGGGCTGCACTGCCGACCCCCGCAAGGGGCCTTTTACTGCTACATCGCATGCGGCGCATATATGGGCAAGAAAACGCCGGGCGGAGAAGTCATCTCGACAGACGAAGAGTTGGTCGGCTATCTTCTGAGCGAAGCTGGCGTGGCCGTCATCCCCGGAACGCCCTTCGGGATGGCGCCCTATATCCGGGTGTCCTTCGCCACAGCCAAGCCCAAAATCCAAAAAGCATTCGAGCGCATCGGGGATGCCCTCGGTCTGCTGCGCTAACGTACGACGGAGTCTATTGCACCGAGCCGAAAAAATTCACAAGCGAGTGTGATACAGGGAATTTACAGACAGGAGGTCCTGTATGCCCGAGGCGACCATCATCAAGCTCCAGGATCTTGCAGGATTTGTTGCTAATGTTCTTGAAAAGCTGGAAGTACCGGTTCCCGATGCAAAAATCGTCTCCGATTGCATGGTTTTCGCTCATCTGCGCGGCTTCGACACCCACGGGCTTCCATGCCTTGCCGGATATGTGGAATGCCTGGAGCAGGGTCGGATCAAATCCAGACCCAATATTACGATCGAAAGGCCCCTGCCCTGGACGATCCGGCTGGACGCCGACAACGGCCTGGGCCATGTCGCGGCCCATCGGGCCATGACGTTCGCCATTGAAGCCGCCGGGCAACTCGGGGTGGGAGCGGCGGTCGTGCGGCGCAGCAACCACTTCGGCGCAGCCAGCTGTTATTCCATGCTGGCGCTGCCCCGAGACTGCATCGGACTGGTGACATCCAACGGCTCGGCGGCGGCCGCACCCTTCGGGGCCGTGGAGCCCTTTCTGGGAACCAATCCCCTCTCCGTTGCAGTGCCAACCCTGAAAGCCCCTGCGTTTGTGATCGACATGGCCACCAGCGAAGGCGCCCGCAAAAAAGTGCGCCAGGCGTTGTCGCAAGGGGTGCCCCTGCCCGCCGGCTGGGCCTTGGACAAGGAGGGCAACCCCACAACGGACCCGAAGGCGGCCTTGGAAGGGGTGATGCTGCCCTTCGGTGGCATGAAAGGATCGGCCGTCACCCTGTTGCTGGACATTCTTTCGGGAGTGCTTTCCGGGGCTGAATTCGGCGGGCGGGTGTTGAGCGTTCTGACGAATCAGGAGAGGGAATCCGGCAACGGCAACTTTATGCTTGTGCTGAAGGTTGCCGGTTTTATGCCGGCGGAGGAGTTCAAGACGCGGATGGACGAGGAACTTGCGCGTCTGCGCGGCTTGCGGCCCGTCAAGGGGATACAGGAAGTCATCTACCCCGGATACAAGGAGCATTTCACGGAAATCGCACGGCGCGAGCATGGGATCCCATTGGCCGCTGCGGTGGTAGAGGAAGCCCGGTTGATCGGGAAAAGGCATGGGATTGCCTTTCCCGCCTGACATCCTCAATCGGTTCACTCATTCGCAAAGAACCACATCGAAAAGGAGGTAGGGGAAATGAAAGGGAAGAGAATTTTTACGGTTTTGTTGTCGTTTCTTCTGATCGGTCTGTGGGGATCCGCGGTTTGGGCCGCGGATGCTTTTCCGACGAAACCCATCAGCATCGTCGTTCCTTTCGCCGCCGGCGGGGCGGTGGACGTGACGATCCGGATTATCGCCCAGGAAGCGGAGAAAGATCTCGGGCAGAAGATCCTGGTCATCAACAAACCGGGGGCCGGCGCCGCCGAGGGGCAGGGGTTTGTGGCCCGTTCCAGTCCTGACGGGTACACCTTGCTGGCGATTACCTCGTCGGTTGTGTCGAACACCCTTACGAAAAAGGTGGATTTCACCATCGAATCCTTTGCGCCCATCGTTCTGTATTGTTTCGATCCCGAGGTGATGTACGTCAACGCAGCATCGCCCTTCAAGTCTTTGGAAGACCTGATCGCCGCGGGCAAGAAGGCGCCGATCACAAACGCCACGCACGGCCATTCGACGTCTCACCACATTGCATCGCTGATCATGGAAGAAAAATTCGGAATGAAGTTCAAGTATATCCATACCAAAGGGGCGACGGAACAGGTTCCCATGATCGCAGGCGGGCACGTGCAGTGCGGGCTTGGCGCCTACGGAGAAGCCAGAAGCATGGTAGACCAGGGCAAGCTCAGGGTGATCGGCGTCATGTCCCAGGAAAGGGACCCGCGCATTCCCAACGTACCGACCTTCAAGGAGAAGGGGTATCCGATGGATTACGGCGCCTGGCGCGGCATCGCAGGCCCCAAGGGCCTTTCTCGGGAAGTCGTGGACAGGCTTACCAAGGCATTCAAGGCCGCACTGGACAATAAAGAGGTGAAGGAGAAATTCGCGATGGCTGAATACCCCCTCATGTCCAAGGGACCGAAGGAGTTCGAGGCCTACATGAAGGCGGACTTCGAGAGCAACAAACAGATCATGTCCCAGTTGCAATAGCACTGCGCGGGGCGCAGGGCTTTCCACAAGGGAGGGTAATGCCATGACGCAGGGAAAATACATCCAGGGAAGGACCCCGCAGATCGTCACCTGTCTTTTGATCTGGATCCTGGTGGCGGGACTGATCGGTTTCACGCGGGGTCTTCCCTACATCCAGGAAGGAGCGCCCGGTCCCCGATTCATGCCCGTGGTGCTCGCCGTATGCCTGGGGATCCTGAACGTGCTGTACTTTGCCGATCTCTTCTTCTCGAAGCGCACCAAACCCCTCATCATGCCAAGCCTGTCCGAGTTGGCGGGACCAGCGGCGTACGTTCTGCTGGGCCTGTCCATGATCGTTTTGTGGGAACGACTGGGGGTCGTTGTTACTGTGCTGCTGGTGTCCGCCATCGAGTTGAAATTCATGGAGCGCTACCCCTGGAGGAAATCCATCCTCGTCGGGCTGCTGATCAGCCTGACCACATGGATCATCTTCCAGTTCATTTTGGGCGTGCCTCTGCCGGCGGGCATTTTCGCCTGGCTGCTGGTCCGATAAAGCCGTTCAGGAGGTGATTTCGTGGACACGATTCTGTTAATGCTCCATGGACTGGCCGTCGCATTGACGCCGATCAACCTGCTTTTCTGCGCTATCGGCGTCATCATCGGCACGACGGTGGGCGCGCTTCCAGGCATCGGCTCGGCGGGCGCCTGCGCCATTCTCCTGCCGGCCACGTTCAAGATGGGGCCCGTAACGGCGCTGATCATGCTTGCCGGCATCTTTTACGGGACGCAATACGGCGGTACGATCACCTCGGTCCTGATGCGGGTGCCGGGTGAGTCCGCATCGGTGGTGACGATGTTCGACGGCAATCCGCTCGCCAAGCAGGGCAAGGCCGGGGTCGCCCTGGGAATTGCAGCCATCGGCTCCTTCATCGGCGGTACGGTGAGCGTGATCGGGCTCATGGTTTTCGGACCGCCGCTTGCCAACACGGCCCTGATGCTGGGACCTGCCGAATACTTTTCCCTCATGATCATGGCCTTGAGCCTGGTCGTCGCCTTTGCCGGCGAATCGATTGTCCGGGGCCTGATCGCCACCTGCCTGGGGCTGATGCTGGCCATGGTGGGGCAGGATATCATGACCGGTCAGCCCCGGCTCACCTTTGATTTTCAAGATCTCCTCGACGGCGTCGACTTTCTTCCCGTCGCCGTCGGGATGTTCGGCCTGAGCGAGATGATCGAGTACTTCGAAAAGCGCACGCCCCTGGAGATCGTCAAGGCGGATCTCGGTTTCTTCAAGGTGCTCCCTTCGATCAAAGACCTGAAGGAATCGTTCTGGCCCATGGTCCGGGGAACGATCCTCGGATTCTTCGTGGGGATCTTTCCCGGCGCCGGACCGACGATCTCTTCGTTTCTTTCCTACGGCATCGAACAGCGGATATCCAAGAATCCGGAGCAATTCGGAAAAGGGGCGATTGCGGGGGTGGCGGGGCCGGAGACCGCCAACAACGCGGCGACGGGCGGGGCCATGATTCCCATGCTCAGCCTGGGGCTACCCAGCTCTCCCTCAACGGCGCTCATGCTCGCCGCCCTCATCATGTTCGGCCTCAAGCCGGGCCCGACGCTGTTCAGCCAAGCGCCCGACGTCGTATGGGGTTTGATTGGCAGCATGTATGTTGGCAACGTGATGCTGGTTGTCATCAACTTGGCCTGCATCCCGCTGATCGTTGCTTTAATGGATAAGGTCCGCGGCTACCTGCCGATCATCATCCTGCTCCTTTCGGCATTCGGCGTTTACAGTTACCGGAGTTCCGCCTTCGATATCGGAATCATGATGCTCTTCGCACTGATCGGCTATGGCCTGACCAAGGTGGCCATCCCGCTGGCGCCGGTCATCCTGGGGCTTCTACTGGGGGGGCCGGCGGAAAACAGCCTCCGGCAGGCGCTTGTGCTGTCGGACGGAAATCCCATGACCTTTTTCACGCGTCCCATTGCGGCCACGTTTCTGGTCATGACCTGCGCGTCACTCGTTCTTCCGGTCCTGTTGCGAAAGAGAAAGGATTAATCGTTCCGGCCACAGTCCTATGAATCTCACGAAATTTCCTCGAAGAAGGTATACTGCCGGGCCAACGCCTATTGAAAGGGTTCCCCGCTTCTCCGAAGCCCTGGGTGGCCCAAATATCTACATCAAACGGGATGATCTATTGGGGTTGACCGCCGGTGGGAATAAGACCCGAAAGCTTGAATTTCTGGTGGCCGAGGCCCTGGCCCAGGGCGCGGATACGCTGATTACCTGCGGGGCTATTCAATCGAACCACTGCCGGTTGACCCTGGCGGCGGCCGTAAAAGAAGGGTTGAAATGCCGGTTGGTTCTGGAGGAGCGGGTCTCGGGGAGCTATCGCCCTCAGGCCGGCGGCAATAATTTTCTCTATAACCTCCTGGGGGTGGAGCAGGTCAAGGTCGTGCCGGCCGGCGCTCCCCTTTTGGAGGAAATGGCAGCGGTGGCCGGGGAGTTGGCTGCTGCGGGTCGAAAAGGCTATGTGATTCCCGGAGGCGGATCGAATCCCCTCGGGACGTTGGGGTACGTGGCCTGTGCTCAGGAGATCCTGACGCAGACTTTCGAGCTCGGGCTGGATATCCAAACTATATTCTGCGCCAGCGGAAGCGCCGGGAAACCGTGGTCTGCTTCGAGGATTATGTCGGACCGGGATACTCCCTGCCCACGCCGGGTATGGCGGAAGCCTTACGACTGCTGGCCAGGACGGAGGGAATCCTGTTGGATCCCGTTTATACCGGCAAGGCCATGGCCGGGCTGATCGACCTGGTGAGAAAAGGGTATTTTGAACGGGACAGCAATATCCTTTTCGTCCATACGGGCGGCTTGCCGGCTCTTTATATCTATGAGGAGTACTTCTAAAATAAATTCAAGCGAGGGTGTGAAATGACGGTTCACATCATGGATAGCATTGTTTTCGGAGATTCGGTCGGTACGGCCGACATGCGGCGGGTGTTTGAGGAAACAGCCTCCTTTCAGCGTTGGCTCGACGTGGAGGCAGCCTTGGCCAAGGCCCAGGCTGCCATGGGGATGATCCAGAAAGAAGCGTCCGAAATCATCGCCGCAAAAGCGGATGTAGCATTGATCGATCTCGAAGCGGTCAAAGCCAGCGGAAAGCGCACCGGCCACAGCCTGCTCGGGCTTCTGTCCGATTTCCGGCGTGTGATCGCGCATGACCACTCTCGCTACCTGCACTTCGGCGCCACGACGCAGGACATCATCGATACCGCCATGATGCTGATGATCAAGGACGGCTATGGTCTGGCGATGGAACGCCTGGCCGGTATCATGCACCTCATCTCCGATCTGGCGGGCAAGCATGCGCAAACCATCATGGTCGGCCGCACGCATGGGGGACACGCACTCCCGATCACCTTCGGGTTCAAGGCGGCCATCTGGCTCTCGGAACTATCCCGGCAGCATGAACGGTGGACCATGGCCCGAGAGCGGATACTGGTGGGCAACATGACCGGCGCAGTGGGTAATTTCGCCTCTTGGGGGAAGCAAGGATTCGAGGTGCAGAAAAGGACGCTCGACCTCCTGGGACTGGGAGTGCCGGAGACGGTGTGGCACAGCTCCCGGGATCGAATCGCCGAGATGATGACGCTTTGTGCGCTTCTCGCCGGCACCGGGGCCAGGATCGCCCGGGAGGTCTACAACCTGAGCAAGACGGAGATTGGGGAATTGCTGGAGCCTTCGGCCGGAAAGATCGGCAGCAGCACCATGCCCCACAAGCGCAATCCCATCCACAGCGAATGGATCATGGTGCTGGAGCGGGAGATCAGGGCCAATGCCAGTGTGGCGCTGGAAGTCATGGGGCAGGAAAACGAACGGGACGCCTCCCGCTGGAAGAATGAGTGGATCGCCGTCCCCGAGAGCTTCGTGTACCTGTCCGGCCTCCTGAATCATCTGATGGTGCTTTTGGGTGGACTCACGGTCAATGAAGGCCGCATGCTCCGGAACACGGACCTTCTCCAGGGCATGCTGCTCTCGGAGCAGGTAATGTTCCTGCTGGAAAAGCATTTTCCTCTGCCGGTGGCCCACGAAAAGGTTTATCTGGCCTCGATGCGGGCGTTTGAAAAAGAGACGCACCTGATTGACGAGCTCATGTCCGATCCCGAGGTGGCGGCCCAGTGCCAGAGGGCGGACATTGAAAAAGTTTTGGACCCCGCCGGGTATCTGGGACTGTCCGCCGAAGTGGCCCAGGCGGTAAAGTTGCGGGTGGATCGGCTACTGGCCAGCGTTGCAGCCACATGAGGGTCTATAAAGATATCATTGAGAGATGGGTCTCTCCAGGTGATATTTTATGACTTTGTCTGAACAATATGCGCGCTTCGTCTGTGAATTGGACTGGACGCGCTTGCCGACGGAGGTCCGTCAAATCGCCCTTGAGCTTTTTGCGGACTGGTTTGCCAATGCCGCCGCCGGACTCGCCTCGCCTCTGAGTCAGGCGTTTCTATCCCTGGCGCCGATCTATGATGGGCCGGGCCGGGCCTTGCGGGTGGGCGATCTGAAGCCGGTAGAGCCGCTTTGGGCGGCGCTGGTGAACGCGAGCGCATCCCATGCCCTGGAGTTTGACGACAGCTATCGCGCCGGCCTATACCATCCCGGCGCTCCGATCCTGTCGGCTGCCTTCTCCGGCGCTTGCCGGGCGGAGATCTGTGGGGCGGAACTATTGACTGCCCTCGTGGCCGGGTACGAGGTCTCCATGCGCCTGGCTTCGGCCGTCAACCCGGCCCACTACAAACTCTGGCACACCACCGGAACCGTGGGAACCTTCGGTGCGGCTGCTGCCGCCGCTCGAACCCTCGGCCTCAATTCCCGGCAAACCGCGGGCGCCTTCGGACTTGCCGGCACCCAGGCCGCAGGACTTTGGGAAGTTCTTCCGGATGCCCCGCAAGCCAAGAACCTGCATCCCGCCAAGGCTGCCCACGCCGGCCTGCTGGCGGCCCTGCTGTCCCAGAAAGGGATCGAGGGGCCAACGACCATTTTCGAAGGGCGACAGGGTTTCTTCTCCGCCATGGTCCCCGAACCGGTTGAAGTACGCACCTGCACGGCCGGCATGGGGGAAGAGTGGCTTACACCGACCACCACTTTTAAAAACTACCCGGTTTGTGGGCATACCATGACCCCGATTGAGGCAATCCTAAAGCTCCACGGGCAGTTTTCCCTGGCAGAGGTGGAGGAGATCGAGGTGCGCGCCCATCCCGTATCGCTGAAGATTGCCGGTCTGCCTTTTCCGGCGAACGAGAACCAGGCGAAGTTTTCCATCCCGTATTGTGTGGCCGTCGCCCTCCTCAAGGGGCGTGTGGGACAAGAGGAGTTCTCCCGAGAGCTTCGTGAGAGCGGGGAGATAAAAGATCTTCTCAAGAGAATCAGGCTTGTGCCCGATGACGGTTTGGGCGGGGTCCCGGGGCAGAGGCCGGCAAAAATCACCCTCCGCGCCGGGGGAGAGACCTTCACGGCATCGGCGGCGGTACGCAAGGGTGACCCGGAATTGCCCATGACGGCGGATGAGAAGCGCGACAAGTTTCTGAAACTAACCGGACTGGTCTGGGGCGTCGTCGCTTCAGAGAGGATGTTCGAGTCCATCCAGGAGTTGCCGGGAACACAAAACGTGCTCCGGTGGGCGGAGGCGCTCCGGAAATTACATACAATGTGAGGGTGCGATGCGTAGGAATGCGATTGTGATCAAGCGGCAGGACAATGTGGCGACTGCCATTCAGGATATTCCGGCGGGGGAAAGCGCTGCAATGGGAATCGAAGACGAGAACGTGAGCATCAAGGTGGCTCAGGAGATTCCTTTGGGCCACAAGCTGGCTCTGCGCCACATCGACAAAGGTGAAGAGATCTTGAAATATGGAACGGTGATCGGTCTGGCAACACACGACATTGAGCCCGGCGAGCACGTTCACGTGCACAACGTGGAGAGCACGCGCGGCCGCGGCGACCTGGCTTGAAATCGTTTCATCACATGCGACGGAGTGGAGTCATGAATTTTTTGGGATATCGAAGAGCGGATGGCCGCGTGGGCACGCGGAACTACGTGGGGGTACTTTCGACGGTGGTCTGCGCCAACGAGGTGGCGCGTGCGATTGCCGGACAGGTAAAGGGCGCGGTGGCCTTCAGCCATCAGCAGGGTTGTTGCCAGACCCCGCCCGACTTGGCGAGGGTCACGCAGGCCCTCATCGGACTGGGACAAAATCCGAATCTGGCGGCCGTTGTCCTGGTGGGGCTGGGATGTGAAGGAACGGATGTTGCGCAAGTGGCCAAAGCCATCGAGGACTGTGAAAAACCGGTGCAGGTCATCGGCATACAGAACGAGGGCGGCGCCGCCAAGACCACGGCCCTGGGTGTGCTGGCCGCCCAGCAGATGGCCGTCGACGCCTCCCGGATTCAGCGCGTGGAATGCCCCCTGAGCGACCTCGTGGTGGGGCTCAAATGCGGCAGTTCGGACACCACCAGCGGATTGGCGTCCAATCCGACTTTGGGAGTCGCCGTGGAACGCCTGGTAGCGGAGGGCGCATCCATCATCATGGGCGAAGTGACGGAAATTATCGGCGCCGAGCATCTCCTGGCCCGGCAGTGCAAGGACGAACAGACAGGCCGGGATCTCCTGCGGCTCGTGAATCGGATGGAACAACGGGTCAAGGCCATGGGTGTCGATATGCGCGGCGGCCAGCCTACGCCCGGAAATATCAAAGGAGGGCTCACCACCATCGAGGAAAAGTCCCTGGGCGCCATTGCCAAGATCGGCGGGGCAGTGGTACAGGCCGTTTACGAATACGGGGAGCGTCCAAAGGTCAAAGGCCTGGTGGTCATGGACTCTCCGGGTCGGGAGCCGGAGCTGCTCACGGGAATGGCCACGGCCGGCGCCAACCTGATCGTCTTCACCACCGGCCTCGGGGCGCCCCAGGGATTCCCCTTCGTACCGGTGATCAAGGTAACCGGCAATGAGGTCACCTGGCGGCGCATGCAGGATCACATGGACCTGTCGGTGCACGGGGTCATGGATGGGGAGGAGTCCCTCGAGCAAGCTGGCCTGCGGATCTTTGAAAAGATGATCGAATCGGCCTCGGGCGCAGCAACCAAGGCCGAGGTCTCTGGCTACGTGCAAGCCATGGATATTTATGTTACGGGCCCTGTGATATGATACCTGCGATCAACCTTTCATCTTCTGCGTTCAGGGGGAAGATATCGTCTCCGGTCTTGTGGAAACATTCCCCATTTCGGAAAAACAGAGAACCTCGGAGAAAAGGGATTTCCTGATCTCCCTGGAAACGAAATTTCCGGAAACCTACAACGAATTGATCCGGATCGCGGAATTTCTGGTCTATGAAGGGGGGGGAACAGAACGGAAGGCAACAACCGCTTACGCGGAAACCCTCCGCGTGCCGAAATCGATAAACATTTCATTTATAAGGAGGAGATACCATGTTGACGTTTCGTGTTTGCACCTTCGCTCTGGTAATGGTCGCCGCCCTGGCACTGCCCGGCTTTGCCCAGCAAACAGCCCCCCTCCGTGATGAATTCTTTTGGTTGGGCCAAATGAACAAGGCCACCGCCGTGATCAACACGGATGAAGGCCTGCTCGACAAGGCGATCGCTCCGCGCATCGCTGCCGGTGTTGCCAAGGTCATCAAAGACGGCAACCAACCGGGCGCCAAGCGTCCGACCGACGTCATCCAGGTGGAACCGCTGCTGATCAAAGCCGCCGGTCCGGAGGTGACGCTGCTGCACGCCGGCCGTTCCAGCCAGGACATGCACGCCACCTACCGTGCCGCCATCCTGCGTGAAGACGTGCTGGCCCTGGCCGACCAACTGAACAAGGCTTCCAGGTCCCTGGTCAAGCTGGCCGAACGCCACACCAAGACGATCGTCCCGAACTACACCAACGGTGTGGCCGCTCAACCGAACAGCTACGCCCACTACCTGCTGGGACACGCTGCCGGCCTCGAACGCGACGCGCAGCGTCTGCGTGAAGCCTATGCCCGTATCGACCGCTGCGGTATGGGTACCACGGTGCTGAACGGCACGAGCTGGCCGCTGAACCGCGCCCGCATGGCCGACTACCTGGGTTTTGCCACGATCGTGGACAATGCGTACGACGCTTCCCAAATCTCTTCGATGGAACATCCGGTTGAAGTCGGCGCCGTCGTGACCAGCATCGCGTTGCACGTCGGCAACTTCGTCGAAGACATGATGACCCAGTACGCCCAAGCGCGTCCGTGGATCCTGTTGCAGGAAGGTGGCGACACCACCTACGTGTCCAGCGCGATGCCGCAAAAGCGTAATCCCGGCATCCTGAACAATACGCGCCGTGACGCTTCGACGGCGATCTCGCTCGCGCTGGGTACCATCATCCTCACACACAATATCACCCCGGGCATGTCCGACCCGAAGCAAGTGGATATCAATAGCACGATGGTCAACAGCGCCATCAAGTTCCTGAAGAGCTGGGACACGATCCTGAACTCGCTCGTGATCAGCCCGGATCGCGCCCTGGAAGAACTGAACAACGATTGGACCGCCTCGCAAGAACTGGCTGACGTCCTGATGCGCAAGTACAAGCTGCCGTTCCGCGTTGGCCACCACTTCGCCTCCGAAGTCGTGGACTTCGCGAAGAAGAATAACATCAAGCCACTTGACTTCCCGTATGCCGAAGCGCAACGCATTTACAAGGAAGCCGTCAAGGACTACAACAAAGCGGGCGAACTGCCGATGAGCGAAGAAGAATTCCGTTCGACGCTCAACCCGGTCGCCATCGTCAACAACCGTGCCACGGTTGGTGGCCCGCAGCCGGCTGAACTGGCCCGTATGCTGAAGATTGCGAACCAAAAGCTGGCGGAACAAGACGCGTGGATCAAGGAAAAGCGCGCCAAGATCAATGCCTCGCTGGCCAAGCTTGACGCTGATTTCGGCAAGCTCCTGAACAGCGGCAATTAGTCAGCCCGTCCTGAAAAATAGGACTTTTAAAGTTAAGGCTTGGGCTGGACCAGGTATCCGAAAAATAATTCGTTGGTCTTTTCCTCTGTTTTACGGATCATCGGTTGAAGGTGCAGATTTTTAGAGGGCGATTTTCCGGGTGGGCGGGGGTGCGTATAGTTGACTGAAATCAGTAAAACGTCAACCTTGAAAATAATGTTTGACTTCAAAAAGAAATAAATGAGATTGATTTATCAGGCATCTTGATAAGGAGTTAGCACATTGGATTTTTTATTTGCAATGGAGGTAATCGTGTATATGTGCTGGTGACTTATGCAAGAGGTCTCGGAGATCTTTGAGAGAATAGGATTCGACACAGTCCTGAGTTGCGTCCGTATTAAAAAACAAGGAGGTTAACGATGAAGACGATTCTGTGGAAAGCTATTCTGCCGTTGCTTTTGGGTATTATGATCGCCTTACTCCCTGCCCCCCAAGGATTAAATCTGACTGCCTGGTATTTCTTTGCCATTTTCGCCGCCGTTATTTTGGGCCTGATCCTGGAGCCTATTCCGGCAGCAGCCGTGGGGTTTATCGGCGTCTTCCTTGTTGCAGTTCTGGGTTTGGCCGGCCCCAAACCAGCCGATAACATACGGTGGGCCTTGTCCGGCTTTGCCAACACGACGGTCTGGTTGATCTTTGGGGCCTTTATGTTTGCCATGGGCTATGATAAAACAGGCCTTGGCAGACGCATCGCTTTGATCCTGGTCAAGACGTTGGGCAAAAAGACACTGGGACTCGGATATGCTATCACTTTTGCCGATCTCATCCTGGCTCCCTTTACGCCCTCGAATACGGCAAGGAGCGGGGGTACCATTTTCCCTATTATTCGTAATCTTCCCGGTCTTTATGGGTCCTCTCCCGGAGAAACATCTCATAAAATCGGGGCATACATCATGTGGACGGCCTTTGCGGCAACCTGTGTCACCAGTTCCATGTTTATCACCTCTTTAGCCCCAAATCTTCTGGCCCTGGATCTGGTAAACAAGACGGTAAAAATCAGTATTCCATGGACAGAATGGTTCGTCGGGTTTCTTCCTGTGGGCATTATTCTCATACTAATCCTGCCTTTTCTCATCTATAAGATTTACCCGCCTGAGATCAAATCCAGCCAGGAAATACCCTCTTGGGCATCTCAGGAACTGGACAAGCTGGGTAAGTTTTCCCGCAAGGAGCTTGTAATGGCCCTGCTTGCTGTTTTGGCCCTGGCTTTGTGGATTTTCGGTGGGAACCTTATAGATGCCACCACGGCGGCAGGATTTGTCATCTCTTTGATGCTCATCACTGGGACTGTCACGTGGGATGACATCCTTGCAAACAAACAGGCCTGGAACGTTCTTGTCTGGTTTGCCACCCTTGTTGCACTGGCTGATGGCCTCAATAAGGTAGGATTTGTTACCTGGTTTGCCAAGAGTATGGCAGCCCTCCTGACAGGAATGTCACCCATTGTTGTGATGGTGGTCCTGGTGGTGATCTTTTTTATCATTCATTACATGTTCGCAAGCCTCACAGCACACACCACGGCTATACTGCCCGTGATGCTGGCTGTCGGTGCTGCCATCCCGGGTCTTCCTGTTAAAACTTTTGCTCTCCTTCTCTGCTACTCGCTGGGACTCATGGGTGTGATCACGCCCTACGCCACCGGTCCGGGTCCCGTCTACTACGGAAGCGGATATATCAGTCGTAAGGACTTCTGGACATTGGGACTCATTTTTGGGATCATTTTCCTTGTTGCACTGATAGGGATTGGTGTCCCATACCTTCTCGCTATTCAATAATGGGAATCCAAAACATGCAGCCTCAGATTCCCTAAAACGAAAGGATCAAATGTTTTAAAACGAGTTATATAACTTTGGTGGAGCCGGGGACTTGAAAAAGTGAAACATTTTCATCCCGGTATCTCGATTGCGATGACCTGCACAACGGCATTGCCTGTCTGAAGTGTAAAAATTACGGCCAAGGGCACCCGTGAATACGTGCTGGCCTTCTCCTGCAAGTGTTACTTTTATGTCCGATGAGAGTAAAGAATAGGTAGGTGGAGTCAAGGGTTATTTAGGAATGGCCAATCAGTCACAATTGCATTCAGTATTTAATAACCCGGCACAAGCAGGCCTTGTGTAGATAAGTATTTGCAATAGCTTCGGAAGCATCACAAAATAGCTTTTTTACCTTGCTATCGACTTAACTTCGAACCAACAATCCGGTTTAGGCTGACACCTGATTCCGATGCCTGAATGGCAAGATTTCTGTGAATTTCAGGAGGGACGCGTACCATAAACTTACCACTGTATCTTTTACAGGCAATCGGTTGAGGTATCTCTTCACCACCATGTGTCATGTCCTTGATAACGCTCTCGACAATCACGCGGATGCCCTTTAGGGACGATTCTGGTGTTTTATCCAGCCAGCTCAAGCTGGGGAATTCGGCACATAAGCCTACATATTCCTGGTCATCTTCAGACCAGGTTACGCGGTACGTATAACGATCATTTTTCAGCGGCATGTTCAACCTCCAACTTCTCAATAGCCAGCAGCACCTGCTTTACCTGGTACGCTTTAGCCTTTGCCTTATGATTTTGTATGTTGATCCGTGGATCTCCTTGCCATGGCGTCTTGTAAACATGGTGACTTCCGTCTTTCTGTCGTGCCTGACCGAAATAATAAATACAGACTTTGCTCAAGTCAGAAAATCTTACATCCGATGGATTTATTTTCATCCGTACAAGGATATCTTTGATCTTGGCCATGGTTTGTATAGTATCAATATTGATATTTATGTCAAGCAATTTTTTGCCAGCCTGACGGCTGCATATTTCCATCGGAAGTCAGTGAATTCGATCTACGAGCCACAGTGAAGTGTATTTGCTATCCGTAAGTCTAATCTTGATCAGATAACATTACATATATGCGTATTTTCCTTGACAGTCGTCCCGTATGGTTGCATAAATCATTTTAAATATTAATGATATATATTCTTATGCCCAAAACGGTTCATGATCACGCGGCACCAGTTCAGCGCTATTTTCAAAGCGACGGCGCAAGGGTTGGCCGATGTTTCTATACCACCGTGTTCCTTTTTATGGAGGCTTCGTTCGGATCTTCAGTTTTGTGGTCGGGGATGTAAAAGACATCCGGCAAATCAAACATCTTTTCGGTCCCGCGGAAAATGTCCACGCCGACAGCCGGACGGCCCCGTGAATCCCATCAATCCGGCCCTGCCGGCAGGAGCAAGCAATGCATGACATCCCGCTGCCGATGAAACGGGGAAAGCCGGGGCAAACCGTCCTGGTCATTGCGGCCGTGGTCGTGCTTCTTCTGGCCTCCTGCGCCCCGTCCAGGGAGGCGCTCCGGAAGCAGGCCGCCGAGCATCCGACCATGGGCATCGCCTACTGGGGACAGGGTTGGCAGGCCAGGCCGCTTCAGGAGAGAATTGCGCCGGCCCCCGCGGAACTTATCGAGAAGATCCGGATCGAAAACCGCCTGTACGACTTTCCGGAAAGACCCGCCGCGGCAGAACCGGCTCCGGAATTCTTGAGCGCCCTCAAGCAAATTGAGGAGATCCTTCCAGAGAAGGTCCGCCGGCTGGCCCGGGAGCGGATCATTGGCCTCTTCCTGGTCGCCGATCTGGGCGGCAGCGGCTACACCGAGGCGATCCGGGATGAAGCCGGCCGGGAAAAATTCGCCGTCATCGTCCTCGACCGGGAGCTCCTCCTGAAAAGGCCGGCCAACGCATGGGCGACCTGGAAGGAGGGAAGCTTCTTCAAGCCCCTTCCCGGGGGAAAAATAAACCTGAACCTGCGGATCGAGGAGGATCGGAACGATTCGGTGGAAAACGCCATCGTCTATATCCTGCTGCACGAGATCGGCCACGCCCTGGGGATGGCCGGTGGCGTCCACCCTTCCTGGAACGGGGATGCGATCCTCTCGCAGGATTACCCCTTCCCGGCACTGAACTGGCGGATGAGGGGGGACAAAATCGAGAGCCTCTTCGATGAGGCCTTTCCGGAGAGGCGGTTATTGAAAGTCTATGCCTTCAACGATGCCCCCCTGACGCAGGATCAGGCGCAGGACGTTTACCGGAATCTCTCCCGCACCGGCTTCCCCACACTGTATGCGGCCGTCAGCCCCTGGGAGGATTTTGCCGAGAGCTTCGTCAATTATCTCCACGTCGTCCGGGAAAAGCGGCCCTATGAGGTTCGGATCCAGGAAGCCCGGAAACCGGACGCCGTTTTCACTTCCTGCTGGAACGAGGAACGTTGCGCCGCCAGGAGGGCTTTCCTGGAGCGCTGGCTGGAAGATCCGGTACACTGACCTCTTCCTCAAGTTGCGGAATCCCCGCATTCCGAGGACTTCGGGGCCATCGCCAGCCCATCCGCAGTCCCTTCCGGCCGCCGGCACAGGGGCATGAACCGGCGCGAATCCAATTGACTTCGGAAGCGGAAAAATGATAGGGGTGTCCTGCAAAACGGACGTAAAATACGAAAATTCCGGGGGGTAGGCCGGGCTTCGCCGATACCCTGAGGATGGGAGGATTCATGTTCATCGAACAGCGGCAGGTCGGACAGATGGCGGTCTTCGCCTACCTGGTGGGCGATAAGGAAAGCGGAGAGGCGCTCGTCATCGATCCGGCCGCGGATACGGACGGGCTTATCCAGGCAGCGGAGCAAAACGGCGTCAAAATCAAGTACATCGTCAACACCCACGGCCATGTGGATCACATCGGCGGAAACGTGGACATGAAGAAAAAGACGGGCGCCGCGATCATCATCCACGAGGACGACGCCGAGATGCTCGTCTCCACCCCGGCGGCCATGCTCCGGATGTTCGGCGGGAAGGCGTCGCCGCCCGCCGACCGGACGGTCCAGGACGGCGATCTCATCGAGGTCGGCGGGATCAGGCTCCGGGTCCTGCACACCCCGGGTCATTCCCCGGGAAGCATGGTCCTCCTCCTGGACGGCTACGCCTTCACCGGCGACACCCTCTTCGTGGAGGCGGTCGGAAGGACCGACCTGCCCGGCGGCTCCGGAGAGGTGATGTTCGACTCCATCCAGAAAAAACTCTGCACCCTGCCCGACGAGACGGTGGTCCTGCCGGGACACAACTACGGGAGCATGCCGACCTCGACAATCGGCCATGAAAAACAGTTCAACCCCTTCCTGCGCTGACCGATAACAAGGAGACAGATCATGAACCACCCAGCGATCATGAACACGGATTTTCAAGGAATGACGCTCGCCAACACGGGAAAGGTCCGCGATATCTACGCCCTCGATTCCCACCTGCTGATCGTCGCGACCGACCGCATCTCCGCCTTCGACGTTATCATGCCGAACCCCGTCCCGGGCAAGGGCGAGGTGCTGACGCGCATGTCCGCCTTCTGGTTCGGGAAGATGGGGGATATCATTCCGAACCACGTGGTTTCGACGAATCCGGATGAATATCCGGCCGTCTGCGCCCCCTACCGCGAGGTTCTGCGGGGGCGGAGCATGCTCGTGAAGAAGGCGAAGCCGCTGCCGGTCGAATGCGTCGTGCGGGGATACCTGAGCGGCTCCGGCTGGAAGGATTACAGCTCGGGGAAGCCCGTCTCCGGGATTGCACTCCCGGCGGGGCTGAAGGAGTCGTCACGGCTTCCGGAGACCCTCTTCACCCCCTCCACCAAAGCCCCCGACGGGGAACACGACCTGCCGATCAGCCGCAAGGAGATGGAAGACATACTCGGCGCGGATCTGACCGGCCGAATCATCCGGGTGAGCCTTTCCATTTATGAACGGGCGGTCGCCATCGCCGATCGGGCAGGGATCATCATTGCCGACACGAAGATGGAATTCGGTCTTCTGGACGGGGAACTCATCCTCATCGACGAACTCCTCACCCCCGACTCTTCCCGGTTCTGGCCGAAGGACGATTATGCGGAGGGACGTTCGCAGAAGAGCTTTGACAAGCAGTTCCTGCGCGATTATCTGATCTCTATCCACTGGGGTCAGAAGCCCCCGGCGCCGGAGCTCCCCGCGGAGATCATCGCGAAAACCGGTGAGAAATACCGCGAGGCGCTGAACCGGCTGGTCCGATAGGGGTTGACGGACGCAAGGGGGGTTGCTATGTTAGGGCGCGATGAAACAGGCGTCCGCAAGATCCTGCGACCATCCATGGGAATGATATTGCTCCGGCAATCATATATCTAAATGGGTCATTCCCGCCCCGTATCAAGTACGGGGTAAACTCCAGCGGGAATCCAAGAGAGGACCGGATTCCGGGTCAAGCCCGGAATGACAACCTTTGACAGGTTTACTTGCCGGAGTAATATTGTTGTAGGGATTCGGGAAATCGTTCGGTTTCGGTCGGAGAGAATAACATCCCGGCGGGAATCGGGGAAATCAACGCGGAAGGAAGTCGAAAGGGCGAATGACGTCAAAACGTTGTTACTACGAGATTCTGGGCGTGGAAAGAGGCGCCGTGGAAGAGGAGATCAAAAAGAGCTATCGCAAGCTCGCCATGCAGTATCATCCGGATCGGAATCCGGGAAATCATGAGGCGGAGGAGAAGTTCAAGGAGGCGGCCGAGGCCTACGAGGTCCTGAGCGACTCCCAAAAGAGGGAGATCTACAACCACTACGGCCATGAGGGTCTGAGCGGCGCCGGCTACCGGGGCTTCTCCGGTTTTGAGGACATCTTTTCGAGTTTCGGCGACATCTTCGGCGACGTCTTCGGCTTCAACACGGGACGCTCACGCTCGCGCACGGCCGCCCGGGCCGGGGCCGATCTGCGCTACGACCTCCGGATCTCTTTCATGGATGCGGCTCTGGGGACGAGCACCGAAGTCGGATTGGAGAAATACACCCTCTGCACCACCTGCCGGGGATCGGGTTGCGCCCCGGGAACCTCTCCGCAGGTCTGCAGCCGCTGTAACGGACGGGGCCAGGTGACGCAGTCCAGCGGTTTTTTCAGCATCAGCACAACCTGCCCGCAGTGCCGGGGACAGGGGGGCATCATCGCGACCCCTTGCGAGGCGTGCACCGGCGAGGGAAAGGTCCGAATCGCGAAAACGGTCCAGCTCAAGATTCCCGCCGGCGTGGAGACGGGATCGCGTCTCCGGCTGCGGGGAGAAGGAGAGGAAGGTGAGCACGGCGGCCCGAACGGGGACCTCTATGTCTTCATCGAGGTGGAACCCCATGAGACTTTCGAACGAAATGGAGACGACGTTTACTGCCGCATCCCGATCACCTTCGTCCAGGCCGCTCTGGGGGGGAGCGTGGAGGCGCCGACCCTGACGGGAAAGGAGAAGCTGAAGATTCCCCGGGGAACCCCGACGGGCAAGGTCTTCCGTCTGAAGGGCAAGGGCATCGCCCATCTTCGCGGATACGGAAGGGGCGATCAGATCATCGAGACAGTGGTAACCGTGCCCTCGAACCTCACCCGAAAGCAGGAGGAGTTGCTCCGGGAGTTCGACCGGCTGAGCGACGAGGCGGCAATCCATTAACGAAAATGGTCGAAAAATCATTCCAGAAAGGAAAAATCATGCGTACAGCAAAGGGATGGATCGTATTCCTGGTCATGGGAGCTTTTCTGATCTCCGGCTGCGCGGCGGCGTTGATCGGCGGTGCGGCGGTGGGCGCCGGTTCGGGAACCTACTTCTTCATCAACGGCGAGATGAAAACGGACTATTACCAATCCTTCGACGTGGCCTGGAACGCCTGCCAAAAGACCGTGGCGGATATGCGCGGTCTGGATGTCCTGCCGGAAAAGGAGATCGGGAAGGGAAAAATCTCGGCCGTGATCGATGATGAAAAAGTACAGATTTCCGTCACCTACAAAGCCAAGAATGTGACCACGGTTGCCGTCCGTGTCGGCTTGATCGGGAACAGGCTCTCTTCCCAACTCATCCACGACAAGATCGGGGACAACCTGGTTAGAAAATAGGCCCGTGCAGGATGATGCCGGCCTCTTGGCGCCGCGCTGTTGGGAACTTAAAGAGGGCTGATGAAAAAAAAGCTGATTGTAGGTTTGGCGCTCGGCACCCTGCTGGTCTGGCTCTCTATCCGGGGGATCGAGTTCCGGGGAGTGGCCGACGGTTTCCGGACGATCCGTTCAGGATATGTCCTCCCCGCCGTTGCCGTCATGTTTCTCATGCAGCTCCTGAGATCTATCCGGTGGGGGCTCATCCTGAGACCCATCGGGAAGGTCGATCAGCTGACCCTCTTCTCCATCACCAGCGTCGGGTTTCTGGCCATCATCGCCATCCCGGCGCGCCTGGGAGAACTGGCACGGCCCTGTCTCATCGCAAACAAGAGCCGTATCCCCATGAGCTCAGCGCTCGGCACGATCTTCGTGGAAAGGGCGCTCGACGGCCTCGCCATTCTCATCGTTGGGGTGGTCGCCCTTTTTTTCACACCGCTGCCGCCGTGGCTTGTCCGTTCCGGCGTTCTGTTCCTGCTTGCGACGCTCACTCTTTTTGCGGTGATGATCCTGATGATCGTCCGGCGTGAAGCGTCGCTCCGTATCCTGGCCCCACTCATCCAAAAATTGCCGGCACGTTATGCAGGAGCAGTCAACCGGCTGATCGGCCATTTCATCGAAGGATTCCGGATCATGGTCGATCCGGCGCTTCTGCTCTTCGGAACCCTGCTGTCGATCGTTATCTGGCTCATCGACGTCCTGGCAATCTATCTTCTCTTCCTGGCCTCCGGCCTCCATCTGCCGGTCGCCGCAGCCTTCGTCGTGATGATCATTCTGATCATCGGGATCGCCATTCCCACGGCGCCGGGCTTCATCGGCAACTGGCACTACTCCTGTATTCTGGGGCTCAGCCTTTTCGGAATTCCGAAAACGGATGCGCTGACTTTCGCGATCATCTATCACGCCCTCTCGATCGGGATCATCATCCTTCTGGGGCTCATCTTCCTGCCTTTCAACCGCTTCTCCGTCGCCGATTTACGGCGTCAAACCGGATCTTAACAGACTGTTGAAAAACCCCCGTCTGCTTCGTTTCCCTCATCCTTCGCCGTTCAACGTACCAAACAGTACGCCTCACGGCTCAGGATATCGGGGGCCTTGCATCCGAGCATCCCGTATCTTGTACGGGACAAGCTTTTGAACAGTCTGCAAGAAAAACTGTTTCAACATGCTGTTAATTGCCGGCAGCATCGTCCCCGGAGTCGTTTTTAACCTCCAACCCGTAGCTCCGGATTTTCTTGTGAAGGTTGCTCCGCTCCAGACCGATCGCCGCGGCCGTCCGGGAAATGTTGCCGCCAAACTCCCGGAGTTTGCGGACGATGTATTGCCGCTCGAAGTCCTGCTTTGCACCGCGGAAGGAATCGGAAGCGATTTCCGTCTCAGGGAGAGGGATTTCCTTCCCCCCTTCTTCAAAGAGGGGAAAGATATCACACTTCGAAATCGACCCGTTCGGCGTCATGATCACCAGACGCTCGATGATGTTCTTCAGTTCACGCACATTTCCGGGCCAGTTGTGCCTCATCAGGACGTTCATCACCTCGTCGGTGACCTTTTTCCCCGCATCGCCCTCTTTCAACGCAAAATCTCGGAGAAACCGCTCGACCAGGAACGGGATATCCTCCCTCCGGTCGCGCAGGGGGGGAATCCGGAGCGGGATGACGTTCAGGCGATAGTAGAGATCCTGACGGAAACGCCCCTCCTCCATCTCCTTTTCGAGGTCCTTGTTGGTGGCGGCCAGCACCCGGACATCCGTCGGGATGAGCCGATTCCCGCCCACCCGTTCGAACTTCTTTTCCTGGAGGATCCGGAGCACCTTTGCCTGCGCCTTGAGGCTCATGTCGGCCACCTCGTCGAGGAAGATGGTCCCCTCGTTGGCCAGGTCGAACTTCCCCCTTTTCTTCGCCGTCGCCCCGGTAAAGGACCCCTTCTCGTGACCGAAAAGCTCGCTCTCGATCAGATCTTCCGGAATCGCCGCACAGTTGACCTCGATGAAGGGTTTCTGCGCCCGCCGGCTCTGGCGATGGATGGAGCGGGCGACCAGTTCCTTGCCCGTCCCGTTTTCCCCCATAATCAGGATCCAGGCGTTGGTCGGGGCGACGATGCCGATCACCTCCTTAAGATCCTGGATCGGACCGCTATTCCCCGTCAGTTCGTATTCGTGACTGACCTTCTGCCGGAGAAGGAGATTCTCCTCTTCAAGACTGACGCGGTCCAGGGCGTGGGTGACCGCCAGGATCACCTTTTCGAGCGAGAGAGGCTTCTCGACGAAATCGAAGGCCCCGAGTTTGGTCGCCTTCACTGCCGTTTCGATGCTGCCGTGACCCGACATCATGACGACCTGCAACTGCGGGTGAGCGGCCTTGATCGCCTTGAGGGTCTCGATCCCATCTATCCCCGGGAGCCAGATGTCCAGCAGAATCAGATGGGGCGGCTCCTCTTCCAGAATTCGCAGGGCCTCTTCGCCGCTGCCGGCCGTTACCACCTCATACCCTTCGTCGGTCAGGATTCCCCCGAGGGTCTGGCAGATGCTCTCTTCATCGTCCACGATCAGGATTGTCTTTTTCATCGTTCAACCTTCAGCATTAAGTCTATCCACAGGAGATACTTTAAGTTTTAATTCTTCAGCCTTCCACAATCGTTCTTACGCCTTGTCGGGAAAGGGCAACTCGAAGGTCACGATGGTCCCCCGGGGATGGTTGTCCGCAACACTGACCAGGCCGTGATGATCGGCCATGATGGAATTGACGATGGCCAGCCCCAGACCCGTCCCCGCCCGCTTTGTGGAAAAATAGGGTTCGAACATTTTTACCTGGTAACCGGGCGGAATGCCACAGCCGTTGTCGGCCACGTCCACCCTCGCCATCCTCCCGTTCCCATCGCAGGAGGTCCGGATCTCGATCCGGCCGGTTTTCCCGCCAACCGCCGCCACGGCATTGTCAAGCAGATTGACCATGACCCGCCGGATCTGCTCCGGATCAAGCATCAGTTTCGGAATATCGGCGCCCTGTTGAAAATCGAACACAATCTCTTTATGGGCATCCTGGAAAAGGATGACCGAATCGCGGATCACCCCGTTGAGGTCGTGGAGCGCCAGGCTCGTCACAGGCAGCCGCGCATAACGCGAAAATTCGTTCACGAGGTTCTTCAGGACCTCGACCTGATCGATGATCGTCTTGGTGCATTCCTTAAAGACGCCGTCATCCTCGCCCAGTCGGTCGCCGTATTTCTTCTGCAGGCGCTGGGCGGAGAGCTGCACCGGCGTCAGGGGGTTTTTGATCTCATGGGCCATCCGCCTCGCGACCTCCCGCCAGGCGGCCACCCGCTCCGCCCGCTGCAACTGGGTCAGATCCTCGAAGACCACCGCCATGCCCATCTCCTTTCCCTCATCATCGTGGATTGCGGTGATGGTCATGAGGATCGTCAGCGCCCGTTCCCGCAGGGTCACATCGATCTGCTTTTCGATAAATCCCTCACCGCGCTCCCGCATCTCCCGGAGGACCTCTTCTGCGAGAATGCGGTGGTCGGGGATGAGGACCTCCTCATACGGCCGGTTCAGCACCTTCTGGGTCCGGATGCCGAGCATCTTCTCCGCGGCCCGGTTGATCGTGGTGATGACGCCGTTCCCATCGACGGAGATCACACCGGCGGAAACGTTGCGGAGAATGGTTTCCATATAGTTCCGCCGCTGTTCCAGATCGAGATTCGCCTGCTCCCAGCCCTGCTTGCTCTGTTTGAGGTCTTTCGTCATCTGGTTGAAAGAGGTCACGAGGACCCCGATCTCGTCATCCGCAACAATGTCGATCTGATGGTTCAGATTCCCCTGGGCGATCTTCCGGGTCGCCTCGGCCAGATCCTGAATCGGCACGGTGATCCCCTTGGCGAGATAAAGGCCGAACCAGATCGCCGAAAAGATGATCAGGAGCATCACGATAAACAGCGTGATGATATAACCGAATTTAATCGGTGTTTTCAGAAGCGTAAGCTGCCGATATTCTTCAGAGGTCTTGGAGATCACGTTGATCTTGTCCACCAAACCGACCGGAAAGTAGTAACTGGCCGTGACAAACCCGATGACTTCCTTCGGGCTCGCGAGCGAAAAGACGGGTGCGACCCCCCGGATCAGATCGCCGCTTCCTGCCTGTTCGATGGTGGTCAGCTCCTGGCCGGCATACACATCCTCCAGCCCCTTGACGGAAAGGGGCTTGGGGAGCATCTGCGGATATTCCCGGTCGCGGATAACCACATTGTCCTTCTGGTTCTTGATATGGACCTCGAGCACGTTGAGCTTGTAGGTCTTGTGCCGCCTTTCAACCAGGGCTTTCAAGTAAAGAAACTTTTCTCCCTCATAAAGGCTGTTTTTCGAGATATCGGCGCTCAGCTGGCGGGCGTAGTACTTCGCCTGGTCGGCCGATTGCTGATAGTAAAGCTGTGCGACCTCGAGGGTTCGGTTCAGGGCGTCCCCGATGCGGATGCTGAACCAGTTGTCGATGCTGTAGGAGAGAAAATTGATCGAAACCAGGAACAACAGGACGGTCGGGATGAGCGTCAGGCTGACAAAGGCCGCGACCAGACGGGTCCGGAGTCTTGAACCGACGATCCCGTGCCGCCGTTCATAGATCAGTTTGACGAGATTCCGAACAATCAAAAAGATGAGGAGGATGATCAGGATGATGTTGACATTGATCAGGCCGAAAATCAGCGCGTTGCCGGAGACGGGGAGGACGACCGCCTCGCCGCGGAAGACGCGGCTTTCGAGATAGGTCATAAGAGCGATGAGGAACACCGTCACGAGGATGATGATCCGCTCGCGCTTCCGCCTTTTCGCCTCCTGGATGTCCAGTTTGACCGGTCTGCTGGCCTTTTTCATCAATAGAAGAACCCCTCTCGGTACCAGTCGGTTTCAAAATCCCAGAGGGATACGAAGAAAAAGACATACTCCATGTGGAGCGGCAGACGGACCTTGTCGAGCTTCGCCTTGATCTGAACGTAATAGTATTCGTTCCTCTTCAGCGTATTCAGTTGCGCGATCGGGACGCCATTCAGATCGGCCATCACCCGTTTGGCGCCCTCAAAATCCTGGAAGGACGTTGGTTCTTTATCCCCGTTAAAGTGGACATAGAAAAGTTTCTTGACATTGTCATACTTGATTGTCTGCCTGACGGTCACGCGGGCCACTTTCCTGTCCAGCCACCACGAACGCTGTTGAAAGAGGTCTACGACAAACGTAAAGGTGGTCGAAACACCGGCCATGATTGCGGCCTCGATATCCTTCGTGAAGCAGTTCATCACCCTTGCATAAACCAGAACCTGGTTTGCATTGTTGGTGACCAGAAGGTCGCGGATTCCCGCATTCTCAGCAGAAAGCGGGGGTGAGAAAACAAGAAGAACCGAAAAAACAAGAAAAAGGAATCGATGCAATATCCGTTTCACCATGGAGATCCCTTATGCCTTACCGCCATCCCCCGGACCGCTGTCGGACGCCGGCCGGCTTACACCATAAAATGACGGCTCTTCTGACTTTTTACGAAAACGTCAAAAATGATCAATTTTTTTGTTATGTTGAGTATTTGGCGGGTATAGTAAGAGAGTAGGGATCAAAAAGCAAGACCTATTTGAGTGCCGAATTGCCTCAAATAAAAAAGACCGAATGCCGGGAATGCCCCTCACATCACCGGGGGAGACTCCGGAACGGAATCGAGGACCCGGAACGATGGTACGCGCAGAGACTTCAGCCCATTCAACACCCCCTCCTTGCTGAAGCGGCTCACCAGCATCCAGCACTCCTTCCGGATCAACAGCTCTTTCAGGAGGAGGTTGTTCAGGCGGTGACCCGATTTATTGGCTACAAAATGGCCTATAATCGGGATCCCCAGCAGAGAGAGGTCGCCGATCGCATCGAGGATCTTGTGTTTCACGAATTCGTCAGGAAAACGGAGCCCGTCCTTGTTGATGATCCGGCGGTCATCCAGGACGACGGCGTTCTTCAGGGATCCCCCAAGGGCCAGACCCTTCGCCTGAAGGTATTCGACATCCTTGAGGAAGCCGAAGGTTCTTGCCGCACAGATCTCCTCCTCATAAGAAACATCTGATAAATTCATCTTATAGGATTGAACGCCAATAGCAGGATGGTTGAATTCGATCTTGTAGGTGATCCGGAATTCCGGGGAGGGCAGAAACATCGCCGTTCCTTCCCCTTCGGAAACGGCAATTCTCTCCTTGATGACCAGGATCTTCTTCCCTTTGCTCTGGATCCGCGTGCCGACGTCTTTGAGCAGATCAACGAAAGGGCGGGCGCTGCCGTCCATGATCGGCACCTCCGGGGCATCGACCTCGACCACCGCATTGTCCACACCCATGCCGCTGAAGGCGGACATCAGGTGCTCCACCGTGGAGACCGTCGCGCCATTGAGGCCGAGGGTCGTCGCAAGCGTTGTGTCCCGCACATTTTGAACATTCGCCTTGATCCGGTTGTTTCCCGACAGATCCCCGCGGACAAAGACGATACCCTCACCGACACCGGCCGGCCGGATGACCATGCCGACCTTTCTCCCGGAATGCAACCCTATGCTTCTGCAGGTGATATCTTTCTTTACCGTTCTCTGTAAAAACATGCGCACCCATTTTCAGGTTATTGATTTTTCTGCAGACCCTTCCTTGGAACGGTCGGTTTCATAACAGCAATATCCATACCATCTCCGGGATGATTTCCGTAAAACGCAAGACTATATAACTATTTAGAAACAGCTTTGTTCTTCGGAGGATGTGTTATCTCTGCCCCCCGCTGGAAGGCAGAATATGATCCCGGACTGTGTTGGAAACGACACACCCGGCGCCAAATCCCTCTCGGACGGAAGTTATAGGTTGTAATCGCGATCACGCGGATGGAGAATTGCCGCCTTTTTCCTTTCCGATGTTACGGCAGTACCGTTCCTTTTCGCTGTAGATGCAGCCGCAGTAAGGTTGCCGGTACATTCCGATCTCCTTCGAAACCCGGACCCCCTCGGACCAACCTTCGCGGAAATCCCGATACAGGAAGGGAATCCCCTGCGTTCTGGCCACACACCCGGCAACCTCCCGGATAAGGTCGTGTTTCTGATAGCGACTGTAGAGGAGGGTGGTCGTAAAGGCGTCGAAACGGCCCTCTTTCGCAAGCCGCGCGACGTGGGAAAGCCGGAGATGATAACAGTGCCGGCAGCGTTCTTCCTCGCGAAAGGCAACCTGTCGGAAAAATGCCTCAAGGGGATAGATCTCATCCCGGATGACTGTTAGCCCCTGCTGACCGGCGTATGACGTCAGCGCATCGAGACGTTTTCGATACTCCAGATAGGGATGAATGTTGGGGTTGTAGAAGAGACCGCAGATCTCGTTTCCTTCACCACGGAGGATCCGCAGCGGGTAGATGGTGCACGGCGCGCAACAGATATGCAGTAATATTTTCACCGTCGATTCACAAACCGAGACCTTTGCGCAACTTGAAAATCAGAAAAGCTCCTTCTGATTGCCTGCGACCCATTGCCGGCTGAAATGTTCGTAGGCCCGCCTCGTCGCAATCCGTCCCCGCGCCGTCCGCTGGAGATAGCCTTCCTGGATCAGGTAGGGTTCATAAACGTCTTCGATCGTCCCCCTCTCTTCACCGATCGCCGAGGAGAGGTTGTCGATCCCCACGGGACCGCCGTCGAACTTATCGATCACCGTAAGCAGGATGGTCCGATCCATGTGATCGAACCCCTTTTCATCCACCTCAAACATCGCAAGGGCATTCACCGCCACCTCCTTGGTGATTCGTCCGTCGGCCCTGACCTGGGCAAAATCCCGGACCCGGCGGAGCAGGCGGTTGGCGATCCGTGGCGTTCCCCGGGAACGGCCGGCCATCTCGGCCGCACCGTCTTCGACGATATCTACGGAAAGGATCTTGGCCGACCGGTGGATGATGACGGCCAGTTCTTCCGGCGTATAAAATTCGAACCGGAAGCTCATGCCGAAGCGATCGCGCAGCGGCGAGGTCAGAAGTCCCGCCCGGGTCGTCGCCCCGATGAGCGTGAATTTCGGGATCTCTAACTTCATCGATCTTGCGGAAGGCCCCTGGCCGATCAGAATATCGATGTGAAAATCCTCCATCGCCGGATAGAGGATCTCCTCCACGACATGAGAGAGGCGGTGGATCTCGTCGATGAACAGCACATCCTTTTCATGCAGATTCGTTAGAATAGCGGCCAGATCTCCCGGTCTTTCGATCACCGGACCGGAGGTCACCTTAATGTCCACCCCCATCTCCCGGGCCATGATGTAGGCAAGGGTCGTCTTCCCGAGACCGGGAGGCCCGTAAAGGAGGACGTGGTCGAGGGCCTCCTGACGCTGCTTGGCCGCCTCGATGAAAACGGAGAGGTTCTTCTTGATCTTCTCCTGACCGATAAACTCGGAAAGACTTTTCGGGCGCAGAGAGATATCATATCCCTCATCCTCGTCGAGTCCCTGCGGGACGGTCAGTGGATTCTTGGCTGAAATGGTCAGGGAATCAGATTTCTTCACGTCTGATCTCAATCCTCGCTTGCCAGTTTACGTGCCGGACGGAGGGAATCGAACTTACCCGGCCATAATGCGGAGCGCTTTTTTCAGAATCCGATCGAGGGAGAGGGGCTCCGGCGCCTCTTTCACGATTCGTTCAACGGCATCCCTGGCCGATGATCCCTTGTAGCCGAGATTCACGAGTGCGGAAAGGGCGTCCTCCTTAACCTGCTCGCCCGTCCGGACCGCCGCAGCCCCGACCGGGGAAGCATCGCTGCCGAGCTTCACCGCCTTTTCCTTCAGTTCGAGGATCATCCGCTCTGCCGTCTTGCGGCCCACACCGGGGATCGCGGTCAGCCGCTTCAGATCCTCCACTGCAACCGCCCGGACCCACTCCCCCGCTGAGATGCCGGAAAGAACATTGATGGCCAATTTGGGACCGATGCCGCTGACGGAGATCATCAGTTGAAAGACCTCCCGTTCCTCCTCGGTATAGAATCCGTAGAGGCTGATGGCATCTTCCCGAACGTGGGTATGGATCTGGAGCACGACGGGCCTGCCGGCCTCGGGCAGTTCATAGAAGGTGCTCAAGGGAACAACGACGCGGTAGCCCGCGCCGTGAACATCCATCACGCACTGGGTAACCGATTTCTGGATGAGAATTCCGCTGAGCCGGGCAATCATGTCAGATGGGATCCTTCTTTCGAAAATGGATATGGCAGATCGCGACGGCCAAGGCGTCGGCCGCATCGGGTGGCGGCAGTTCCGAAAGTTTCAGGATGGCACGGACCATCATCTGGACCTGTACCTTTTCCGCGCGGCCATAACCCACGACGGCCTTTTTGATCTCCAGGGGACTGTATTCGTAAATCGGTAAGCCGCCATCCGCCCCGGCCAGAATCGCCACCCCCCGGGCATGACCCTGTTTGATCAGGCTCCGGACGTTCTTCCCGAAGAAGATATTCTCGATGGCCATCGCCTCCGGAGCCGCCTGGCGGATCACCTCTTGAATACCACCGCAGATGGTCTGAAGACATGTCGGCAGAGAAACGCCTCTGACGGGCTTGATCTCGCCATGTAGGACACAACGGAGACCGTTTGCATCCTCCTCCACAACGCCATACCCCGTCACGTTACTGCCCGGATCAATGCCCAATACCCTGAACGTGCATGCCCCCTTCCCGATGCCGTGATCCATCGGCTTTCTTCCCCCTGCAACCTTCACAAGAAAATCTTCCACCTACAGGCTCAGCTTCTCCATGACGTCATCGGAGATGTCGAAGTTGGCATAGACGTTCTGGACGTCGTCGTTGTCCTCCAATTTTTCCATGAGTTTGAGCATCTGTTCCGCCTTCCCCGCCTCCAGTTTGACCGTATTCTGGGGGATCTTGCCGACGCGCGCCTCCAGGTACTTCCAGCCCTTCTGATCAATGGCCTTTTTGACCGCCTCGAAGGTCATCGGATCCGTAATTACCTCCCATTCGCTTTCCTGATCCCGGACGTCTTCCGCGCCGGCTTCGAGCGCGACCTCCATTAACGCATCCTCTCCGACCGCCTTCTTGTCAAAAAGGATGCTCCCTTTCTTGTCGAACATCCAGGCCACGCAGCCGTTTTCACCTAAATTTCCGCCGTGCTTGGCAAAGCTATGCCGGATCTCCGCAACCGTCCGGTTCTTGTTATCCGTCATCACATCGACAATCACCGCAACGCCCGCCGGGCCATATCCCTCATAAGTCACCTCTTCATAAGCCGCTGCGCCAGCCAGATCGCCGGTACCTTTTTTTACGGCCCGGTCGATGTTGTCCTTGGGCATGTTCTCTTCCTTTGCCGCCATGATGGCCTGCCTCAGGCGGGAGTTTCCTTCGAGATCACCGCCACCCAGTCTGGCTGCAAGGGTGATTTCCTTGATCAATTTCGTGAAGATCTTGCCGCGTTTCGAATCGATGGCGCCCTTCTTTCGCTTGATCGTGCTCCATTTGGAATGCCCTGACATGACGGTTCATCTCCTGTTTTTGATTTTGTAAAACCGTTTAGACTTCATAACACAAGCCCAAGTCGGATGTAAAATAAAAAAAGCCCCTTCCGTCTAAGGAAGGGGCTTTTCAATTTAAATTCCGGCGGCACCTACTCTCCCACACAGTCTCCCATGCAGTACCATCGGCGCAGGAGAGCTTAACTTCCGTGTTCGGAATGGGAACGGGTGGGTCCTCTCCGCTAT
>JAPLJW010000099.1 GCA_026388365.1 Deltaproteobacteria bacterium | reverse complement strand
GGATACCCTTGACGAAAGCGTTCAGTGTCATACCTTGGTCGGTAGCATTCACGACCAGACGTTTGTGGAGCTCGGGATCAAGGCGGAGATTGAACGTGCCCTTGAAGGGCTTTTCGGGTTCAATGCCCTCTTCGGCGCACATATTGAGGTAATCATCAATGGCATCCCGGAAATCTTTCACAAGGTCGTCAACAGTCTTTCCCTCATAGGCGATATGGGCCTTCTTCATCCCCATGACGCGACCGTAGAAAATCATATCATCCGGATCAAATTGAACATTTCCGGCGTACCCTTTATGCTGCAAAATATTTTTCATGGTGTAACTCCTATGTCCGTTAAAAAACCCCGTATCGCCTCGACCGTGCCTTTCGATATGACCCTTTCCGGGTGTGGCGCATGAACATGAAGACTGTAATCACGGCACTTGAATCTTACGCGAGATCCATTGCCCTCTTTCATAACAGCACCGATTCCAAGGAGAAGCGAAACGGTTTCCTGCCATGAAATATCTGAACGTGTCGGCTTCTCAAAGATCAGGACCAAGGTCTTTTTCTGTTTTGCGTTCATGGATCTCTTATGCCGGAAAGTATTATAAAATGCAAACTGATTTATAGTTGCATACTTTCTTAAGAATGCACATGGATGGTGTAGGGGTTGCAAATCGCTTCCATGCGATGGCCGGAACATTGACACGGCACTGATGATGGTGTATGAAAGTCCCGGCAGTACGATCGGGGCGAGCGCCCCACGGGACGTTGCATCCGGAAAACGGCCGGAATATCCATAACCGCTTTTCCATTCATACATCCATGCACACTAAACCGTTGCAGGTTCAACCATGAAAATGATCGCACCATCCATCCTCTCGGCGGACGGCAGCCGTCTGGGCGAAGAGATCGCGGCTGTCGAGGCGGCGGGGGCAGGCTGGATCCATATCGACGTCATGGACGGCCGTTTCGTCCCCAATATCACCATCGGCCCGGGACTGATCGCATCTCTCCGGAAAACGACCCGTCTCCCCTTTGACGTCCACCTGATGATCGAAAACCCCGAAAAGCACATCGACGCCTTTGCGGAGGCGGGGAGCGACCGGATCACCGTCCATGTGGAGACTTCAGTCCATCTCCACCGGACGGTCGCCATGATCCGCGAACGGGGCCTCAAGCCGGGAGTCTCCCTCAATCCGGCCACGCCCCTTGTCCAGATCGAACCGATCCTGCCCGACATCGACCTCCTGCTCATCATGACCGTGAACCCCGGCTTCGGGGGGCAGAAGTTCATCGGGGGTTCCCTCTCCAGGATCAGGCAGGCGAAGGAGATGATCCGCGCCATCGCCCCCGGCGTTCTGCTGGAGGTGGACGGAGGGGTCACCCTGAAGAACATCCGTTCCATCGCCGACGCCGGAGCGGACATCCTCGTCGCCGGTTCCGCCATCTTCGGCAGCGGCGATTATCCCGCAACCATCGGGGCGATGAAGGCCCTTCTGGCGGCGCCGACAGTCGCGGTCTGAAAAAGGCCCCGGATCCTTCCCCAGCGAGATCCTTGAAAAATACCCCCACTTTCTCATTCCTGCCCCGTATCAGGTCCGGGGTAAACTCCAGCGGGAACTCGGGGACAGATTTGAAATCTGTCCCCGAAAAATGACTGGATTCCGTGTCAAGCACGGAATGACAAAACAAGGTAAAATCACTTTTTGACGAGGCCGTTATATTTGCAAAGGAGGATAGCATGCTGCAGGACATTCTGTTGACCCCGGAAGAGATCGACTTGAAGCAGGAGGTCCGGGAGTTCGTCAAGCGGGAGGTCTCCTCCGACCTGATTCGGAAGATGGACCGGGACGAAATCACCTACCCCCGCGAATTCGTGAAGGCGCTGGGAGAACATAACCTCCTCGGCCTGCGCTTCGATCGAAAGTACGGCGGCCGGGGACTCCCCTGGAGTGCGGAGATCGCCGCCCTGGAGGAGGTGGGCGTCCTCGGAACCGCCCTCGGCTGCGCCTTCTCGATGCCCTCCATCGTGGGGCAGGCCCTCCACTCTTTCGGTACGGAAGAGCAAAAAGAGAAGTTCCTGAAACCGCTGCTCAGGGGGGATCTGATCTCCGCGGAGGCGCTGACGGAACCCCGCGGCGGTTCGGATTTCTTCGGCGCCGCGACCCGGGCCGGTCTGAAGGAGGGCTGGTTCACGGTGAAGGGACAGAAGCGGTTCGTCGTCGCCGCAGACGGGGCGGACTTCTTCATCGTTTACTGCAACACGGACCCGGCGGGCAAGCCCCGCGAGCGGATCAGCCTGATCCTGATCGAAAAGGACCGGCCGGGCGTCGAGGTGAAGTACCTCTACAAGCTGCTCGGAACCCGGGGCGGTGGGACGGGAAGATTGATCTTCCGGGACGTGAAGGTCCCGGCGGAGAACCTCATCGGCGGTCTTAACCAGGGGGCGCTCATCTTCGACACGATGATGGTTCCGGAGCGCCTCACCTCGGCCGGCGGCTCCCTGGGGATGGCCCGTGCCGCGCTGGAGGTGGCGGCCCGCTACTCCGACCGCCGGAAGGCCTTCGGCCAGAAGATCCGGAACTTCGAGGGAGTCAGTTTCAAGGTGGCCGACGCGATTACCCAGCTCGACGCCGCCCGGGCGCTGACGCATGCAGCGGGCAAAAGCGTCGATGCGGACCTGCCAGCCAGCCGGCGCATGGTCAGCGAGGCCAAGAAATTCGCGACGGACACGGCCTGGAACGTCTGCAACCTCGCCATGCAGGTCGTCGGCGGCATCGGCTACACAAACGTCTTCCCGATCGAGAAGATGATCCGCGACACCCGCCTGATCCAGATCTGGACGGGCACGAACGACATCATGAACCTCCTCATCCAGCACGAGTACTACCGCGAGCTCCTGAAGGATCCCAATCCCGGCCGGATGATCGAGGCGGACGCCGAGGAGGCCGCCCAGAACGACGAAAAGGTCTACGAGGACGAAGAGATGTGGACGAAGGGGTGGTAAGACCGGCGGTTTGATCCGCGACGGCGATCCGATCGCCGGACAAGCAAGGTGCAGCGCAATGCGGCCATTGTGCCGAGCTTTGCGGAAAAGTCTTGATTTTATGCAACATTACCCTCGGCCGCTGCTACAAAAAGATAGAGGTGTCTGCGTTTTGGTATGCGATAAATGCGTTCTACAGGGATTATCTCGGTGGAGACGATGTCTCTATCGTCCCGGGGGAAATAGGTCGATTTTCGCATGTGTTTGTGCATCGTGGGAGCAAAGGCGGGGTATTCTGGAACGGTAGCTGCGCCATCTCGTAATCAAGGATATTGAGCTGAATGAGGATTAGCGGATATCTCTTAAGAATAAATGCCGACAAGAAGTTTCTGCTGGCCAAGCGGACGTCGAGGTTATCTTCATTGCGATGGCCGCGGCTGCGGGAAAGATAAAGCACGTTTCGATACGCGGGACAAGGATAAAATGGGGGTACGGATCGATATCGCTCATCAATCTGGGGATGGAACCCCTGGATACGGAGTTATAATCTTCTTGACAAACAACCCCCTCGTACCGCATATTCCGATCATTCCAAAGATCATTTTTATCAATTCTAATCGCCGTATTTTATTGGGTCCCATAACAGCCACCCTTGAATCACGTCGCGAGGAGGTGCACGAGATGACAGGTCATGTTGTATGGAAGAAAAAAGGATCCGGCGCTTGCTCCCTTCCCTTGCTGCGCTCACGTTTGTTGCTTTTTCTTGCCTCAGGAATGCCTCTCCTGCTCATGCTTGTCTGGGGCTGCAATTCATCGAGTTCACGAAGCCTGACGGCGCAGTACCCCACGCTGTCAGAGCAGGCAAAAATGGAGGAGGACGATCTTCAAATCTATCTGACGAGCGATCAGTTGGGCGCCAACGGCACACCGATAACCATCGACTCGGTAAAAAATATGACCATCGGAGCGAAAGTCAGTACCGCAAATTCTACCTATATCGTGCAGCCGGTTTTTGATCTCTCGTTGCTGGACAAGGATAACTATATAGACGTCAACCTCTCCAGCGGTACGCAGGCCGTCACGGAAATCAAACTGGTGAGCAACAGCAGCGCTTCCTCCCACTCGGGGCAGGAACGGTACGACTTCACGTTGTCCGGCAGTTACGGCGGATTAAAGGCCAGCGCGGCCTATCACCAGGAAAATAAACGCCAGGACGCCTCTTCCGATGGAACGGTGAATGTGACGATGTCGTACAACAATAGCGGGGCCTACGTGGCCGTGCTGACGGGCGGCTTTAACCGGAATGCGAGCTTTACCTCTTACCTGGTCGGCGCCAAGCTCGACGACGCCACGGTAAAATCGCGCGTCGCTTACACGGAGGCATACGTCACCGGCCAAACCGGCGACAAGTATGTCAAGACCGTAACTATCGTCAACAACGGGCAGCTCGACGATCAAGAAAACGCCTACGGCAACATTCAACTCCTGGGAGAGATGGAAAGGATTTTCAGCCTTCTGAGAACCCAGTACAATACGTACAGCGATGCGACTATTCGGAAGACATTAACGGCGAACATGCTCCTCATGAAGGGCTACATATCGAACGCGATACAGCAATTCTACAGCTATCACGGGGATTCTTTTGTCTCGCACATCAGCGCCATGAACTACGGTATGGGAAACGGTCAGCTTCAATTCGGTTCAAGCAGCGGCAATTCGGAAAATATCTACGACGCGGCGCTTGCCGTCAGCTATTCGGGTCTCGGCTTCGGCGGGAGCGGTTCGGCGAATGTCGGGGGGGCCCGGCAAAGCGGCTGGGCCACCGCCTACAAGAACACGGTCGTTACAGCGCGGTCGCTGCCCGCAGGCGTCATCGACACGACCGCCTGGGCCAACTCTCTTTTTTCCATGCTGAGCAATGAAGCGTCGCCGATATCGGTTCCCGCCTTGAGCAATCTTCCCGTCATGGGTACCTTGACGCTCCCGGCCCCGGTGGAAAAGAAGAAAAGCCCCGCTGAACCTCCCGACAGCTGCTTCTCATCCTACGACGAGTGGAAAACCTATCAGCAGGACAAAAAAAAGACACCTGACCAAGACAGGGCCCAGGCCGAGGCGGCAGAAGCCGCTGTAGAGGCGAAGGGGGCAGCGGCCTCGAGTCAGCCAGGCGGCGGCGGACCGTCCCTGTATCAGGACTATGAGAGGGAGCTCCGCTTGCTTAAAAATGGGCGCCGCGTCTTTGCCCCCTCGGTGCAGGGAAGCAACATCATGCGCGTGGACAAGATGTTTGTGAGCGGATTCGATACCACCGCCTACGACCAGGTGATTCCCCAGCTTCGCCCCAACCTCGATATCCCCGGCCAGTCCACAAAGATCGCCGGATTCCCGAATATCTCCATTTTGCTTATGATTGTGGACAGGCTGGGCCAACTCAACTCCTACCTGCACTTTCTCAGCGGCTTTGCCATCAGTAAAGTGAGTCCCGACATGAGCAATCTCTTCAATACGTTCTATTCCCACTTTCGGGACAATGCGTTTGACATGATCGCCCTGCAGTTGTCGCAGGGGGTGGATCTCAATGATGCCCTGCTGACGAGCTTCAGCGTCGAGATGCTGGGAAAAGAGGGCGGCGATGGACGGGAAAGCAGGTTGTACAAGGCACTCGGCAATATCGATGCCTACAACTACATCGTGAAGACACTCCTGGAGCCGCACAACGCGCAGATCTGGAGCAGCGCGCCGGGCGGCTATATCCCCTTTGTCTGGGATCAAAACAATCAGCTGGGTTTTCTTAATCTAAAGGGCATCAGGTACTCGGGGTCGGGGGATTACTTTCTTACGGACGACGATGTTATCCCCTATACCGACCCGATGAAGAACCCGCTTTCCCTTTATGAAGAAAACAAGGCAACGCTTAAATCGCCCTGGTTCCCCGTGTTCCAGTACAAGCAGTCAAAGCCCTCGGCTCTCTTATTCCTGCAAACGGCCGGCCCTTACCAGATCATCCGGGGTCTTACCTACGCCGCTTACCCCAACGGCGTCATGACCTTCAACCAGATGAATCCTTCTTTGAATGCGTCCGTTACGTCTTCCCTGGCCGATTACCTGGGACAAGTCTTGAACAATTTTAATCAGTCATACCGGTATTTTCTGAGCTGGGATTATTCGCTTTACTTCGCCAATGCCACACAGAAAGACCCGGACATGGTGAAAAAATACAGGGTCCTGACGCTGGCCATCGGGTATTGGGGCGTGCCCAGTGATCCTCCAGCACCTCCTATGAGCAACTACTGGATAGACTTTGCACAGTGTTCATATCCCACATGGATTCGGAAAGGAATCAAGAACATCTATAAGACGGCGAACGGCTCCATGGGCATCGCTGATATGGCGAAGCAAGAACCCTTTTCAGATACGAATGGCCCCGTCATGCTGCTGCCGATCAATTCCACCACCTGCGGCGCCAAGTTCAATAACGCCTTCAGCTATGCCACCAATTTTGCGGCCGCAGATATTGTCCCGACCGGCTCCTACGACGCAGCATACAAGGCGGCGCTGTCGCAATGATTTAGGCCAACAGCGGCAACCTGTGCAACGGCCTCTCGCACGTGAAATCTAAAAGATAGTTTGGCTGTTGGTCAGCTACGAATAGCCTTAAAATTCACGCTAAAAATATTTGGCTTTCCACCCGTTATCATCAGTACTGACAATATGTCACGACTCACACTTTGCAGGTGAAACCAGGTTGCTTGCGATCGGGCTTTGATCTCATCCTTTTTCATGAAAGTACGCATCAACCAGATGAACCGGAAAAATTACCCCCGCTTTCAAAGCTGCCCGGCGAGCCTCTCCCGGACCTGCTTCGCCTCGGCCACGATCCGTTCGACCACTTCCTTCACCGTCGGCTCGTCGCGGAGGAGACCCATCACCTGCCCCACGGGAAGGATCCCCCTCTCCAGATCGCCGTTCTCCGTCGCAAGGCGGAAGGCCTTGAAGCCATTGGCCATGAAGGCGAGCTGCCGGGCGTTCTTCCAGCCGGAAGCCATCACGCCGAGGCAGAGCTTCAGGTAGGGCACATGGAGCTGGGCGGCGATCTCCCGGGAATTGAAGAAGGCCGCGATGAGGTCAAGCCCTCGCCGCTCGGCCTTCAGAGCCGTTTCGGTTTTCAGGACCCGGCAGGGGATCCCGTCGATCCGGGGCGAGGCGAGGGTGTCGGTGATCTCCTTTTCGATGGAGAGCCGCTTGAAGTTCGCGTGGAGCGGGCTCTCCTGCGTCGTCATGAAACGGGTCCCCATTGCGATCCCCTCCGCCCCCAGAGCCAGCGCCGCCGCCAGCCCCCGGCCGTCCGCGAAACCACCCGCCCCGATCACCGGGCTTTTCACGGCGTCCACCAGGCTCGGGACGAGGACGAGCGAGGTCACCGCCTCGCCGTGGGCCGCCGCCTCGTGTCCGGTTGCGATCACCCCATCCGTCCCATACTCCTCGGCCCGTTTCGCATGGCGGGCGTTGACCACGGTCGCGATCACCTTGCCGCCGTACTCGTGGGCCCCCTTAACAATCCAGTCGCCCTTTCCCAGCGCGAAGTTGATGACCGGGACCTTCTCCGCAAGCATGACCTTCGCATTCTCCGCGGCCCCCGGAATGAGGAGCGTGGCGTTGCAGCCGAAGGGTTTGTCGGTCAGGCTCCGGATCTCCCGGATCGCCTGCCGCGTCTGCTCCGCGTCAAAGGGACCCGTGGCAAGAATACCCAGCCCCCCCGCATTGGAGACGGCCGCCACCATCTTCGGAACGCTGATCCAGCTCATGCCGGAGAGGAGAATGGGATAGGAAATGCCGAACAGTTCGGTAATGCGCGTCTTCACAGGGGGTCTCCTTCATTGTTCATAAACGGAAATTTCCAAGGTGCATAGGGATCCGGCCATTTGGGCTACCTTGCCTGGAGGTAGCGGCCGATCGTCATGATCTCCGCCTCCTTCGTCCCCTCGTAGAGTTCGAGGATCTTGGCGTCGCGGTACCACTTCTGGACGGGGTACTCCTCGATGTAGCCGTATCCCCCGTGGAGCTCAACGGCGTAGTTCGCGCAGAAAACGGCGGTCTGGCCGCCGAAGAACTTCGCCATCGCCGCGAGGATGTAGTCCGGCCGCCCCTGATCGATCAGCCAGGCCGACTTGTAGATGAGCCCCCGGAGCGCCTCGATCCGGATGGCCATTTCGGTCAGCTTCATCTGGGTGAGCTGGTAGGCCCCCAGCGGCGCACCAAAGGCGGTCCGCTCCTTGACGTACTTGATGCTGGTCTCGAGGCAGGCCTCGGAAAGGCCGAGGGCCTGGGCGGCGACCATGACGCGGGTGGTGTCGAAGAAGTGCATGAGTTCGCGGAATCCGTGCCCCTCCTTCCCGACCAGGTTGGTCTGCGGAACCCGGACATCCTCGAAGGCAATCTCCGCCGTGTCGCTCGCGCGGATCCCCATCTTCCCGTGGATCTTGTTCCGGGTGATCCCCTTCGCATCCGAAGGCACGATGATCAGGCTGAAGCTGTTGTGCTTCTTCTCCTCGGGATTCGTGATGCACTGGGTCACCATGAAATCGCAGACCGTGCCGTTGGTGATGAACATCTTGTTCCCGTTGATCACGTAGTCGCCCCCGTCCTTGACGGCCCGCGTCTTGTAGCCGGCGACATCCGTGCCGGCATTCGGCTCCGTGAAGGCCCCCGCGCTGACCTTCTCGCCGCTGCAGACCGGCGGGAGCCAGGTCTTCTTCTGCTCTTCGGAGCCATACTGGAGGATGGCCTCGCAGCCGAAGCTCGCGGCCCCGACGTTGAGACCGATCCCCATATCCACCTTCGAGAGTTCCTCGGTGATGATGGCGTTCCCCATGCAGCCCGCGCCGGCGCCGCCATACTCCTCCGGAATCCAGGCGCCGACGAGGCCCTGGGCCGCCCCTTTCTTCCGGATCTCCGCCGTGTATTTCTCCTGTTCGTCGCACTCCTGCGAAACGGAGGTGAAATTGGCCTTCGCAAAGCGGTAGGCCATCTCCTGCAGCATCTTCTGTTCTTCGGTGAGTTCAAAATCCATGGTTTTTTCCTCCATTCTCAGATCATCTGTTTCCGGAGCTGGACCTTGTTGATCTTCCCGACCGAGGTCTTGGGAATCTCATCCACGAACATATACTTGTCCGGGATGCCGTACTTGGGGATCTTCCCCGCAGCGGCATTCTGGAACATGAAGGCCTTGATCTCCTCCTCCGTGACCTTTCCCTTGGACTCCGGCCTCAGCACGATGACCAGGAGCGGCCGCTCGCCCCACTTGGCATCCGGGACGCCGATCGCCGCCGCCTCGGAGACCGCGGGATGCATGCTGATCAAATTCTCCAGATCGAGCGAGGAGACCCACTCGCCGCCGGTCTTGATCACGTCCTTGATCCGGTCGGTGATCTGGATGTACCCCTCGGAATCGATGTAGGCGACGTCGCCTGTATGGAGCCAGCCGTCCTGCCAGAGATCCTTCGTCCGCTCCGGATCCCTATAGTAGCTCTCGGTCAGCCACGGCGCCCGGAGGACCAGTTCGCCCGTCGCAACCCCGTCGTGGGGCAGGTCCTTGCCATTCGCATCGACAATCTTCGCATAGACGAGGGGCACGGGAAGCCCTGTCATGATGAGGCGGTCGATCTGCCGCTCCTTCTCCCAGCCGAGCATCGATGGCTTCAGGTTCGCCAGCGAGATCAGCGGGCAGGTCTCCGACATCCCATAACCGGCGAAGATCTGGATCCCGAGGGCCGTCGCCGCCTGGGCGAGCCCCTTGGGGAGACGCGCCCCCCCGATGACCACCCGCCATTTGGAGAGATCGAGGGTCTTGACGACCGGGCTCGACACCAGCATGTGGATGATCGTCGGGACGCAGTGGGAAAAGGTCACCTTTTCCGTGAGGATCAGCTTGAGGAGCATGGGCGGCTCGTACTTGCCCGGATAGACCTGCTTGACCCCCAGCATCGTCGCCGTGTAGGGAAGCCCCCAGGCGTGGACGTGGAACATCGGGGTGATCGGCATGTAAACATCGTCGGAGCGGAACCGGCCGACCGATTCATAGGCGCCGACGCTGATCGCCATGGCCTGGGAGTGCAGGACGAGCTGCCGGTGGGAGAAGGAAACCCCCTTGGGCAGACCGGTCGTCCCCGTCGTGTAGAAGGTGGTGGCCCGCGTGTTCTCATCGAGATCCGGGAAGTCGCAGAAGTCGGCGGCCCCCTGGAGAAGCCCCTCGTACTCCGCAGCGAACGGGATTTTCGTGGCGGGTTTCTGGCCGCTCTCGGAGATCAGGATGATCTTTTTTACGGTCGTGAGCTTGTCGTAAATGGCCTCCAAGAGGGGCAGGAACTCCTCATGGATGAGGACGACCTTGTCCTCCGCATGGTTCATCGTGTAGAGGATCTGCTCGGGGGAGAGACGCCAGTTCTGGGTGTGGAGAACCGCCCCCATCATCGGAATGGCGAAGAAACACTCCAGGTAGCGATGGCTGTCGTAGTCGAAGACGCAGACCGTATCGCCCTCCGCGACGCCCAGCTTCGCCAGACCGTTGGCCAGGCGGTGGATCCGTTCGTTGACCTTCCGATAGGTCAGGCGGACCTTATCCCGGTAAACGATCTCCTGGTCCGGCGCAAAAAATAGCGGTGTGGCAAGCAGGTGCTTGATGAGCAACTGATACTGGTAACATTCTCCGGGTGCATAGGTTTTTGCTGCCATAAGATTTCCTCCTGGATGGTTGAATGATGGTTTGTCTTCCCTTTTCGATGTTAAATCGAACCCTGGTTTGGTATAGTGCTGCCGAAATGGACCTCGGCCGAAAAACGACCGGGGGGATCTATACCATATTCGCCCTTGGCTGACAATGACTTCCTGCTAACAAGGATCATTTTCCCGGAACGGAACGCCATGCATATCATCGTGGACGGCTACAACCTGATCCGGCAATCCGACACCTTCCGGCATTCCGAGATGAAAAGCCTGGAGGAGGGGCGCAACGCCCTCATCCGGAGCCTTGCCGGTTACCGGAAACGTCGGGGGCACCGGATAACCGTCGTCTTCGACGGCTGGGAAGGCGGCTCGCCAACGGAGGAACGGGACTTCGCGGGGGGGATGGAGATCATCTATTCCCGCCTGGGAGAGAAGGCCGATGAGGTGATCAAGCGGCTGCTCGGGAAAGGGAGCGAGGAGATCCTGGTCGTCACCTCCGACCGTGAGATCGCCGTGTTCGCGACGCGACGCGGGCAGTCCGCCATCGCCTCCGCCGCGTTCGATGCCCTGTTGGAACGAAGCGCCGCGGGATCTTCCGCTGCGGAGTTTCCCGGAGAGGGGAATCCGGATGATGATGACGACGACCGGACCGGCATGAAAAGGAAAGGGCCCTCCCGGCGGCTCTCCAAACAGAAACGGGCCGCCCTGGCCCGGTTCAAGAAACTTTGACGGCGCCGCAGACGGCAAGCAGGAAGCGCTCCCGGAGGAGGCGGGGCTCCTGTCCCGTGGACTTGAGCGCCGGATCGATCCGGACCAGCATCTCCAGAACGCGGGCCGGCTCAGAGCGGGTGAACCGGACCGCGTTCTTCAGCAGCGAAATCCTCTTGACATCCAAACATAAAAATCCCTATGCTTTACCCATCAAAAAAGTAACGATTTATAGAACAAAGCTCTTTGGGAAAGGATTTATTTTAACCGGCTTGCATGAAGAGCCTTTGCATCAAGAGCAGGAGGGGGGGGGTTATGAAAAGAGGCGCCATTCTTTGTCTGATTTTGGTCTGTCTTCTTTCGGGATGCGGCGTGTTTCGGTATTTTGACGGCAGTTCGGATGAGGAGGTCAAAAAATTCAGCATATCGAAGAAGGAACTGCAGAAGGAGGTGGAGCATCTTCAATCGGGGAACGAAGCCCTTCAGAAGGTCGTTCTTCAACAGCAATCCCGGATTGAAAAGTTTGAAGAGAAAGACAAGACCCAACTGATGGCCGTCAGCGAGAGGCAGACCCGGATTGAGAGCCTGGAGAAAGAAAAGAATGACCTGCTGGAGGAGAACAAGGAATTGAAAGCAGCGGTGGCGATAAAAGAAGTTGCTCTGGTGGAGGAACGAACGCAGGAGAAAACACAGACTGCCGCCGCGAAGGAACTGCGCATCAAGGTGCTGGCGGGCAGCGGCGGGCTTCCAGCGGCCCGGACCATGTCCAAGAAGCTCCAGGATCTGGGTTACAAGGTCGAGCGGTTGGATCGGGCCTCCACAACCCATATTAAGAGCGATACGGTTTACCATGCCAAAGATTCGGAAAAGGAGGCAAAGGAAATGGCGGGCCGCCTCGGGAAGGAGACGGTCGTCAAACCGATGACCTGGTCTTCCATATTCGATATCATCGTAGTGACCCGATAGAAGAAGCCATCACTCAGGCAAAACATCGGCATGTCGTGCGGTGTGAGGAATTCCCGGACAGTTGCGAAGCTCCCCACCCACAGGGCAGGGCTTCCCGGCAAGGAAGCTGTCTGCTTTTTATTGCGCCCCTTCTCCCCGTTTTCGAAGTCGCCGGTTGACTATTCCCGAGGACCGGTGTAGTTTTCCCCTCCGTAATTCTGAAAAGTGAAAAGGGTTCGCAACGTCGGGCAGAGGCTTTTCTTTGATCCATCGGGTTGAATCCGGATAACTGGGGTAAGGGATGAAAACACGCCTGTTGGGAATCGTTCTTTTCTCGGCAATCGGCATCGGCATCGGCATTGTCAAACCCTTCGCGCCGGGCCTGGCCCCCGCGGGCCATGCGGTCTTGATGTCGGTTTTCGTGGCCGTCGGCCTCTGGATTTTCGGCACGAATTGGGTCCCCCTTTCGATCGGCAGCATGGTCATGCTGCTGCTGCTGACGGCCTCAGGCATCCCGTACTCCATCGTCTTCAACGGCTACACCACCCGGGCGATCTGGATCCTGATCCCCGCCCTGTTTTTCGGCTTTGCCCTGAACTCCACGGGGCTGGGCAAACGGCTGGCCTACTGGGTCATCGGTCTGTTCCGACCCAGCTATCTGAGCCTGACCCTCTCCTGGGTCATCATCGGGCTGCTCCTTTCGGTCCTGACCCCCTCCATCGTGGTCCGGATCGCCATTGTCATCCCCATCGCCGTGGCTTCCACGGAGATTTGCCACCTGCAATACGGCTCCAAGGGGGCGGGCCTCATCCTGCTTTCGGCTTGGTCCATGGTGCTGATTCCGGGAAGCGGCTGGTTTACGGGTTCCCTGTGGGGACCGGTAGCCATCGGGTTCTTCGGCGCCACGCCCGGCTTGCAGGGGGTGATCAACTTCGACTCCTGGCTGAAGGCCATGCTGGTGCCCTCGGCGGTGCTGTCGCTCCTGTTCATCCTCGTCCTCTACAGGGTCATGAAACCGGCGGAGGAATTGGACCTCGATAGAGACGTCTTCAAGGTCGAATTCAAGGCGCTCGGACCGATCAGCTTCCAGGAAAAGGCGACGCTCGCGATCCTGATGGCCACCTTCCTGATGCTGGTGACCGGCCGCATGCACGGGATCCCGGACGTCACCGTCTGTCTGGGGGCGTTTGCGCTGCTGGCCGTGTTCGGCGTCATCAAGGGCCATGATATCGGGACGGCGATCAGTTGGGATTTTGTCCTCTTCATCGGCACGATCATGGGGCTGGGCATGCTCTTGCAGGAAACGGGTGTGGCCCCTTTTCTGAACCGGTCGTTCAGCCCGGTCATCAGGACATTGGTGGGCAACCCCTGGCTGCTGACCTATGCGCTGCTGGTCCTGTTTTTTGTCCTGCGTTTTGTGGATGTCGCCCAGCTCTATGCGACGATCCCCTTTGTGGTGCCGTTTCTGCCCATGCTGGCCGCCGATTTCGGCATCCAGCCGCTGGTCATCTTCTTTTTATTCATCATGGCGGGGAACTGCTTCTTCATGGCCTATCAGCAGCCCTTCGTGATCATCGGGGAATCGATCGCGGGAAAGGCTTCGTGGACGCCCGCGCAGCTACGCCAGGCCGGGATCATCTACCTGTTCGCCTGCCTGGTCACTCTGGCGATCAGCCTCCTGTACTGGAAGGCGGTGGGACTGATCGGGTAACCACCCATTGCTGCCGATCGTGAACCGGCCTTCCAGGAGATTGACCGGGTGCGCCTCCCGCGTTGCCGGAAAATAGAGGGTGAAGGTCGTTCCTTCTCCTTCCTGTCTCCGGACGTCGATTTTACTGAGATTTACAGACGGCGAGCAGGAAGCGCTCCAGGAGGAGGCGGGGATCCTGTCCCGTGGACTTGAGCGCCAGATCGATCCGGACCAGCATCTCCAGAAAGCCGGCCAGCTCGGAGCGGGTGAACCGGCCCGCGTTCTTCAGCGACTGATAGACGACGTACGGGTGTTGCGAAACGAGATCGACATGATCTTCCCCCTCGCCGGCCCCCGGCTTGATGAAGGGATAAATCGCCTTCTGAAAACGGCCGTAGTCCATGTTCGCGCTGAAGGCCTTCAACCGCCCGGAGGCGAGCAGGAGTTTCGCATGGAGGAGGAAACGGATCTCCCGCGTGATCATGGCCATGATCATCAGGGGGGGGCTTCCCTGATCGAGGAGATCTTTCAACGCCTGGAGGGCGGCCGCCAGGTTTCTTGCGGTGAGCGCCCCCGTCAGATCGAAAACGGTATCCTCTTTCGTCCGGCCGATGACGGCCTCCACATCCGCCGCCTCGATGACCGCCCTCTCCCCCGCATAGGTGATCAGCTTCTCGATCGCCCCGAGCGACTCCCGGAGGCTGAAGCCGGTCTTCTGCCCCAGGGCGGCCCAGGCGCCGGAGGAGAGCCGTTTTCCCCGGCCCTCCAGGAGCCCGGCGGCCATCTCCATTACGATCTGCTGCTGCCTCGCCTCCCCCTTGATCTTTGCGAAGGTCAGGATATGCCCCACGGATGAAATGGCCTT
>JAPLJW010000196.1 GCA_026388365.1 Deltaproteobacteria bacterium | reverse complement strand
CGGCCAGACCCTGCGCCTCCTGAAGCGCCTCCTGAACTTTCAATGTAAATTTATCGAATCTCATCGGGAGTTTCCTCCTGTTTTAGGCAAGGATCATTTCATCCGTAGATTATGCACCACGGTAGGGAATGTCAAGAACGGTACGGCGTCGCCCCGCCAAAAAAAAAAGCGAAGCGAAAGGGGTTGACTGCCTGGAAACATCCCTGTATAAAACCAAAATAGTTTGGACATACCGGGAGGAAAGAATTTGGAAGTTCCGGCAGTTACAGGGACACTCGATCTCTATATGGCGGAGATCAACCGCTTTTCGATCCTAACGGCGGATGAGGAGTTTCGTCTTGCCGTGAGGCTGGAGAAGTATAACGATATGGAGGCTGCGGAAAAACTCGTCGTCTCGAATCTGCGTTTCGTGGTGAAGATCGCCCACGAATACCGGAATTACGGACTCAAGCTCGCCGATCTGGTCCAGGAGGGCAACATCGGCCTCATGCATGCCGTGAAGAAATTTGATCCCTACAAGGGATATCGGCTCATCTCTTATGCCGTCTGGTGGATCAGGGCCTACATCCAGAACTACATCATCAAGTCCTGGAGCCTGGTCAAGATCGGCACGACCCAGGCCCAGCGCAAGCTCTTCTTCAAACTCAGCCAGGCCAGGAAAAAGTTAGAGGGTCTCTCCGAGAAGCGTCCGGAATTTGCGGAAATCGCCGAAACGCTCGGGGTCCGGCCGGAGGAGATCATGGAGATGGAGATGCGGATGAGCAGCCGCGACCTCTCACTTGATGCCACTGTGGGTGAGGATGGAGAGTCCACCCACATGGATTATCTGACCTATGACGGGGAGAACCAGGAAGCGGCGCTGATCCGGAAGGAAGAGATGGAACTTGTCCAGCACAACATCGCGGGGGCGCTGACCGGACTCAATGAAAAGGAGACTTTCATCATCCAGAACCGCGTGATGGCGGACAACCCCCTGACCCTCCAGGCGATCGGCGACCGCTATCACATTACCCGGGAACGGGCCAGGCAGATTGAAAAACAGGCCCTCCGGAAACTGGCCCTCGCCATCCCCTATCTGGGGACTGAAACCAAGCTGATCGAGGCCTAATCTCCTCAACGGCGGCATTAATAACCAGGGCAGGACGATATAGCCGGCAGAGGAGCATAGAGGCTTACAATATCCTTCAACTCGGTCAGGTCCTCCAACGTGAAATCCGATGGATACGCGGAAGGATGCGAGGAGCCCCGGTTGGTCAGAAAGGCGGTGAGCGCCCCCGCCTTGTGTCCCGCCTCGATATCAAAGACAAAGTCTCCGACGACCAGGACTTGCGCTACGGGAACCCCCATGATCCCGGCTGCTGCCAGGATTCCTTCGGGGCTCGGCTTGGGGTCGAATGGGTCGTCGCGAGAGAGAATGATTGCGAAGTCCAAAGACCGGATTCGCCCGAAGTTATCGAGGGCGGTCCGGATCGAAACAAGGCTGTTGCGGCTGATAATTCCGACCTTCATGCCCCGTGCGCGCAGGAAGTCAAGCACTTCTTCCGCCCCCGCATTGGGGCGCGATTGCCGCGCGGCCTCGGCTTCAAAGGCATCGAGGATTTTAAACGCCTCGGCTCGCTCCGCCGGCGACGCCATGCTGTTGATGAATTCAAGAACCGGGCGCCCCTTGGGGCAGCCCACGGCGTCCCGGATAACACTGAAGTCCAGGGACCCGGGTTCGGTCAGCGTGCCGTCGAAATCAAACAATACGGCTCGGATCAACTTCGTTGAACTCTGCAAATCCATGGGCTTAAAAATATGAGTCCGAATTCTGCCTCGTTACGGAGCAGGAAGAAAGATTTAAGAATAGTAAACTTAACCCCAATGAACCCTAATTCCCTTCGTCGGCTCGGGTCAGGGTTTCGAAACGGGTGTATTTTTCCTGAAAGGTCAGCTTGACGATGCCTGTCGGTCCGTTTCTCTGCTTGCCGATGATGATCTCGGCGATCCCCTTTTCCGGGTTGTCTTCCGACCGGTTGTACACCTCGTCCCGATAGATGAAGGCAATCACGTCCGCGTCCTGTTCGATCGCCCCGGATTCCCGGAGATCTGCCATCTGCGGGCGGCGGTTGGTTCGGTCCTCCACCTTCCGGTTCAACTGCGACAAGGCGATGACAGGCAAAGCCAGTTCCTTCGCGAGGGCCTTGAGAGAACGGCTGATTTCTGAGATCTCCTGCTCCCGCGAATCCTTGTAGGCGCTCCCCCGCATGAGTTGAAGGTAATCGAGGATGATGAGCCCCAGACCGGCCTCGGCTTTGAGCCGCCGGGATTTGGCCTTCATCTCGATCACGGTGATCGCCGGCGTGTCGTCGATGTAGATCGGGGCGTCCGAGAGACGACCCGCGGCGGTGGTCAGTTTCGGCCAGTCGGTCTCCCCGAGAAACCCTTTGCGGAGACGCTGGGAGTCCACGCGGGCCTCCGACGCGAGCATGCGCGTCGCGAGCTGTTCCCTCGCCATTTCGAGGGAGAAGATGGCGACAGGAACATCCATCTCCAGGGCGGCATACTGGGCGATGTTCAGCGCAAAGGCGGTCTTGCCCATGCTCGGCCGGCCGGCGATAATGATCAGATCGGAGTTCTGGAGGCCCGAGGTGAGGTCGTCCAGTTTGTCGAAACCGGTCGCCACCCCTGTGACCGACTCTTTTTTGGCATAGAGCCGCTCGATCGTTTTAAAGCTGTCCTTGATGATGTCCCGGATCGGAAAGAAAGAAGGGCGGATCTTGTTTTCAGAAATCTCGAAGATGGCATGCTCCGCCTCATCGAGGAGATGATCGATATCCATGCTTGCGTCGTAACTCTTATTCAGGATTTCGGTCGCGGTTCCGATGAGCCGGCGCAGAATGCTCTTCTCCTTGATGATCTTGGCGTAATAGGCGATGTTGGCGGCCGAGGCGACGTTGTCCACCAGCGAGGAGAGATAGGACGTTCCCCCCACCTGTTCCATTCGCTTCTGATCTTTGAGGATGTTGCTCAAGGTGATCAGATCGCACGGCTCGTTCCGGTTGGAAAGCTCGATGATGGCGGTAAAGATCTTCCGGTGGGCATCGCTGTAGAAATCGGACTGATCCAACGCCTCCAGAACCGTGTTCAGGGCAAGATTGTCCAGCAGAATACCTCCCAGAACAGACTGCTCCGCTTCGAGGTTCTGAGGAGGCACCTTGTGCAGAGAGGCGTCGATGTCTTTCATGGGGAACTCCTTGCGGGGTGCCGGTTGTTAAGATCAGGATTCGGCCACGACAACAACCTTGATCTCGCCGGTCAGACCAGCGCTGAGTTTGATCCGGACGGAAAATTCGCCGAGCGCCTTGATCGGTTCGTCCAGCAGGACGCTCTTTTTATCGATCTCGATCCCCTGGGCCACCAGCGCCTCTTCGATGTCCTTCGCGCCTACGGAGCCGAAAAGTTTCTCCTGCTCGCCGACGCGGCGGGCAATCGTGCAGGTCACCGCACTCAATCGAACGGCCGTTTCCTCCGCCTGTTTCTGAATCTTCTCCGCCTGCTGCAGGATTCGTTGCTTCTCGTGTTCAAAGACCTTGAGATTCCGGCTGTTCGCTTCTGCGGCGAGCCCTTTGGGGACCAGGAAATTCCGGGCATAACCATCCGCAACCTTGACCAGATCTCCCGCCTTGCCGAGAGTCTCCACATTCTGCTTTAAAATGACCTTCATGTTGTTCCTCCTAGAGGGATACCGGCAACGGCTGCCGTCATCCGGATTGATTATACGGTAACATTTCCTATTCCCCCGATCCGTTTCCGGAAATCGAACCACATGTCGAAAAGACCGAAGGCGATCACAATAATGAGCATATATTGCTGAATCAAAAGCAGGCCATAAAACAGCCATCGGAAAATCATGGGGACCCGCTTCTGCCGGAAGAAGAAGGCGGCGATGGCCAGTCCCTGGAACAGGTAGATCAGACCGCAGATAATCAGGAGATTCATCCCGACGACGGTGACCCATTCCACGGGGACAAACAAAATCCCCCCGGCGGCGATCAGGATCCAGACGAGCCTTTCCGGGGCTTTCCATGCAGCCAGATCGCCGAAATCGGGAAAGGCGACGCCATTGATCCGAAAGAGCAGGCGCCCGGCAAGCAGGTTTACCCAGACCGTGAAAACGGCGCCCGACAGGGTCAGGGCTGGAAAGATTCCGGTGAAAAGACGGGTGATCTGTGGGGCGCTCTCCCGGATCACCCGGACCTGCTCCTCCGAGATGTTCAACTGGGCATATAATTTGATATTTTCCCGGACGATCTCCGCCACATAGAGTTCCACCGTCTGCCACGGCGCAATGCCGGCCCGGAAAGAATGATAAAGAACAAAACCTGCGCCGCAGCAAAACAACGCCGACGAGGCCAGCAGAAACGTCTTTTCTATGGAACGATGTCGTTTCAGGACCTCGGAGAGCAGCACACCGGCAAAACCGATCATGAACAGAACGGTTAGGTTCGCGCGTTGCCCCAAAAAAACGAGGATCCCGATTGTCGCCAGGTATGAAACGGCCAGGATCATCAACCCCCGCAGCCTGCCGAGACGGGAGCAGCAGTAGAGAACCGGCAGCGGCGTGAAGATGACGACGACCGGCCCGACAAAAGGAATCAGGGCCACGAAGAGAAAGGTGAGTGAAAGGATCGCGCCGGCCCGGATCATGTCGCTATGAAATAAAGGACCCTTTTCTCTTTCCAAGTTTCAAACCCGTCATCTGCAACGCCACCTGAAAGAGGAAGCCCCGCCGATATTTTCCAGGCCTCCGCACAGTGAAACCGCCGAACCATTCAGAGCATATCCTGGCGGAGCCGGGAATATATGGATCCTGGGGTGATGATTCGGAAGAGAAAACAGGACAATCGGCTTCCCTTCCTGTAAAGACGCAGCAGCCGCGGCTTTAAAAAATCAGCATCACGGCTGCCTCGCCTTTACCTATCCTTCAGATACGACAAAGGGCAGCAGGGCGATTGTCCGCGCCCTCTTGATGGCCACGGTCAATTCCCGCTGATGTTTTGCGCAATTTCCCGTTATCCGGCGCGGCATGATCTTGCCTCTCTCCGTCGTAAAATCTCTGAGGGTCTGTGAGTCTTTATATTCAATCTTCAGAGCG
>JAPLJW010000105.1 GCA_026388365.1 Deltaproteobacteria bacterium | reverse complement strand
TTTTTTTTCAAGGGCGCAATCTGATATTTTTGTGCGTATTCCAAAGGAATAACCTGGGTCAGGCTGGAATCGAGGGGATACTTGTCCGGGTGGTATCTTTCGATTTTCAATTGCTCGCTGAGCAGTTCCACCATCAGCTGCTCGCTGACCAGACCCTTCCGTATTAGAAACTGTCCCAGCTTAATGTTGCTCTTGACCTGATCGAAAAGCGCCTGTTTGAGTTGTTCCTCCGTCAGCAGGGCAGCCTCGATCAACATCTGGCCTAATTTTTTCTTGATTTGCATAGATCCTCTACCGGGTATAAAAAACGGTATCCTGTTCCAGATTTTTCAGCACCCCGGCCTCGGAGGCAAGGGCGTCGGGCAGCCGGGTGATGCTCTTCCGGGCGGTGGTCTCATCAGGAAAACCATCCCGCAATACGATAGTGAATACCATACCCTGACGAGGATTCCAATGGGGAAGAAACCGGAGGGAAGGCACCCCCAGTTTATAGGTCCGGTAGAATTCGTAGGTCTCTTCAAGATTCTTTGAGGCTGCGATTTGGACCCAGTATTTGTTAGTCGCCAAAGGGCTTTTTTCTACGGGCAGTGCCGGCAGATGGATCAATTCCCCCGCTTGTACCCGGTTCAGATTCTTAATATGCGGATTCGCCCGGGCTACCGAGCGAAAGATATCCTGGTTATATTCGCCATAGAAATCGGTCAGCATCCACCAGATCGTTCTTCCATCCTTCAGGGCCAGCTTGCCGAGGAGTTGCGGCTTCTCATTGCGGGCGGCTTCCTGAGCTGATGGGCTCTCTCGATTGGCCTTCTGAGCAGTCCTGATCTTTTGAGCCGTTTCCGTCTGAGCGGTCAGACCCTTTTGAGATTCTTCCCGGAGAACCGGACTCTTTCGAACGGCTTGTGCGGCTGTCGGGCTCTGCTGGGCGGCCTCCTCGCGGGGGACAACGGGTGCCTTGATCGAGTTGGTCGGCATGGGCCGGACCAGGAGAAAAATCAGCAAGGCCGCCGATGCCGCCACCAATACCGAGACCCAGCGCAATGATCGCGACGGCCATGTTTTGTCGCCCGCTGAGACAAGCCGGGCTGCGCAGGATCGCACCAGAAGCCAGCCCGCTTTGGACCGGTTCTGGATAATCATGGCCAGAACGGCCTGATGACAGAGTGTTATAATCTTCCGGGGGTAACCGCCGGTGGCCAGATAGATCGCCAGCAATCCAAGGCGGGTAAAAAGCGCCTGGGGATGTCCCGGCTCACTGGCCTGGGCCAGGCGGAACCGGATCATGTCGCGGGTTTCCTTAAAGTTCAGGGGCTGCAGCACGTAGAGCAGATTCACCCGGTCTGCAACATTTTCCAGCCGGTTCAGAATCTGCTGAAATTCCGGCTGGGCAAAGATAATGATCTGCAGCAGCTTATTTTCGTTCGTTTCGTAATTGAGAAACTCCCGGAGGATTTCCAGACAGAAATCAGGCAGCTTCTGCCCTTCGTCAATGATCAGAACGACGATCTTCCCCTCTTCCACCCCTTTGCTGAAGAGGTAATCCTTGATATTCTCCTTGAGTTGCCAATCAGTCAGGTCGGGATCAGCAGCGGCCCGCCGTTTCCGCTTTCCGGTAATCCCGAAACTCATGGCCACCGTGGTCAGGAATTCCAGGGGGGTGCTGAAAGCCGGATCCATCAGCAGATGCGTCTCCATCGCGTCGGCATCCCGGTTTGCCCCGGCAAACTGAGCGATCAGATGACGGCAGAGGGTCGTCTTCCCCGTACCCACGTGACCCAGCACCACATTCAGGCCCCGGCGGAGACGGATGGCGAGTTCGAGCTTCTGAAGACAACTGACGTGCTTGGCGGATTGATAGAAAAACTCCGGCTCGGGGGAATTCGAGAAGGGCTCTCTAACAAGATTTAATATCCTGTAATATTCCATATATCAACAATCCGTTCAAATCCCTATTGAGTCGGCGTGATTGCCAGCGCCGGCGCCGCTTGGACATCCGGCGGCGCTTTTTCCAATGGCTTTTCTGTCGCCGCCGGCGGGGTGCCCGCCGTGACCTGATACGGCGGCAGAATCGTCGATGTAATGAAGATGAGAACCTCCTCCATTTTTTGCTGTTTATCGTCACTCTTAAAGAGCCAGCCGAGAATGGGGATGTCTTTCAGGCCCGGGAGGCCCGCATCGCTGCCCGTGGTTCTCTGCTTCGTCAGTCCGGAAATGACTATGGTCTCGCCATTGCTGACGTTCAGGTTCGTCTCGGTCTGCTTTTTAAGAATGTATGGATTTCCGAGGATGGCCCGGCTGGGATCCACTTCGTCCTTCTTCACGACGATTTTCATGGACAAGGTTTTATCGTCGATGACGTGCGGTTTGATCTCCAGACGCAGCACGGCATCAACATATGTCACCGTGTTTGTAAGCTGGCCTTGGCTAACCGTTTGCGTATTGATGGGCACTTTTTCACCGTTTTCCGTGAAGGCCATCTGATTATCGAGCGTTGTGATCGAGGGGCTCGACAGAATGTTCAATTTACTGTCTTTCTGAAGGGCGCTGAGCTGGAGCTCCAGCAAGTTGCCGCCGATGGTCCCGAAAATTAGCCCAAGTGTGCCCGAAGCTGCATTGGAGAGACCGGAGGCCGGGAAATTGACTCCGAAGCCCTGGCCGCCGACGCCCGTGCTGCCGTAGGCCGGCGTATAACTCCCCTCTATAGCACTGCCTGGGGAAACGGTGCTGCCACCGGAGCCGCCCGGCGTCACGTACATGCTGTTACCCCCGATGCTCCGCCCATAGACCCCTCCCCACTGGATACCCAACTGCCGTGCCGTTTCTTTCGTCGTCTCGACGATGTTGGCCTTGATCCGGATCTGAGGAGTCGGCCTGTCGAGTTTTTCGATAATAGGGAGCATCCTCATTAGGTCATCTTTGGTGGCTTGAAGGATGAGAGAATTAGTGATTGTTTCCACACCAACCGATCCTCTCCCTGTCAGGAACGACGCCAGAATTTCTGTGAACTCCGAATAGTTCTGAGTTACAGTGTCAGTTCTAGTTGAAGCGTAGTCGGAAGGTGGGGCCAGTAGAGGAGTGTCTCCAGTAGGCGTTTTGTGTAATTCAGTTTTAGCACTGATATCTCTTTTGGCAGTGACACCAGAAGGTTTTAGCGTAATGTAAAAGATCGGGATGACGCAGGTGACCAGGCGATCGATCTGCATGAACTCTATTTCCTGGGTTTTCTCCACCAAGTCATCTTTTCTATCTTCGAAGGTTTTTATCATGAGAATTTCGTCATTCCAAGAATATGCCAGCTTATAGGCGCGGAGCAGGTTCGTGAATGCCTGGTCCCAGGGAACATCCTGAAAATCTACCGTAACTTCCCCTTTTACTTCGTTTTTGCCGCCCACGATGATATTGATACCTACTATACGTGCAAGGGCACGCAGAACGACCTTGATATCGGCCTTATTCATCTTTAAGAATATTCGATTATCCGGCAGAAGACGTTTGGTTGTGATTATGTTTTTCTTAACTTCTGCAACCTCATTCTCAACAGTGTCCATTCCAATACAATATTTATTATATATGTCACCCCGACTTCTTATCACCGGCGATGATCCTGTGCTGGTTTCGGCCATCGTGGACCATTTTTCGAGGAAGGGATCCTTTTTGAGGCCCTTGTCGCCGCCGCAGCCGGCGATCATCAGCATTCCCGCCATAAGACAGATCTGACACAAGCATCTTGTCGTAATTTTGCCGTTATTCAAGGCCCTTCCTCCCATAAAAGTCACTCCTGTAAGGCAATGTCAATTGTTAGCCGGGTCATCTTGTTATAAATGACGATCTTGGTCGGGTAAATGCCATTCAGGACATAGCCCCCCACATCCAGTGCATCCCCGGTTACATATTCGTTTCCATTGACAATGGCAATTTTTTTATGGCCCATATCCACATAACCCGTGTATTTAAGCTGACCTTTCAGAGCGGTTTCCGCCGCCTCCACCTGCTGGGCGTGGGCGGCCGCCTTCTCTATGGCTTCTTCACGTTTATCTATAGGTTCGTAAAAGGGATCGCGAAGCCATTCCGCCTCCGCTCTTTTAATCATATAGGCATCCACGGGTAAGGGGGTATCTTTTGTCAGGGCTAAAGTGATGTCGCCAATGAACGTATTCAAATCCGCAGCTTTCTTAGCTGTATCGGCGACGGCCTGGCTTTTACGCCCGATGGAAAAGAATTCATATGCGCCATAGAGAACCGCCAGAAGCATGACGACGAAGATAAGGATTTGTCTTTTATTCAGTTTACGCATAAGTTCATTTGCAATTTACTAACTCAGCGCGAGCCAGATCTTCATCCGGAATTCCATGAAATCCGTTTCTTGATGGATCTCGATCTCTTCAAACCGTTCCAGGTAAGGCAACTCTCCGACTCCGATTAAAAACTTCCGGAAACTCATAAAATCCCCCCTGATGACCATATGCATCAGCAGGAATCGGGATTGATTGGCCAGGGAATTCACGTCCGGTAATATGGAGATCGTTTCCATTGACGCATTTTTGACGATCCTTCCAATGGTGGACGGAACCACGCTGACCAAATCCCGCGATAATTTGCCGCTTTCCGGCGTGGGTAAAATGCTCGGCGCGATTGTCTGGCTCCTGGTCTTCAGCGCCTGATAGATCGGCTGCAGGCTCTTCTGCTCATCAACCTGGTACTGGATATCTTTGATTTGTCCGTCGAAACCGGCCATGATTCTTTGCACAGGGACGATAATGACGAGAATGAAGAGCAGCAGGCTGCCGAGCCAGGAGAGGTGGATGATGACGGTCCGCCGCGGGATTAATTTAAACAATTTTGGAGTAATCATCATTTTTTAGAGGATCTTCATGTTGATCGTAAAGCGTAGGACATCTTTTTTTTTGACACGCTCAACGATGTTTTTTTGTACGGCGACCTGAAGAAATATGGGCGATTCCTGCAGTTTCATCAGATAACCGGCCAAGGACGATTCGAGGGAGAGGCGATTTCCGGCAATGATCCCCTCCACAACGAGATTGCCCATTTTCCCGGCCGGCGCCTGTTCTTTTGGCGGCTCCTTGGCAGCATCCTTCTTCACTTCCGGCGGGGTTTCTTTGGGCGTTGTCTTCGGCGGTTCAGTGGCTTTTTCTGTGACCACCGCTCCGAAATCGGCCTTCAGATTCACCAGACGGATATTGGCCGGGGTCAAGGCGGACAATTCACCGATGACGGCCATGCTGCGATATCTTTCACTGTAAGCCCGGGAAGAATATTTCTGCTGTTTGGATTTTGCCGCCATCTGTATGAGATCATTCGGATTCACGTAAGGTTGATACTGGGTCATCTGTTTTTGCAGGCGGCTGATGTCAACATTTTTCTTGGTGATAATGCCAAGTTCATAGAGGAAGACGCCGGCGGAAATCAGCGTGGCGACTAAAAGCGCCGCAAAAATGCCCCGGTTGACCCTGTTGATGTTGGCGATCTGTTGTTTTTCCGGGGCAGTAAACAGGAGGTTCGGTGAGTGGGAATTATCGGAAAGAGCCATCCCGAGGGCCGGCGTCATTGCGATGCGTTCTGAAAGATTAGTTTTCCCGGCAGCCTTGTCGAAGTCGGGCAGCCCCGGATCTAAAGGATCCAGAATATCGCTTTCAATCCCCAGTTGTTCGCCGACGTAGCTGATGAGAGGACGATAAATATTCATGGCGCTGGTGACGTAAATCCTGCTTACACTATTCCGATCGATATTGTTTTTATAATATTCAAATGTGCTCTCGACCTGCCGAACCAGCCTCCCCAGGGCAGGCAAAATGATCCGGAATTTCTCCTCTTCCGTCAGGGAATATCCGGCATCTCCCGCCGTCAAAGCTTCCGAGTCGGGGCTGAGACTGAAGAGGACTTTTCGAGCCTGTTCCACGTCGATGGCCGGGGTATGTTCTTCTTCCAGTAAAGTGGATTTTTCATGATCCTGCGACTGGAGGACCTCCAGCAGGGATTCGACCATGCTGTTGATCCCGGCCTTGATCCCGCGGGTCATGATGAGGTTCCCTTTGGTGTAGATATCGATCCGCGAAAAATCGTTGCCGATGAACAGATAGGCGGCGGTGCCGGTGGACTTCGGAATCCAGCCGGTGCGGAAGATATTCTGGACGGCGAAGGGGACAATGGAGATGCCTGCCAGAGGAAACCCGATCTTTGAAAAAAGGATTTTAATCTCCTCAATTTCCCGGATAGGCGCCGTATAGGCCATGATAAACCATTTGGGGTTGCCTTGATCGACGATTTCTTCCAGGACTTCATAATCCATGATAGTTTCTTTTTCGTTAAAAGAGACTTCCTTTTTAATCGTCCAGAAAACGGCATTTTCAATCTGCTTTTTTGGAACCTTTGGTATCAGGATATGGCGCACGTTGACATTGGCTGCGGACATGATGGACCAGATGTTGATTTCTTTGTAGGATCCGCAGAACTGGTTCAGTTCCGCTCTCAGAAAATTGATGAAATCAGAGGTCCCCTTTCGTATCCGCTGGTTAAAGGGAATGGTCTGATAGTCGATCAAGCTCCATTTGTTATCCGAGATTCTTTCCGTTTTGACCAGGCGCAGGGATTCATGACCAATATCGATGCCGACATTAATCAAATTTTTGAGGGACTGCTTATTCGAGAAAGTTAGTTGAATCTTTTTCCGGAGAGGAGGTGTTTTAACCTTCAAAACGGACAAATCGAGATCACTCTTTCTTTTCCTAATAAGATCAAGAAGTTTTTCGGTGGATGTAATTTCATTCATACGAGGCTGCCAACGATTCTTCAGGATTAACGTACGGTTGAAACATCATCATTCATGTGGGCACGCCCTGAAATATCCAATTATTAGAGAATATTACACATTCCGAACACTTTTGGTCCGCTTGTAAATAGGCATATAGATGGATATGTACCTAAGGTGCTCCCCGTTGTCAAGATAAAAAAATGGGATTACTCAAGGCTCACAGTTTGGCAAACCTTTATTTTATTTAAGTTAAAAGCTCCTTTGAAATAATCGTCATATGGTATCAAGAGGGTTGCATAACGAGAACTTTGAATGACTGCTGAAATTCGGAAAATCGTCATTCCTGCGAATCCCGGATCAAAGTCCGGGACAGGCGCAGGATGTCTGGTTTTTTCAAGATCTTCTGGATTCGCTCCGGAGTTCACCCCGCACCTGATACGGGCGGAATGACAGAGAGGGGGTGTTTTTCAAAGGTCTCCTGTTACGCTTCCCTTGTGATCGGTACTGTCTGATGCGTCGAATTTAAAACCTTGCAGCGGCAGATTGGGCTGGATATGATGGCTATAATGAATCTTTGATCACTTTTCTGATAGTATCGATGTCTATCTCTTTTAATTTCAAGCTGAATCCGACGAGCAGGGCGAGATCGCAGATATTATTGATTACACGCGGCACGCCCTCGGAATGGTTAAAAATTTCTTCCATGGCGGCGGGTGTAAACATGTTATTCGCCTGCCCAGCCTTTTCCAGACGGATGGCAATATAAGATCTCGTATTGTCGGCATTAAGCGGATTTAAATGGTAGCGGTTGGCGATACGCTGATCGAGCTGTTTGTATGTCCGGATCTTATCCCGCAATTCAGGCTGCCCAATGAGGACCAGGGTTAAAAGGAAACGGTCGTTCAGTTGAAAATTCAAGAGCAGTCGAATCTCTTCAAATGTTTCTCCAGATATCATCTGGGCTTCGTCGATGATGAACAGCGTTGACCGCCCTTTTTTCATGTCGTCAACCATGGCGATATTTAAAATGTTCAACAATTCATGCTTGGAATTTGACTGGGAATTGAGACCAAGCTGGCTGAGGGCTTCCTTCAGAAACTCGATTGGCGCCAAGCCAGGGTTCGTAATCAGGCCGATGTCGAACTCGGATTCGGCCAATTGCTGGATGAAAACCCGGCTTAACATCGTTTTACCGCACCCGATTTCGCCGGTCAGCAGAACGGCCCCCTTTTTGCGCTTTACGGCATAGACCAGTCTCGCCAGGGCTTCTTTATGTTCGGGCGAATAAAACATGAATTCCGGATCAGGCACATTATCGAACGGATACTTTTGAAAACCCCAGTATTCTAAATACATTTTATCAATTCCTCCATGGCCAGAGAGATTTCCGCAAAGCACGAGCGGTAATAAAAAATGGATTTTCTATATGGATCCTTTATGTCTCCCGATATCTCTCCTGCGATTTTACCATAATCCGGCTCCGGCAAATAGGATTTCAATACCCTTAACTTGTCCATGGCCAAGGGATATTGATCCCCAATTCTTTGCAATTGCTTCATCTCCATCGTAACGATCAGGTCTGCTTCCCCGATCATAACTTCATTAACAACCTGAGAATGGTGCCCTTCATCCTCGATGCCGTTTTCCCGCAGGATCTGTCTCGCCATCATGTCAGCAGGCGCTCCATGCATATCCAGGAGGCCGGCCGATGAGACTTCCACTCCATTAATGCCGGTACGCTTCAGCCGGCTCCCAAGCACCCGCTCGGCCATGAAACTGCGCACAACATTTGCGTTGCAGACAAAAAGAATTTTCACCATGACAACCCGCAGCGAATAAATACTTTTTCTATTTTATCCATAAGAAAATATTATTCAAGTTTTTTATTTGTTGAGCCCTTATAATAGTACCTATAAGTCCACTTCCCCTGGAAGGGGAGGGTTAGGGTGGGGGGGTTGCCATGAAATCTGCATGTTGCTGCTTCGCCCGCCTCCTGACTCCCTCCCGTCAAGGGATGGGGAACATATTCGAAAGGGTTTTAGTTTCGTTGATTACAATATGCATGGCCATGATGTCTGCCGTGATTCTGCCGGGTGATCAGAGGTTTTTTGTTCCGTCTGCGGAATTCAGGAACCGGCCGATTCGCCCTCCCGTTTCGGCAATCCGCAGGGCGGGCGCGTCTTCCCGCTCACTGCCTTTCAGAAAGAAGGGGATGACCTCTACCTCCGCCTGAAAGACCTCCCCAAGGACGGTAACGGTCTTTTCCTGTCTGGCCTCTATTCCGGCCCATTCCCCATAACGATCCCCCTGGTCCTCGTTGAAGCCGAAATCGTCGATAATCAGGACCGACCGGACCGTCTCCAGTGGGAGTCGCGACTTCAGAACCTCCCAGAAGCGGCGGTCCGCCTTCCAGAAACCGATATCGGCGGAGTTGGCGACAGAAAACAGGAAGGGGGGGGACAGCTCCCGGTTATTTTCGGAAGAATCGGGAACCGGCCCCCCTTTTTCATCCGTGGTCGTATGCCGCTGCCCAAAAGGTGATCTTCTCCCGTTTCCTGCCGGTAAGCAAGGCTCAGCCCTTTCTCCGGATTTCCGTGCCGGGATGTTCCAGGAGTCGAGATAACGGATAATGGTTTCGGTGGCTTCAGCATAGTGATCGGTGGCGATGACGACGGCCGCACCCGAATCGCCGGTCAGTTTTTCGAGCAGGGGCCGCCAGTGCGGATCAATCCGCGAATGGTCAAGGTAGCGGTTGACAAAACCGGAAGCGGCCGCCGTGATCTCAGCGCCGGTTGCGCCGGGCGCAAGGCCGAGCGCCGCAATCCTCTCCGCCATGACCCGTTTGTAGCTGATTGCCGTCGTGCTTCCTTCAATCCAGGTCGGACCGACGATGTCTTCCCAGAAAATCTCCGGGGTCTTGACGCCGAGGGAGTAAAGGCCGCTTTCCACAAGCGCCCGCACGAGGTTCGCCGGCCGGCCGAATCGCGGCGCCTCCAGGCTGAGCGTCCCCGAATAATCGAAGATGACCAGCATTTTTTCTGCAAATTGCGTCATATTTTGCATTCCGGATATCCTTGACGCGCATGCCGTTTGCGGCGATAGCCCCCTGTTGCTGATCAGCCCGCCACCTTTAGGCAAACGCATAATGAAGATGAGAAGGCGGCTCCGGAGGATGAGATCATATCGCGATTCCGGGAGAGTTGCAAGACGGTGTGAAGGAAGGAAAAGTGGGGAGGGGGAAGGGACGGCCCCCGCCTTTTTCATTGACCTCCCCTTCTGGATGGTGTTATAAAAAAGGCAAGTTTACAACGCCCGTGTCTTGCGGAGGGGAGCGGAAATATTTCAGTAATCCACAACAGAGGTGCGCAATCATGCCCGAAATTATGAAAATCATTCTTATGGCCCTGATCATCATCGGGGTTTTTATGATCACCTTCCGGATTGCCGGCTGGAAAATGAAAAGGGCCGGCGATTTCATTCTCCGGGATCTGAAGGAGAAGAAGGCGTTCGATCCGGCCTCTGCGGTTGAACTCCCTTACTCCAAGAGTTCCCTGTTCCACGTCGGCCTGCGGGACTACCGGCCCAAAGCGCTGAACGCACTCTTGGAGAACGACATCGTCCGGATGCTGGAGGGGGGCCGATATTATCTGCGCGAAGGCCACAAACTGATCGGAACGGGAGGCGGAGCTGCGGCATAGCGAAAGGTCATCCGAAATCCCGCCACACTGTCCGGACGTCGCATTCCGGCATCGCGGGCCGTTCGTTTTGTAGCGGTTTTCCCCTGAATTCGGATACTTGTTTTTCACCTGGTTTTACAATAGGATTCCACCCCATTCCGGTCACAGGGGCGGACGAAAGAGTTTGGAGTTCAGGACGTGGATTTTAATCCCTGCATGAAGCACAAGGTGGTCCGCAAGGCGGTGCGCATGTTCGCCGAGGCGGAACTCACTCCCATTGCCCACGACATTGACCGGGACGCCCGTTTCCCCTGGGAGGTCGTGGAGAAGATGAGGCCCCTGCACTTCTTCGGCCTCCAGGCGCCGAAGGCCTACGGCGGCGCGGAGATGGACACGATCAGCTACGCAATCGTGATCGAAGAGATCTCGCGCGTCAGCGCTGCGATCGGCCTCTGCCTTACCGTCCACAACAGCGTCGGGGTCTATCCTATCGTCCGTTTCGGGACGGAGGAGCAGAAGAAACGCTTTCTGCCGGCGATGACACAGGGGGAGCGGATCGGCGCCTTCTGTCTGACCGAGGCCAACGCCGGCTCCGATGCGGGCGGTGTGGAGGCGCTCATCTTTGCGATCACGGACACGCAGAACCCCCAGCGGAGCGCCGGGGTATTCATCGTGGAGAAGAACAACCCCGGCTTTGCCGTGGGCGAAATCGAAGATCTCTGCGGAATGCGGGCGAACCCCGTCTCCTCCCTCTTCCTGGAAGATTGCCGCGTCCCGGAGACAAACCTGCTCGGTCGTCCCGGTGACGGAATCAAAATTGGCCTGGAAACCCTCGACACGGGCCGCCTCGGCATCGCCGCCCAGGCCTTGGGACTTGCCCAGGCCGCCTTCGAGGATTCGGTCCGTTACTCCAAGGAGCGGCAGCAGTTCCGGAAGCCCATTTCCTCGTTCCAGACCATCCAGAACTACCTCGCCGACATGGCGACGGAGATCGATGCCGGACGCCTCCTCCTCTACCGCGCCTGTGCTGTGAAGGATGCGGGGCGGCCCTTCGGGGCGGAGGCCGCGATGGCCAAGCTCTGCTGCAGCGCGCTTGCGACGCGGGTGACGAACACGGCCGTCCAGATCCACGGAGGGTACGGCTACAGCAAGGAGTATGACGTGGAACGCTATTTCCGGGACGCAAAGGTGACGGAAATTTATGAAGGGACGAGCGAGGTCCTGCGGATCGTCATCTCCCGCGCGGTGCTCGCCCAGAGGACATAGAACATGCTGAAGCTGGTCGTTTGCATCAAACAGGTGCCGATGGTCTCCGAACTCCCCTGGGACCCGGCGACGGGGACCCTTCAGCGGGATCTGGCGGAGGGGATGATGAACCCCGCCTGCCGTTCGGCCCTCGATGCGGCCCTCCGGATCAAAGAGGCGGTGGGAGGAGAGATCGTCGCGATCACGATGGGACCGCCGATGGCCGAAGAGGTCCTCCGCGAGGCGATCGCCATTGGCGCGGACCGCGGCATCCTGCTGAGTGACCGGAAAATGGCCGGCGCGGACACCTCCGTGACCTCCTATACGCTCGCCCGGGCGATCGGGAAGGCCTGCCCGGGGTTCGATCTCGTCCTCTGCGGCTATTCCACGAGCGACAGCGAAACCGCCCAGGTGGGTCCTCAACTCGCCGAGGAACTGGGCATCCCCGGAGTGGCCTATGTGGACGAGTTGGAGATCTCCGGCCGCACGGTCCGGATGCAGCGGCATTCCGACAATTTTCTCGAGACGCTGGAGATGGATCTTCCCGGTCTGGTCACTGTGACCACCGGACGGTTCGCCACCCGTCATGTGTCTCTGGGCGGCCTCCAGGCCGCGTTCGACGGGGCGGATATCGTTCTCCTGGATGCGGTGGCGATCGGCCTCGACCCGGAGCGGATCGGGGTCAAAGGGTCCGCCACGAAGATCCTTAACGTCTATTCGCCAACGGCGGGGAAGAAGAACATCGTCCTGACCGGCGCGCCCAAAAGGATCGTGGAGCAGCTCTTCGAGCGTTTCGACGACAAGATCGGCGGCGCAATCGGCAAGGACTTGAAAACGGAGAAAAAATGACCACAAAACCACGGGCCATCTGGGTCTTCGGCGACTACCGGAATTATTTTCAGAATCGCGTGACCCTCCAGCTCCTCTCCCGGGCAAAGGAGCTGGCCGCCAAGATCGACGCCGAGGTTTGCGGCGTGGTCTTCGGGTACAGGACGGACGAGTGGCGGGGCGATGCGGTCTCCTTCAACCCCACCTTTTGCGGGGTCGTGGGAGAGTACATCGCCCACGGCGCCGACAAGGTGTACCTGGCGGACGATCCGCGGCTGGACGCCTACAGCATGGAGACCTACACGCTCCTGATGGAGCGCCTGGTCAAACGGGAGAAGCCGGAGATCATCCTCATCGGAGCCACCACCTTCGGGCGGGAGTTCGCCCCCCGATTGGCCAAGCGGCTGGAAACCGGCCTCACCGCCGACTGCATCGGCCTGGATATCAATTCGGAGGGGTTTCTCGTCCAGATCGCCCCCTCCTTCGGCGGAAACCTCGTGGCGGAGATTGTCACCCCGGAACGGCGGCCCCAGATGGCCACGGTCCGGCCGGGAACCTTCCAGGAGATCCCCCACGACAAATCCCGGACGGGCAAGGTGGTGAAGGTTCCCCTGCCGAAGTCCCTTCCCGCCGACCGGGTCCGCCTGATGCGGTCGGAGCGCTGCCCTCAGCGGGATCAGAAGTTGGAGGACGCGAAGGTCGTCGTCTGCGGCGGCCGCGGTCTGGGGGGCAAAAAGAAATTCGCGAAGCTCTTCGAACTGGCGGAGCTTCTGGGCGGCGAAGTCGGCGCGACGCGTCCCGTCGTCTATGCCGACTGGGCGGATCATAACGCCCTGGTCGGCCAGGCGGGAAAGCAGATCCGTCCGCAGATCCTCTTTTCCTTTGGGATCAGCGGCGCCATCCAGCACACCGCCGCCTGCAACGATGCAAAGTTTATCATCGCCGTGAACAAGAACCCGAACGCGGCGATGATGAAGCGGGCCGACGTGGCGATCGTTTCCGACGCAAGCCAGATCTGCACGACCCTCATCCAGGAGCTGAAGCGCCGGATCCGCTGACAGGGCCGTTGACCGGGGGCGCATCCCGCAAGTCCCGCCTCGTGGGCGGGCTGCTTCCAAAACGCCCGTCTGCTTCGTTCCCTCATCCCGCGAGACCTTTGGAAATCGTGATCCCTCCGCGCGCTGGACATTTTTCGACCCTGCGCCTCCTCGCTTCACTGCAAAGACGAAACTCGCGCTTCGCGCTCAAACAGTCGTCTATGCGGGCGCTCCGCTGCGGGGGCAGGGAGCCCCGAAAAATCTCCCATGCGCGCTTCCGGGGTCCGATTTTCCATTGAGCGGTGGTCTTTTAGAGCCCGATGCGGTCGGCGATCCCCCGCATGCCTGCAAGGCTGATCTCCACAAACTCGTCGAGCGGCAGGCCGATCTTCTCGCACTCCCGGATCGTGTCGCGGTTCACCGAGGCCGCAAAGGCCCTCTCCTTCATCCGCTTCGTGATCGATTTCACCTTGACGCTCGCGATCTTCCTGTCCGGATAGACGAAGGCCGTCGCCACGATCAGGCCGGTGATCGTCTCACCGGCGGCGAGGGCGTGCTGGAACTCCTTGCTCCGCGCGGCCCCGCAGACCGCCTCGTTGTGCATTTTCACCGCGTCAACGATCTCCGGATCGATCCCCGCCTCCATCAGGATCCGCACCGCCTCCAGACCGTGGCGGGTCAGATCGCCCCCGACGACCTCGATGTCGATGTCGTGGAGGAGCCCGGCGAGCCCCCATTTCTCCTCGTCCCGGCCGAGCCGCCGGGCGAGGGCCCGGAGGACCGCCTCGGAGGCGATGCTGTGGTCCAGCATCCGTTCGTTTTTGACGTACCTTTTAAGCAGTTCTTCCGCTTCGTTCCGGGTCATTTCCTCTCCTTTCCTCTTCTGCACGGGTTTCATCGGCCTGCCTTGTCCAAGCCTGAGGTCGGTCGGTGCCTTTCCCCCTTCACCGGGTGTTATACATGGAGTTCAACTGTGCCCAACGCCCAAGAATTTGGAGAACAGCACGCGGTCCTCACCCTTTCCGTCATACCCTTCGACGACGGGGATGCCGTCGACGATCTTTTCGCTGTCCTTAGCGGAAAAGCCCATGCGGCGATGGAACGAGATGGAGCCTTTATTGGCCGGCGAAGTAACGCACCGAACCGTGCGGCAACCCAGTTTCCTTGCAGCGGCAAATAACCGCTCGTACAGCGCTCGCGCCAAACCGGTTTTTCGGAACTCCGGATGTACGCCGACAAAATGAATATACGCCTCTTCGGGAAAAGTTTGCGAGACGAACCCGATGACAAACCCCACGATCCGGCCGTTGTGCTCGGCCACGAAACTGGTGGGCTGAAAGTGCACAAAGAATAGCTTGGGCAGCATATCGGACATTCGCCGTCCACCCCACCAATCATTGAGAACGGTGATGATCGGCTGATAGTCGGATGGCTCCGCATGGCGGATAAGCAGTTCGTTCATTGGAATGACCTGTTCAGTGCAGCGACTCAATACATAACGGCGGGGGCTTTGCGGCCGGCGCTTGCGCCGGGAATCTTCCCCTGCCAAGTTAGACACGACTTATCAAGCTGAGTTACACTTATACTCCTCTCAAGATGCCGTCCGCAGCGGCCTGAGCCAGCCGCCGACATATTCGGCGACCTCTTGCCACCGAGGCTCGGCTACGACCCAGTGGGCGTGATTCTCGAATTCCTTGTAGGTCGATACGGCCTTGTATTTCCTCGCCACTCGGCGGACAACCGATGCAGGGGTGATGTGGTCATGGGCGCCGGCAACCACCAACACGGGGCAGGTCACTTTGGACTCATCAATCCTTGACGCACCCCTGGAGTCGCAGAGCCAATAGCCGATTTCAAACGCCGCCCTCCCGGATTCATAGACGAACTTATCATAGGTTTCCTTCTGTTCCCTCTCCGGCAGCAGTTGCAGCATCGAATAGACCGCCTCGCCAAATGTCTGGCGCATCGGTTTTCTCCAGAAGCCCCACGTCGTCTG
>JAPLJW010000128.1 GCA_026388365.1 Deltaproteobacteria bacterium | reverse complement strand
GACAAAGGCATCATTGAGAAGAGCGGCGCCTGGTACTCCTACAAGGGGGAGCGTCTCGGCCAGGGACGGGACAACACCCGGACCTTCCTGAAGGAAAACGGAGAGATCCTGGCGCAAATCGAGGCGGAGGTCCGCGAGAAGCTGGGTCTGAAGCCGAAGGCCGTTGCCGTTGTGAAGGAAGAACCGAAATAGGATATGAACGAGGACCGCGAGCTCGGCCGGGCCGAAGGAAAGGCCTTCCGCCTCCTGACCCTCCGGGCGCACAGCGAAAAGGAATTGCGCGCAAAACTGCACGCGGGCGGTTTCGCGGGTGAGGTTGTCGAGCAGGTAATCCGGCGATGCCGGGAGTTCGGCTATCTGAACGACGAGGCGTTCGCGAGGCAGCGGGCGCGGGTGCTTGCGGTCAGCCGCCTCGCCGGAGACCGGCGGATCGTCCTCGACCTCCGGGAGAGGGGGATCGATGCGGGGCTCTCTGCGCGGGTGATCGCGGAAGTCCGCGGGGAACTCGGCGAGGAGGAGGCGGCGGAGCGGTTGCTCCGGAAGAAGATCCGGGGAAGGCCGGTCGCCGCGCTCAACAATCGGGAAAAGGCCAGACTGGCCAGAGGTCTGATGGGGAAGGGATTTCCCGCGGGCCTCATTTTGAAGACACTGAAAAAAACAGAGGAGGAAGGGTTCCATGGCGATGACGGGGAGTGAGATCCGGGAGAGTTTCTTGAAATACTTCGAGGGAAAGGGTCATACGCGGGTGGCCAGTTCCTCCCTCGTTCCCAAAGACGACCCGACACTCCTTTTCACCAATTCGGGGATGGTGCAGTTCAAGAACTGCTTTCTGGGGCTGGAGGACCGGGGATACCGGCGGGCGGCGACCTCCCAGAAGAGCGTCCGGGCCGGGGGAAAGCACAACGACCTGGAGAACGTCGGCGTTACCGCGCGCCACCACACCTTCTTCGAGATGCTCGGAAATTTTTCCTTTGGCGATTACTTCAAAAAAGAGGCGATCGCCTGGGCATGGGAGTACCTCACCGCGACCATGGGGATACCGAAAGAGAAACTCTGGATCACGATCTATGAAGACGACGACGAGGCCTTCCGGATCTGGCACGACGAGGCGGGGGTGCCGGCGGAGCGAATCGTCCGAATGGGGGAGAAGAGCAACTTCTGGATGATGGGAGAGACCGGTCCCTGCGGTCCCTGCTCCGAGATCCTCTACGACCAGGGGGAGGAGACGGGCTGCGGGAAACCCACGTGCGACGTGCACTGCGAATGCGATCGGCACCTCGAGATCTGGAACCTGGTCTTTACCCAGTTCGACCGCGACGCCTCCGGGAAGCTGACCCCCCTGCCGAAGCCGAATATCGACACGGGGATGGGGCTGGAGCGGCTGGCCGCTGTCATCCAGGGGGTGACGAGCAACTACGAATCCGACCTCTTCACGGGAATCATCCGCTTCATCGAGAAGATCAGCGGCCGGACCTACAAACGGAGCGGGGAAGACGATATCTCCATCCGCGTCATCGCCGACCACAGCCGCGCCGTGGCCTTCCTGATCGGCGACGGCGTTCTGCCGAGCAACGAGGGGCGCGGCTACGTGCTCCGGCGGATCCTCCGGAGGGCGGCGCGCCACGGGAAACTCCTCGGCATGGACCGCCCCTTCCTCAACGAGGTGTGCGGGGTCGTGATCAACGAGATGAAGGATGCCTACCCAGACCTGGTTGACAAGGCCTCTTTTATCCGGAAGGTCGTGGAGAGCGAGGAGCAGCGTTTCATCGAGACCCTCGACGCCGGCCTCCGGATCCTCCAGGAGGAGGTGACCGCCCTGAAGGCGGCCGGGAAACGGATGATTCCCGGCGGGATCGTCTTCAAGCTCTACGACACCTTTGGTTTTCCCACCGACCTCACGGCGGATATCGTCAAAAAGGACGGGCTTTCGCTGGACATGGAGGGATTTGAAAAAGCGATGGACGCCCAGCGGGAAAAGGCGCGCGAATCCTGGAAGGGAAGCGGCCAGGAGGCGATCTCCGAGGTATACCACCGCCTCTCGGTTGAGGGAATCGTTACGGAGTTTGTCGGCCATGACGGGGTTACGAAGGGCGACTCGCACGTGTCCGCCCTGCTGAAACAGGGGCAGCCCGCGAATGAGGTAGGGGAAGGGGATGAGGCGGAGGTCATTGTTTCCAGAACCCCCTTCTACGGGGAGATCGGCGGCCAGGTCGGCGATACCGGCGTGATCGAGGGCGACGGTTTTTGCTTCGAGGTCACGGATGCGAAGCGGCCCCTCGACAAACTGATCAGCCATGTCGGCCGGATGCGAAAGGGAAAGATCCGGACGGGGGATGATGTCCTCCTGAAGGTGGATGACGAGATCCGGCGGGCGATTGAGGCCAACCATTCCGGCACCCACATCCTTCAGGCTGCGCTGAAGCAGGTCCTCGGGGAGCATGTCAAGCAGTCCGGTTCCCTGGTGAACCCTGAACGGCTCCGCTTCGATTTCACCCATTTTTCGAAGATCGAGGAGGAGGAACTGGCGAAGGTCGAAGAACTCGCCAACCGGATGATCCGGGCGAACGTCCCCGTAGTGACGGTTGTCCTGCCCCTCGAGGAGGCGGTGAAGACGGGGGCGACGGCGGTCTTCGACGAGAAATACGGGGAGACGGTCCGCGTGGTCGGGATGGCCGGATTCAGCAGCGAGTTCTGCGGGGGGACCCATGTGGCAAGAACCGGCGACATCGGCTTCCTGAAGATCATCCATGAAACGGCTGTGGCCGCCGGCGTCCGCCGGATCGAGGCGGTGACGGGCCGCGGGGCCGTCGCCTATCTGCAGAAGTTGGAGAAGGAACTCCGGAAGACGGCTTCGCTATATAAGACCAGTCTCTTTGGGACATCTGGGACATCCGGAACAGTTGGAACTGCTGCCGTTGCGGAGATGCACCTCAAGCGCGAACGAGATCTGGAGAGGGAGATCGAAGCGCTTAAGGGCAAACTGGCGGCGAAGGATTCCGGCGATCTGATGGGGCGCGTCCGGCAGATCAACGGGGTTGCGGTCCTGGCGACCGTTGTGGAGGCCACCGACGTCAAAACCCTCCGGGATTTCGGCGACAAGCTCCGCGACCGGCTCCATTCGGGAATCATTCTTTTGGGAAGCCGGGCGGACGGGAAAGCGATGCTCCTCTGCCTGGTCACGAAAGATCTGACCGACCGGTACCATGCGGGAAAGATCATCCAGTCGATCGCCCCGCTCGTCGGCGGGAAGGGCGGCGGCCGGCCCGACATGGCCCAGGCGGGCGGTCCGAACCCGGAGTTCCTGGAGAAGGCTCTGGAGAAACTGCCCGAGTTGCTTTGAACATAAAAAACAGAACCCCGGAAGGTCCACTTCCGGGGTTCTGTTAGGGTTCATCCGGTTCATGCATATCCTTAATGACCGTTGCATCTTCTCGGAATACCGAGCGCGCCGGGAAGCGCGCTTTCTGCCCCACCTGCCGGTCTGACACTGACCCCTGGCCCTGGAACAGGGGTCAGAAATTCAGCGTCATGGTCTGCGACGACGTTGCCGGTGTGGACGCATTCGACTCAGCGGTATCCGCTTTCTTGGGCGTTGTGAATGATTGAGGTCAAGTTGCCCGAGGAGTAATTGCCCGCAGAGCCACCCGAAAAGATCAGGCGGCCCTGGCTCTTGTAAACCAACTCGTGGCGGTAACGGTCACTGCCGTAGTAGAAAGGGATCCAAGCCTTGCCGGTTACATAGGTGCCCTGATCGTTGGGCTGGCCGATCAGATCGGTCACCTGCTTCATACCCATTCCGATCTTCAGTTTGGTGAATTTGCTGCCCGGCGCCGGCTTGCCGGAAATCTCGCCTTCCCAACCATCGATGCCCTTGACCGTCTGCGTATCCTTGGGGGACTCTACTTTTGCAGGGGGTGCTGCATTCGCAGTGCTCCCGGACTTTTGTGCCGTCTGGCAACCCGCGAGCAGTAAAGTGGCAACAATCACGGTAGCTACGAATGCGTATCGATTTGTTATCATAGGTCAACCTCCTTCATGAATTGATCAGAAATAACTTTTCTTTCTAACAACGCTACGACGGTGGGCCTTGCATGTCAAGTAGATTTACTTGACAGGAGATTTTATCGACAAATTGTCTTGACAAGCGGTTCCACCTTAAGATATCCCGACCAGGCAAAAGAGTACTTAAAGAGCAAGGGGCGAGATTTCTTTAAAACCCTGGCCGACGGATGAAGAAAATATGGGGGGCCGTCAAAAACCCGCCGCACCCTTGATCTTTGGAAAACTTCTTCAAGGCCTGACAAAACAGAGAATTAAGGAGAAGAAAAATGGCTAAGATTAAGAGAATCGATCATGTGGCGATTGCGGTGAAAGATGCGGACCAGGCAACCGAGCAATTTGTGAAATTGCTGAATGCCGTTCCCATTCGCACCGAAATCCTCAATGAAAAAGCAGGACCCGTCAAAGTCTCTTATGTCCAACTCGGTGAAAATATTGTGAGTCTGATCCAATCCCTGGACCCGGATGGTTTTCTCAACCAGCATATCGCCAAACATGGGGAAGGCATGCACCATATGGGTTTGGAGGTGGATAACCTGGGGGAATTCATTACGGAGGTCGAAGGCAAAGGGTTCAAAATCCCCCTGCGGGACGAATTTTCTAACCGCAGCGAAGTGGTTTTGCGGCCCCGGGATTCGGCCGGGGTGATCCTGCAGATCATGGAATGGAAAGGCGGGAGTGATAAAACCATCGAGGAGCGAATCCAGCGGATACTGAGCCTACAGAACATCCCCGGGAAAAAGTAACTCTCGGACAGAGGTTTGACCCGGAAGTTAATCATCCGTCAGGAAAATTTCTGTATCCTAAATCCATCGCTTTTATCAGAACCGGGATTCGCCGGTATGACCGTTTGGGGGATTTTTTACGAGTTCATCAGGCTTTGCCGCTCGTGCATCATGGTTCCAAGGATCATTTCGCGGTTGCAGGCTTTTCGTAGCTCGTAGGGCCATTCTCATATCCGACCTGTTTGAGCCACCAGGCGGGGTAGAACACCGCTTGGGCGATGCCGGCCTTGGTGTTGAGATAACCGTCATTGTACTTGATATAGAGATGCTCGGACAGTTTCCACCACTCCTGAAGCACGGCGGAAGCGTTTTCATCCGAATAGCGGGTCAGGAACTTTCGGGCGCCTTCCTGATCCCCTTTCTGCCACAGGTCGTTCGCCTGTCGCTCCAATTCCTTCTGCTTCCCGAAGGCACGGGCTTCGAATCCGTCTCGCACACCGGCTATATCCTTGATCATGTAGGAATACTTGAGCATGGCGTAGTTGGCAACATAGTTAAACGCCATCCACATGCTCCCCTTGTCGAACTTGAGAATATCCGCCTTCTGTAAACAGGCGGGCAGATCCGTTGCACCTGCGTAAAAAGGCATGAGAACCGCCGTGGCGGGCCGGTCCGGTCCGAACCAGGTGAGCCCGCCGATGGCGTCGGGAAGCCCGCTTCGGGATTGATTGACATAGGTGTAAACCGTCCGGTAGATATTCAGCGGCCGCTCAAACTCTCCTTTCAACGGCGTCAGGCGTCCTTCCTTGTCCGCCACGCCTTCGGCCTGCCCTTCAAAGCGGTTGGGATCGCCGAATGGCCCGGCCGCCAGTCCCTGGGTCATGTCGAACTCGGTCCCTTCATAGTTGTCGCGATGGATGGCGAAGATATTCTCCACCGTCAGCCTGTTGTCGGGTTTGACGGTGAACGGATACTTTTTAGTGAAAGGACCCTCCACCCATGCAGGCGGATTGAGGGACGGGGCAATCAGGGACTGGGCGCGCCAGACCCGCCGCAGGGAATAGTAGGGGTGATGGAACTCGCCGTCCCCATAAACGCTTGTCCAGTCGAGGTCTCCACTCTCGGGTTTCCACCAGCCTTTCTTCTCGGCCGCTTCAAAGATATTGGCGGAGTACATCATGTCGCCGGCGCCCTTGCGGATGTTGCGGATGCGGAACTGGTTGGCGGCCACGAAAAACCCGTCATCGGGAACCCGTTGCGCCACCCAGACCCCATCCGTGCCGTTCATGTCGTAGCCGCACATCTCCATGACCCATCCTTCTTCGGGATCTGCCACGACCAGGGTTTCACCCGTCCCGAAGTAGCCGTACTTCTCGATCAGCTCTCCCATCAGTTTGACCGCCTCGCGGGCTGTCTTGCATCTCTCCAGAGCCACCCGGGACAGCTCTGCGGAGTAGAAGATCCGCTTGCCGGCCTCGGGCTCCGGATGGACCTTGGCCTTGTCCGTGCATTCTCCGATGGAAAGCTGATGTTCGTTCATAATCCCGTAGTTGGTGTCGAAGTAGGCATAGGTATGGGGCGCCTGGGGGATGTATCCCAGGGGCACGCTGGGAGGAACCCCGGGCGTGTCGTAACCCGGTCCCCGATCCCGGGTCATGATCCGCTGCGTTTCGCTGGCGCCCCACTGCGGTTTATAATCCAGGGCATAGTGGGCATAGAAGACCGGCCGCAAGGATCCGGGCTTGTGATTCATGGCGGGAACGTAAATCATGCGGGCGTCACTTAGACCATCATCGGAATGCGAAACCATCACCGAACCGTCCAGCGTGGCTTTTTTGCCCGTGACCGTAACCGTGCAGGCCCATGCCGGCAGAGCAATAACGATGGAAATGAACAGGACACCCAGGAATGCAAATCTCTTCATATCTCTCCCTCCTTAAAGGCTCTCTGCGGTTTGCTCCGGGTCGCGGGGGAAGGGCGGCGCGGGCCGGGACAGGCGCCCGGCCGGACGGGTCGCGGGGGAAGGGTTTTCTAACGGCCGACCTTTGCCAGGATTTCCCGGGCGAATGTCTTCCCGTCGGTGAGATCCGATTCATTGGGATGTCCGGACGCCCCCTGCGCCTCTTCCGCCCAGGCCCGGTGTTCCGCTTGTTTGATCAGCGCCTCGATGATCTTTGCATCCACACTGCCCCTGACCCCGAACGTGCCGAGGATCTTCGCCCGGGTGGAGAGACCGATGGCGTGTTGCAGTGCCTGCTGTGGCAGATGGCCGCCCCGGAGCGAGCCGTGGGTGCAGAAGAAGGCGATGTTCTGTCCGTCGGGCAGACCTTTGAAGAAGGGGAGGAGCTTGGCGGGAACGCTGTGAGCGTGGACGGGGAATCCCACGAAGATGATGTCGTAGCCCTGTGTGTTCTTGACGTCCTGAACGGGAAGGAGTTCCTTTTCGATATGAATCGCTTCGTAGATGGCGCGTGCGACCTTCTCGGTGTTGCCGGTCTGGGAGTAGTAGGTGACCAGAGCCTTCATTGTGTCCTTGCCTCCTGTGACGGGTTTTACGGGACCCTTACCGGATTTTTCAGGGAAATGCAAGGGTCTAACGCCCCCGGAAGTTCTCGCCCATGTCTATGGGTTATCGTTTTCACCCCTTCGCTCCCGGGGCTGGGAGGGAGCATGCCTCTCCTTTTTCTCGTAAAAAACCGGGGACGAAATTTCGTTGACATCCCCGGTCAGAATAAAGATAATACGATCGGATATCGGCCGCAAGGCCTTGATCAGCCATCATGATTGAAGGAGATAACACCATGGAAATCATTACGTCCACGCAATTGACCGTTCCCACGTTTCAACTGATCCTGCTCCTGGGCCTGAGCACGATGGCCGTGCTCATCGGCCGCCTCCGAGTGGCCCTGTTTATCAACTACGGTTTCACGCTCTACTGGGGTTATGTCGCCAACTTCGACCTCTTCGTCGCTCAGGGAGTAAATAAGCTGACCGGTTACACCGTCCTCTATTTCAGCATCGGCGCCGTCATCGTCCTGCTGGCGTTGGTCGGCCTCATCGTGCATCATAAGTAATGGGAATCACATCAATTTCTCAATCTCCAGCTTCACTTCCAGAACCTCATTGGCCTTCCGGAGCCGCTCCTCCGGCGCGCAGACGGCGAAAATCGCGGCTCCCGATACCGTCGGGAAGTAGCGCCGGGCGGTCTCCTGCAGGCGTTCCGGATCGACGGCGAGGACCTCTTCCCGGAAGCGGCGGCGCATCGGATCGGTCAGCCCGGAAAACTCCCGGATCAGGGCGGTGTAACCCCTCCCGGCTGGGTCCAGGGGCCGGTCAAGGGCGCCGATCGTGCCGATCACGGCCTTTTCCAGGTCTTCCCGGGGGACTGGATTGTCGCTGACAAAATCCACGGCATTCCGATAAATATCGATGGTTTCCTCCAGATGGGGGTCCCGGTACGAGAGGAAGGCGAACAGGCCGCTGACCGGTTCATAGCGACAGGACCCCCCGTAGGCCCCACCCTGAACCCGGATATGGCGGTAGAGATAGCCGTTGGAGAGCTGTCTCGCCAGGACGAAAAGAGGGGCGGAAAGCGGATCGGCATAGGGGGGCGCCGCGAGGACCTTGGCGACATAGCAGACCTCGGCGGGGATGGCGATTCCGATGTGGGCGGGGCGGCGGTTTTGCATCTCCGGTTTTGCAGGCGGATTTCCGGTCGGCAGGGCCGTGATCAGCGCAGCGGCCGCTGTGGCAAGCCCTTGCAGCCCCTTCGCGTCGGCCGTCATATTCAGGACCAGCCTTCGCCGGACAAAGACGATCTTTCGGAGACGTGCAAGCTTTTCCCGGAGCTCCTCCCGAAGATCGTCCAGATGGTCGGCCGTGCCCGTGATGAGACGGAGCTGGGTTCTCCCGTGCCATTGTTCGGTCCGCCAGGCCGGGAGGGAAAGGCTCGCCGCCGCCGCCATCTGGGCGAAGATATGGCCCGAGGGGATGACCGAGGCGTGGAGACCGTTTTTCTTTTCGAAAATCAGCTCCCGCATCCGGGCGGTGTCGGTCAGATCCCCTTCCGTCAGGATATCCCGGACGATCCCGATCGCCTCATCCGTATTCCGGTAGAGGGCCTTGACGGAGAAAACCATCTTCTGCCAGTTTTCCTTGCCGTCGGCGGTGGAACCGGCAGCAAGATTGACGCCCAGGCCGCCGGTCCGCAGCGAGATCCGCTTCGCCATCGCTTCGTAGGAGAGTCCCGCCGCCCCCATCTGAACGGTGAGCTTTCCCAGAAGCGGCAGATAGGGTTGCAATTCCTCGGGGATGTCGGAGACGTCGAAGGCCAGATCGAGGTAGGCGATCCCGTTCGTGAAGAGTTCATGGCGGAGGACCGGGACGCCGTCCGTGGCCCCCCTCTCCGTGGGGATCGTTTCGATCTCGCGGGATATGTCGCCGATCTGGAGCTTCGGCAGGGTCGCAGCCGCCTCCGGGGGGTCCGGTTCCGTCTGGAACCGTTTCAGAAGCAGGGTTTCCTGACGGATCCGCTCCCTTTCCGGTTCGGTCAGGGAGGCCGCGAGACGGGCCAACCGTTCCCGAGCCTTCTGCTCCCGCTCCCCCTGGAAGGTCCGGCTCGGTTCCATGACGGAGAGGAGGCGGTGGGGATTGTCGAGGAACCATTGCCGCACCACCTCCTGGAAGAGGGCGGGATGGGTCTCCCATTTTCGGCGGATTTCAAGGATCGTGCGGGGGAAATTCATGTCCGTCAAGGGATCCCCGTCATAGAGCCAGGTGTGATAGGCCCGCCCCATCAGGACGATCCCGTAGGGGTAGCTGCCGCGGACCATCTCCCGTCCGTGGAATTCCACCTGGTGGAGGGTGCCTTCGATCAGTTCCCGGTCGAAACCTCCGGCAGCCGTATCGCGCAACGTGTCAAGAATCAGGGTCTCGATCCTCGGGGCCCTGTCCGGATCGGTCCCGCGCAGGCCGACGGCAAAGGCGATCTGCCTGAGGTCCCGCTCCAGGCCGGTGACCGGCGAGAGGTCCTCCCCGAGACCCGAATCGATGAGGGCCTTCCGGAGAGGGGATGCGGCGCTGCCGACGAGCAGATCGGCGACGATCGCAAGCAGCATCGCCGTCTCGCCGGCGGTGTTTTCCGCCGTCATCCAGGCCAGGTTCACCGTGGTTTTCCCCTCTGATTTATCCTCCCGGTCGATGGGGAAATAGCCGTGAATGGCCCGGGGATCTGTCCATCGGCGCTGGATGAGAATGAAGGAATCGACTGCGACGCGGTCGAAGCCGGCGAGGATCTCCGCGAGAAAGGCGAGGTGCTCTTCCGTCGGGATGTCCCCGGAGAGGAAGAGGCGGGCGTTCGTCGGCGAATAAAAGGTCCGGTGGAATGCCCGGAACTGATCGTACGTCAGGTCGGGAATCCTCTCAGGATCGCCCCCGGAGTCGCAGGCGTAAGGGGTCTCCGGATAGAGGTTTTCCTGAATGGCCTTGTACATCAGGGCCTCCGGCGAGGAGTAGGCCCCCTTCATCTCGTTGAAGACGATCCCGGAGACGGCCAATTCTCCCTTTTCGTCGAACTCGAGGTGGTGGCCTTCCTGGAGGAAGGTCTCCCGCAGCAGGCGCGGCCGGAGGACCAGGTCGGCATAGACGCGGGCGAGGTTGAAGAAGTCGCGCTTCTCCTGGCTGGCGACAGGGTAGATCGTCTTGTCGGGATAGGTGAAGGCGTTGATGAAGGTCTGGAGCGTTCCCCGGAGGAGTTCGTTGAAGACGTCCTTGAGGGGGTAGCGTTCGGAGCCGGCCAGAACGGAATGTTCGAGGATGTGAGGGACGCCGGTCGAATCCCTGGGCGGCGTCCGGAAGCCGATGGAGAAGAGATTCTCCCGGTCGTCGCAGTGGAGGTGCAGGAGCTTCGCCCCGGTCCTTACGTGTTCGATTTCATAAGCGGTGACCCGGATTTCCGGGATCTGCTCCACCCGGAGGATTTGAAAACCATGTCTCTTATCCCCGGCGGCAAATGTCGGGGGCGGGCAAACGTTTTTTGCGTGCATGATCTTTCCTCGGTTAACCGATTTTCACTTCTTTTCCCAGGGGATTAAAAGGCCCTTTTCGTTGAATTCCCAGTCGATCTCGCGGATTATTTCGAGGGACATCTCATGTCCGCAACCGGAGAGCGCTCCCGGGGAGAGGGCGATCTCTTCCAATTGGTTCGTATTTCTGATCCAGGCTATCCGGAGCTTATTCCCGCGGACCAGCGGGATGGAATAGACGGCGTTTGCGATCGTCTCCCGGTCGGTGCCGCCGATGATGGGGATCATCCCCCGCTGGACGTAGGTGCTGGTGAGGGTGTTCTTGTAAGTGATCGCCAGATCGATGTCGTTGAAGAGCCGCTGCGTGATCAGATCGGCGAGGCCGACGCCCTGGGCGTTTCCGTGGGAAGAGGGATCGAGCCCCAGGATGGCCACGCGCGCGATTCGGGGAGATTCCGGTTCCGGCTCGCCCCAGATGCGCAAACGCCCGATGACATGGGGGTCGAGGCCTGCGCCGCTGTAACGTTTGCCCATCTCCTCGACGATGAGGAGGTCAAGTTCGGAAAGGGGCAATTTTGCCGTGAGACGGAAGGCCTCCTGCAGGAGTCTCGCATCCGTCGCGGGGAACTCCTCCGGTCGGACAAGCTCCAGTTTTGCCACCTCGCCATAGGCGTTCTCCACGATGCCGATCCCGGCCAGTACCGGTGCCCGACGGGCCAGCGTCGAGGCGACCTCCTGGATGATCTTTCCCATGCGGGACGGGCCGTAGCGGTGGAGGCGGGAGGCCTGCTCCACCTTGCCCAGCCCCACGGTGCACATCTTGCAGAGGCCGCTCTGGACCGGGCCGGTGACTGCCGTGTGCTCCTTGATCCGGTTCATCACGATGATGTGGTCGGCCCTGGCCGCGTTCCGGTCGCAGAGGACAGGGAAGCCGTCCGCCAGTTCGCCGACCGGATCGACCTCCATGCTGACCGTGACCGGACAGTTGAGGGCGGCCTCCGTCATTCCCAGCGACGCCAGAAGTTGTTTCTGCCCTTCCGCCGTGGCGCCGCCGTGGCTCCCCATTGCGTTGACGGCGAAGGGTCGGGCGCCGAGTCCCTGAAGCGCCGCAACGAGCGCCTGCATGAGCGGGACGATGGCGGCGATCCCCCGGCTGCCTCCGGTGATGGCCACCGTCTGTCCCGGCCGGACCTTGTCCGGAATCCAGCTCGATTGGATGAGAGATATCAGGGTCTCTGCCGGCGTTGCGATGGTATCGCGGGGAAAAGCCTGCCGGCAGAGGGTCATCTTCGGGAGCGGCATTTCAATCCTCCAGAATGGGAACCTGATCGGCCTGCGCCAAGTGACGGCAGCAGAGGCCGACAAAACCGGGATCGATCGGCGCCGGCCGCCTTGGAAGCGCCTTCAAGCGGTCGGCGATCTCCTCGTCCGGAAGCAGCAGGTTCAGCTGATGTTATTATTGGCGTCCCCACGGGGAGTCGAACCCCGGTTACCGGCGTGAAAGGCCAGTGTCCTAGGCCACTAGACGATGGGGACATGTGTAAGAATTTAAAAAACCCGATGATGTCGCCATCTAACATCCCTCGGGAGGGTGGTTCTATATAATGGAGTTCGTGGCCATGTCAAGCGGCAAATGAGGGAATCGGAAAAAAGCGCGCCCGCATTTCGGGATCATGACCCGGGGGGACTTTGGGGAAAGCGACCGCTTCCCTGGTCAGTCGAAAACGACGGGTTCGCGGAGGATCGCTTCCCGCGCCGCCGCGGACAACGCCGCCGTTTCGGGATGGGTTTCGCGGAGCGACATGATCTGCCGGAGGTTGTCGGCCGTCCGCATGATCAGCATGGCCATGTCGCCGTCGGCGATCCCCGCTTTCCGGATGATCCGGTTCCAGTCGCCGCCCGCCGCCCATTCGTAGATTACCACCGCCGGCCAGAGAAAGAGGGGGGCGGCGGGAAATCCTCCCGCCTTCAGGCGCTCCGCCAGGGGCGAAAGGGTTTTGACCACGCGGTCGTAGGCTCGGGTCAGCCGGCCGGGAAGCTCCTTCCGGATCACGATCAAATCCTGATCCCCGTCATAGACGAAGGGGGCGATCACGGCCGCGAGGAGTTTTTCGTCCCCCCGGGGAAAGACCCCCCGCCGCAGGCATTCGGCGATGAGG
>JAPLJW010000148.1 GCA_026388365.1 Deltaproteobacteria bacterium | reverse complement strand
GGCTCGATGGGCGGGATGCAGGCCCTCCAGTGGGTCGCCTCCTGCCCGGAGAGGGTCCGGTCGGCGATCCCGATCGCCACGGCGCTGAAACATTCGCCGCAGCAGATCGCCTTCAACGAGGTGATCCGCCAGTCCATAATGGCCGATCCGGCCTGGCGCGGCGGGGATTACTATGAGACGGGACAGCCGGAGAAAGGGCTCTCCGTGGCCCGGATGATCGGCCATATCACCTTCATGAGCGAAAAGTCGATGGAGGAGAAGTTCTCCCGGAGGCTGAAGAACGACCGTCTGGGTTTTGATTTCGGCGCGGACTTCGAGGTGGAGGGGTACCTTCGTTACCGGGGGGCGAACTTCGTCAAGCGTTTCGATGCGAATTCCTATCTGTACATCACGAAGGCGATGGACTATTTCGATCTGTCGGGCGGCCGGCTGATCGCCGGGAAGGGCGACGATACGCGGTTTCTCGTCCTCTCTTTTCAGTCGGATTGGCTCTACCCCTCGCATCAGTCCCAGGAGATCGTCCGGCAACTGAAACGCAAACGGGTCGATGCGACCTACTGCGAACTGAAATCGACCTGGGGCCACGATGCCTTTCTGGTGGAGTTGGAGGGTCAGACGACGCTGATCGGCCATTTCCTGGACAGAACGTATCTCGGGAAGGAAAACGGGAATGGAAACCATCGATAACGATATCCGTCCGGATCACCGGGTCATCTTCGACTGGATCGAACCGGGGGCCCGCGTCCTCGATCTCGGTTGCGGCGATGGGGAGTTGATCGACCTGCTGTCGCGTGAGAAGGACGCCCGCGTCCAGGGAATTGAACTGGACGAGAAGGCGATCTACGAGTGCGTCAAAAAGGGGCTCTCCGTATGCCAGGGCGACATCGAGATCGGGCTTGCGGAATATCCCGACCGCTGCTTCGAGTACGTCATCCTGAACCAGAGCCTACAGGAGGTCCGGAAGGCCTCCTTCCTCCTCCGGGAGGCGCTCCGTGTAGGGGAGCGGGCCATCGTCGGGTTTCCCAACTTCGCCCACATCGGCGCCCGGGTCTCGCTCTTTTTCGGCGGGCGGGCGCCCGTGACGCCTTCCCTTCCCTACCGATGGTACGATACGCCGAACGTGCGGTTCCTCAGTATCGGCGATTTCCGGGGGGTCTGCGCGGATATGGGATTTGCGGTGGAGAAGGCCGCTTTTCTGAACGGGCAAAAAGCGATCACGTTCTGGCCGAACCTCCGGGCGCTCAGTGCGATCTTTCTGCTGTCGCTTCCGGATGACCGGGCGCACGCCGGGGAAAGGACCGCCGAAGGTCCGGGAACAAAAACGGAAAGGTGAGGGCCGGCCCCGGAATGACGGAATAGGGCGTCGGACGGGACAAGCATGGCACCCTGTGAGAGAATTCCTTGACAACGCCCTTTTAGTGATTTAATTACTACCAAACGGGTAGAGATTAATGCGTAGGCCGCCCAATGAACGGCGGGAAAAGAATTAAGAGGCGGGCATCAGGAGGCCATGATGAATCCGGTCTATATGGATTATGCAGCAACGGTGCCGAAGAATCAACGGGTGGTCGAGGCGATGCTGCCCTATTTAGGCGAAATATACGGGAATCCCTCCAGTCTCCGCGGCTACGGGCAGGAGGCACGGGCGGCCATGGAAGAGGCGCGGGCGAAGATCGCCGCGTTTCTGGGCGCAAAACCGGCGGGGATCGACGATTACATGGCCCGTCAGGGAAAGAAAACCGAATGAGCAAACTGGCGGTTGCCATGAGCGGCGGCGTTGATTCCGCCGTGGCCGCCCTGCTTCTGCGGGACGGCGGTCACGAGGTGACGGGGTTGACCATGTGCCTCGGCGTCGCCCCGGCGGAAGGGGGGCGGGCGAAGTGCTGCGGTCCCCGGGAAATCGAAGATGCACAGGAGGTCTGCCGGGCCCTCGGGATCCGCCATTACATCGTCGATTTCGCCGCGGACCTGGAGGAACAGGTCATCGGGCCGTTCGTCGCGGAGTACCTCCGGGGACGGACGCCCAACCCGTGTGTCACCTGCAACCGGGCGATCAAGTTCGGTTCGCTGCTGAGGAAGGCGCTGGCCTGGGGGTTCGAAGGCCTCGCCACGGGCCATTATGCCCGTATTGAAAGCGCCGGGGGAGGCTATCTTCTCAAAACACCCAAGGACCGGCGGAAGGATCAGACCTATTTCCTCCACGCGATTCCGCGGGAGGCGCTCCCCCGGGTGCGGTTTCCCCTCGCCGGGTACGCCAAGGATGAGGTGCGGGGCATCGCGGAGCAGGCCGGTTTGCCCGTCTTTGACAAGCCGGAGAGCCAGGACATCTGCTTCATGCCCGCCGAGGGTCACGGCGCGTTTCTCCGCAGCCGCGGCGCGGGGATCGAACCCGGCGAGATCGTGGACCGGGAGGGGCGAATCCTCGGGCAACACCGGGGGATCGCCTGTTACACCATCGGTCAACGGGGAGGACTGGGGCTGAGTTCTCCGGCGCCCCTGTACGTGCTCGCGATCGACGCCCCGCGCAACCGTCTGGTTGTGGGTGGGAAAACAAACCTTCGGGCGGAGGGGCTCGTCGCAGATCCGGTGAACCGCCTGGTCGATTCGTTTCCGGAGGAGGCCCAGGCGAAGATCCGCTACGCCCACCGGGCCGCGCGCTGCCGGATCTCCGAAAAGGACGGCCGCATCACGGTCCGCTTCGCGGAGCCCCAGGAGGCCGCTGCGCCGGGGCAATCGGTCGTGCTCTACGACGGGGAAACCGTCCTCGGCGGGGGAATCATTGAGGAGGTATTCCGTGGCGCTTGTTGAAAAGATAGAACGGTTAAAAGAACAACGCCGGGCGGTTATCCTGGCTCACAACTACCAACTTCCCGAGGTTCAGGACATCGCCGATTTCGTCGGCGACTCCCTGGGGCTGAGCATCAAGGCCGCACAGACGGATGCGGAGGTGATCGTCTTCTGCGGAGTGCATTTCATGGCAGAGACGGCGAAGATCCTCTCGCCGGCCAAGACCGTCCTTCTGCCGGACAAGAACGCCGGCTGTCCCATGGCGGACATGATCACGGCGGAACAGCTCCGCGCTCTGAAGACGGAACATCCCGGGGCGAAGGTTCTCTGCTATGTGAACACCTCGGCCGAGGTTAAAGCGGAATGCGATCTCTGCTGCACGTCGGCCAACGCCGTTCGGATGGTCGAAGAGGTCCTCCGGGACGCAAATGAAATCATCTTCGTCCCCGACCAATACCTGGCGGCCTTCGTGGAGAGGAAGACCGGAAGGGAATTGATTACCTGGCCGGGATTCTGCCCGACCCACGCCCGGATTCTGCCGGAGCATATCGAGGCGGCGCGTAACCTTCATCCGGCGGCCGTCGTGATGGTCCATCCGGAGTGCCGACCCGAGGTGGCGGCCATCGCGGACAAGGTCGTCTCGACCGGCGGGATGAGTCGGTATGTGCGAGAGACATCCGCCCGGGAGATCATCGTCGGAACGGAGCCGGGGATCATCCACCATATGAAGAAGGAGAATCCGGACAAGCTCTTCCATCCGGTGTCGGAGTCTGTCCTCTGCCCAAACATGAAAAAGACGTCCCTGGAAAAGATCCTCTGGGCGCTTGAAGACATGACGCATCCGATCGAGGTGCCCGACGCGATTGCCGGGCGCGCCCGGCGGTGCATCAGGGCGATGCTGAACATCGGCCGGTGAATGCGTGTGCTGAACGTCTGCGCAGGAGAAGACAGAATCGGTCTGCCGGGGTGGGGCTCGCCCGGCCACCTAAAAATGGAGCGAAGGGTATGAGGGGAACGATCATGGCCGTCTGCCGGAGTGAACGGACCGGAACGAGAAAGGAGCCCTGCGGGGAGGGCGTCTTCATCGCGGACTACGGCCTGGAAAGGGATGCCCATGCAGCGGCGGGCATCGCACGGCAGGTGAGCCTGCTGGCCAAAGAGAGCATCGAAAAGATGCAGGGCCAAGGTATCGAGCTGAAGCCCGGCGATTTCGCCGAAAACCTGACGATCGGGGGGATTGAGCTCTTTACCCTTCCGGTCGGGACGAGGCTCAAGGTTGGTGCGGAGGTTGTCCTGGAAATCAGTCAGATCGGAAAGACCTGCCACAGCGGCTGCGCCATCTTCAAAGCGGTGGGAAACTGCATCATGCCGAAGGAGGGGGTCTTCGCCCGGGTGGTCCGGGGCGGGACCGTCCGGACCGGGGATTCCGTGGAAGTCGCCGGGGGAAAACGGCAAAGATCCGCGGGTGTCGGAGGCAAAAGGGCATCCTTCCGCACAGGCGGGGCGGCATGAACGGCGATGGATCTGCCCCGTGCCTGTTTTCGCGGGCACGGTGAGTCTTAAAAGGATTTAAGAAGGGCTCAGGAGGAATTTCAAAGATCATGGGAGCAAACGAGAATGAAAAGACGGCCGTTCCGGCAGGACAAGCCGGTGACGATGATTTTTCGCAATTGGTGGAGGCGCTCTGCACCCCCGGGAATGGCGGCGCGGCAGGCGTGAAGAAACGGCGGCGGGACCAGGCGCTCCCGTCGCGGCAGTCAGTCGGCGAGATCGTCGAGGGGCTCCGTTCCGTCCTTTTTCCGGGCTATTTCGGGTTTTCCGAGCTCCAAGAGGAGAGCCTCCGGTTTCACGTCGGATCGCAGCTCGATCACATCCGGCGGACGCTTCAGGAACAGATCAAGCGGGGGCTCTGCTTCGCCTGCGGGGAGGAGCCGGAATGTCTGCCTGAGTGCGACGAGAAGGCCCGGGATCTGACGGGGGCGTTCCTCCGGCAACTGCCGGAGGTGCAGAGAAAACTCGCCCTGGATGTCCAGGCTTCCTACGAGGGGGATCCCGCGGCCGCCAATCCCGACGAGGTGATCTTCTGCTATCCGGGGATCTTAGCCATCACGAGTTACCGCCTGGCCCATGAGCTGCACATCCTCGGCGTCCCGATCATCCCGCGGATGATCACCGAGGCGGCCCACAGTGCAACGGGCATCGACATCCACCCCGGGGCGGTCATCGGCGAGCGTTTTTTCATCGACCACGGAACGGGGATTGTGATCGGCGAGACCTGCATCATCGGCGGCCGGGTCCGCATCTACCAGGGGGTGACCCTGGGCGCGAAGAGCTTCCAGCTCGACGAAGACGGGAATCCCGTCCGGGGCATCGACCGGCATCCGATCGTCGAGGACGACGTGACGATATACTCTGGTGCAACGATCCTCGGCCGGGTGACAATCGGGCGCGGCTCGGTGATCGGCGGGAACGTTTGGCTCGTCCATAGCGTGCCGCCGGGCAGCCGGATCACCCAGGCGCAGAGATAGGGAGGAGGAGTTCGAGCGGGGGCGGGGATCTGAATCGGGATAGGAGTTGGCTGTGACTGAATCGGCGATTTTTTCAACGGGCTGCTGAAAGGTCGGATGCGTTGTCGTAAAGCGGAGAATACCAGAACCATAAAATAATTCAATATGATTAAAGGAGTATGGGAAATGAAAAAATGGTTGTATATTGGGGTTGTAAGCATGATTTTCATGGTTGGGACGGCGTTTGCCGGGGAGTACGCGGTGCAGAAGAAGGCGGGTGATTACACGGTGGACATCCGAATGGACAAGAATCCCCCGGTGGTTGGGGCGAATAATATCGAGATTGCCGTCACGGACAAGGCCGGCAAGGCCGTGACGGAAGCCAAAGTGCAGGTGATCGCGTCGATGCCCGCTATGCCGGGAATGCCGGCGATGGAGAACAAGGCGGACGCCAAAATCGACGGCGGCAAGTACAAGGCGAAGATCGACCTTTCGATGGGGGGCTCCTGGAACATGTCGGTTCGGATCACCCAGGACGGGAAGACGGCCATCGCGAAATATACCGTCGACGCCCGATAGCGTCCTCTTCGCTTTGCTGCAAAGACGAAACTGGCGCTTTCGGCTCTCAAACCGTTGTCTTTGCGGGTGCTCTGCTGCGGAGGCAGAGCACCCCGCTCTCTCTAAAAATCCCATTCGCTCCACCGATTCTCCGAATTCTCGCTTCCGGGATCCGTTTTTCAAGAGGGGCACAGCCCTCACAAGAAGGAATATCCCATGATTTTTTCAAAGATATCCAAAAACGGCCGGGGGGCCGCCCAGCTCTTCGTGGCGCTGGTCGTTTGGCTGCTTCCCCAAACGGTTTCCGCTGAAACGCAGTCACTTGAAACTCTGATCCGGGAGGCGCTGGCGAACAATCGGGATCTTCGGGTCGCTGAGTCCCGAATCGCAGCGGCGGATTTTCGGATCACCCAGGCGTGGGGGCTTCCCGATCCGATGGTCAGCATCGGTTACCAGAACGATGGGCTGACCCGGTATAACTATGGGGATTCGCCGGATGCCCAGTGGATGTACTCCGTCTCGCAGACCCTGCCCTTTTTCGGCAAACGTGAACTGAAGCAGGCCATGGCGGCGGCCGACGCCGAGGGAATCCGGGAGGCCTACGAGGCCCTCCGGTTGCGGGTTGCCGTGCGGGTCAAGGAGCTCTATTACGACCTTGCTCTGATCTATCGGAACCTGGATCTTGTCGCGGAGAGGAGTTCTCTCTTCGCGAGGATCGAAGAGGCGGCACTTGCGCGTTATGCCTCGGGTACGGCTTCACAGGCGGACGCCGCCATGGCGCAGACGGAGAAGTACATGCTCCGGGAGCGGGAGGCGATGCTCAAGCAGAAGATCCAGTCGCTGGAGGCGATGCTCAGCCTCACCGTCGGACGCGAAACACCCTCCTCGTTTGCCAGGCCGGAGCCGGTTCCGCTGGATTCCTACGTTTCGGACGAGGCGGAGCTGATCCGGAAGGCCTATGCACAGTCTCCCGAAATCAAAAACCGGGAAAGGATGATCGCTGCCGCCGAAGCCAAGGTCAACATGCTCAAGCGGGAATATTATCCCGATTTCACCCTGACGGGGAGCTTGGCGCAGCGCCCCGGCGAATATACGAACATGTGGGGCATCGCAACCTCCGTCAATATCCCCATCTTCTACAAGACGAAGCAGGAGCCGGCCGTCCGAGAGGCCCAGGCCGCGCTCGAAGGGGCGAAGCACGAACGGGAGGCCGCCAGGCTCATGGCCGCATCCAACATCCGGGACAACCTGGCGATGTTCCGGGCGGCGGAGAACCTGATGGAGTTGTACCGCAACGCGCTGATACCCAAGGCGGCGCAGGATTTCGACCTGGCCCTTGCGGGCTACGGGACGGGAAGAAGCGACGTCCTGACGGTGATCACCCGTCTGAAATCCTACCTGGATTATGAACTTCTCTACCAGGGACAGCTCACGGAACGGGCGAAGGCCGTTGCCAGGATCGAGGCGCTGACCGAACCGGCCCTGCCGGGGAAATGACGGGGAAACGACTATGAAGAACCGAAGAATGATCATCGGCATTGCGGTTACGGTCGGCATTTTGATCCTGCTGGGAATCGGGTTCGTCCTGAACCCCGGGGGGGTGTCGGACAAGATTCGCCAACAGGTTCAGGGGCTCACGGCGACCGGCGCCAAGCCCGAAGCCGGACACGAGGGACATGGCGGGGGGCCGCCCGCCGCGGTGCAACCGGCGGCGGAAACACAACCTCGGCCGAGCGTGACGAAAACCTCCGCGGCGCCGGCCCCAGGGGCGCCGGCTGTGGAGGCCCCGACCGTGGAGATTCCCGCCGACCGGCAGCCTCTCATCGGGATGAAGAGCGTCGCCGTGGCCGTCCGTCCGCTGAGCCGGACGATCCGGACCGTCGGCCGGGTGGAGTACGACGAGCGCCGGTTCCGGACGGTCAACACCAAGTTCGAGGGGTGGATCGAGAAGCTCTACGTGGATTACACCGGCCGCCCCGTGAAAAAGGGGGAGCCGCTGGCCGATCTTTACAGCCCGGAGCTCCTGGCGACGCAGCGGGAATACCTCCAGCTCCTCAAATGGAGCCGCGAGCCGAAACCGGATGCCGCCAGCGTCACCGATAAGATGGTGGTCCGGGATGCGGCCGCCCTGGCCGACGCCGCACGGGAGAGGCTCAGGCTCTGGGACATCTCGGAGGATCAGATCCGCCGGATCGGGGAGACGGGCGAGCCCGTCCGGACGCTTACGCTCTACAGCCCCGTCGACGGCCACGTTGTCCAGAAAATGGCCGTGCAGGGGATGAAGGTGATGCCGGGGGAGAAGCTCTTCGACATCGCCGACATCGAGTCGCTCTGGGTCGTCGCCGACATCTACGAGGCGGATCTGCCCCTGATCCGTCCGGGCCAGGAGGCTCTCATTGCCCTGGCCGGTTCTCCGGGCCAGGAATACCGCGCCCGGATCGATTTCATTAACCCCTCTCTGGCCGGAGAGACGCGTACAGCCAAGGCGCGGTTCACCATCCCCAATCCCGGGGAGAAGATCAAACCCCAGATGTACACCGAGGTGGAGATTAAAATCGACCTCGGGAAAAAATTGGCGATCCCCGACGATGCCGTGATCGATACGGGCGTCCGGCAGATCGTTTACGTAGATAGGAAGGACGGCAACTTCGAGCCGCGGGAGGTGGTGCTCGGGGCGCGGACCGAGGGGTTCCGGGAGGTCCTCCGCGGGCTCAAAGCAGGGGAGAAGGTTGCCGCATCCGCAGCCTTCCTCGTTGATTCCGAGGCTCAGCTCCGGGGGGTGAAGCCCCTGGAACGGAGAAAACCATGATCGCCAAAGTGATCGAATTCAGCGCCAAAAACCGCTTCCTCATATTTCTGCTCGTCCTGGGGTCGCTCGCCTGGGGCATCTGGGCGCTGAAGCACACCCCCCTCGACGCCCTGCCCGATTTGAGCGACACCCAGGTGATCATCTATACGGAGTGGCCGGGGAGGAGCCCCGACCTCATCGAGGATCAGGTGACCTACCCGATCACCTCGACGCTGCTCGCGGCGCCGAAGGTGCAGGTGGTCCGCGGCTTCTCGTTCCTGGGGAGCTCCTTCATCTACGTGATCTTCGACGAGGGAACGGACATTTACTGGGCCAGGAGCAGGATCCTCGAATACCTTCAGGCGGTGAAGAACAAGCTCCCCGCCGAGGTCAACCCGACCCTGGGACCCGACGCCACGAGCCTCGGCTGGGGATTCTCCTATGCCCTGGTCGATGAGACGGGGAGGCACGACCTGGCGCAGCTCCGATCCCTTCAGGACTACAACCTCAAGCTCGCCATCGAAAGCGTTCCCGGGGTCTCCCAGGTCGCCAGCATCGGCGGTTTCGTCAAGCAGTACCAGATCACCGTCAATCCGGTGCGTCTCTCCGCTTTCAACATTCCGATTTCGAAGGTCATGGAGGCGGTCCGCAAGAGCAACCGCGATGTGGAGGGGAGGGTGGTCGAGCTCTCCGGCGTCGAGTATATGGTACGCGGCCGCGGCTACATCAAGAGCATCCGGGATTTGGAGGAGATCGCCGTGGGGGCGAGCGGAAACGGGACGCCGGTCTATCTGAAGGACGTCGCCCGGATCCAGCTCGGCCCCGAGATCCGGCGGGGGCTCGCGGACCTCGACGGCAGGGGTGAGGTGGTGGCCGGGATCGTCGTCGTCCGCTTCGGGGAAAACGTGCTCAACGTCATCGAGCGGGTCAAGGAACGCCTGAAGCGAGACATCGAACCGAGCCTTCCCAAGGGGGTGAAGGTGGTCGTCACCTACGACCGCTCCGAGCTGATCGGCCGGGCGATCGACACCCTCAAGGAGGAGATCCTCAAACTCTCGATCGCTGTCAGCATTGTCTGCATCGTCTTTCTCTTCCATCTGCCATCGGCGCTGGTCGTGATCCTGACGCTCCCGATCGCGATTCTCATCTCGTTCATCTGCATGTTCTACCTGGGGGTGACCTCGAACATCATGAGCCTGAGCGGGATTGCGATTGCCATTGGGGCGATGGTCGACGCCTCGATCATCATGGTGGAAAACGCCCACAAGAAGCTCGAAGACTGGGAGGCGCGGGGTCGTCCGGAAGGCCGGGCGCAGGTGATCATTGAGGCAGCCCAGGAGGTCGGCCCGTCGCTGTTCTTCTCGCTGCTGGTCATCACCGTCGGGTTCCTGCCCGTCTTCACGCTGGAGGCCCAGGCTGGGCGGCTCTTCAAGCCCCTTGCCTACACGAAGACCTTCGCGATGCTCTTCTCCTCCTTCCTGGCGGTGACCCTGACGCCGGTTTTGATGACCCTCTTCATCCGGGGGCGGATCCGTCCGGAGGAGAAAAATCCCGTCAGCCGGCTCCTGCACTTTCTCTATGACCCAGTGGCCCGTCTGGCCCTGCGTTTCCGGAAGAGCGTGATCGTTCTGGCGATGATCATCCTGGCGGTGACGGTCTATCCGTTCATGAAGCTGGGGTCGGAGTTCATGCCCCCCCTTTACGAGGGGACCCTCTTCTACATGCCCGTGACGGTGCCGGCGGCCTCCGTTGCGGAGGTCGCAAAGCTCCTCACCCTCCAGGACAAGATCATCAAGGCCGTCCCGGAGGTCGCCAAGGTCTTCGGCAAGGCGGGACGAGCGGAAACGGCGACCGATCCGGCGCCCCTGGAGATGTTCGAGACGGTGATCAATCTCAAGCCCGAATCGGATTGGCGGCCGGGGATGACGGTGGAGAAGATCAAGGACGAACTCAACGACGCGCTCACCATCCCCGGGGTATCGAACTCCTTCACGATGCCGATCAAGGCGAGGATCGACATGCTTTCCACCGGGATCCGGACACCGGTCGGGATCAAGGTGATGGGGCCGGACCTGGATCAAATTGAGAAGATCGGACTTGCGCTGGAAGAGCGTCTCAAGGGTGTCCCGGGGACGAGGAGCGTCTATGCCGAGCGGGTGACGACCGGCTACTTCCTCGACGTCGTTGTTCGGCGGGACCGGATCGCCCGGTACGGACTGACCGTCGATGATGTCCAGGAGCTGGTCTCCTCGGCGATCGGCGGCGAGAACCTCACCACGACGGTGGAGGGGCGGGGGCGCTATCCTGTGAACATCCGCTACCCGCGCGAGCTGCGGAACGACCCGGAATCGATCCGGCGCATTCTCGTCCCGGTCATGATGCCCGGCGCCCAGGCGGCACCCGCCCCGTCGTCCGCAGGGATGAACGCTTCGCGGAACATCCTCCAGGTCCCGCTCGGGGAGTTGTTTGACGTCCGGATCGTCAAGGGGCCGACGGCAATCAAGAGCGAGGAGGGGCAACTCGTTGCCTATGTCTACGTGGACTTCTCGGGGAGGGATTTCGGCGGGTACGTCACCGAGGCCAAGGCCCGGGTGGCGGACCTCAAGATCCCCGAGGGATACCGTCTCACCTGGAGCGGCGAGTACGAAAACCTCGTCCGGACCCATGAGAAGCTCAAGATGGTCATTCCGCTGACCCTGCTGATTATCATCATTCTGATCTACTTCAACACGAAGTCGGCAACGAAAACGGCGATCGTGCTGCTGGCCGTTCCCTTTTCCCTGGTCGGATCGTTCTGGCTTCTCTATCTGCTCAACTACAACATGAGCATCGCCGTCTGGGTGGGAATCATCGCCCTCGCCGGTCTGGACGCGGAGACGGGCGTCGTCATGCTCCTCTATCTCGATCTGGCCTATGAGCAGTGGCGCAAAGAGGGGCGGATGAAAACGGTCGAGGACCTCCGGGAGAGCATCATGCACGGCGCGGTGAAGCGCATCCGGCCGAAGATCATGACCGTCTCGGTGATCCTCGCGGGGCTCATCCCGATCATGTTTTCCCACGGGGCCGGCGCCGACGTGATGAAACGGATCGCCGCGCCGATGATCGGCGGCGTCGTCACCTCCACGATCCTGGAGCTCGTCATCTACCCGGCGATCTACCGGATCTGGAAGGGCCGGGGTCTGGCGAAACCGTAGTCCGTACGAAGCCATGCAGCGGGGCGCACCAATCCCCCGCAGACAACCGCATTGGGCCTCAAGATGAACGACGTCGTTATTGCAGGCTATGTTCCCGGGGCCATTGGCCGCATCACCGAGTTGCACGCAACGTATTACGGCAGGAATTGGGACTTCGGCCTTTTCTTTGAAAGCAGAGTTGCCACCGAGCTGTCGGAATTTTTGCGGCGTTTCGATTCGGGGCGGGATGGCTTCTGGACGGCAAGCCAGGGGGAATGCATCGAAGGATCCATTGCGATTGACGGCGCCCAGGCCGAGATGGAAGGGGCCCATTTGCGATGGTTCATCGTCTCCGACGCGATCAGGGGGCAGGGAACCGGAAACCGTCTCATGGAAGAGGCCGTGGGCTTCTGCAAACGCAAGGGATATTCCCGCATTTTCCTGTGGACATTCCAGGGACTTCATCCGGCCCGCCATCTCTACGAGAAGTTCGGATTTCGGCAAGTCGATCAGGTGGAAGGGAATCAGTGGGGAAAACAGGTGCTGGAGCAGCGGTTTGTTCTGGCACTCCGTTGAGGGCGATGGAGGAATGCCATGATCGGTTACATGAAACGCCATGAACGCTATGTCAGAGAAATGCTGGAGAAGAATCTCAGCCGTGAGGCATGGCGGGATCTTCTCGCGTATCACGACCAACAGATTCAATGGATGCAGCATGAAAGACTGGTCCATCTGATAGTCATGCTGTCCGTTTGCCTCTTCGCATTGCTGTCATTGGGATTTGCTGTCCTGGCGCCGGCTCTTCCGTTTTATATCCTTCTTGCGCTTCTGATCCTTCTGTCATCGGCCTATATCTTCCATTATTACCGGCTCGAGAACAGCGTACAGAAATGGTATGAGTTATCCGGCGAGATCAGGGCTGCATCATCGGTTATGGAGGAAATCCCGTGAACGACGAAACCGCTCTGAAGGCCATACAGGCCTTTTTCCGCAAAGATCTCTTTGCCGGGTTCGTCGGCATTGAACTGATCGAAGCGGGCGACGGCCGGGCCAGGGCGCGTCTGGCGATCAGCGACCGCCATCGAAACGGTCTGGGCCTCGTCCACGGAGGCGCCATCTTCACTTTGGCCGACCTTGCCTTCGCGGCGGCCGTCAATTCCCGGGGAAGGGCCGCGGTCGCAATCCACTGCTCGATCTCCTATCTGAAGGCGGCGGCAGGGGACGTCCTTTTCGCCGAGGCCGAGGAGGTTTCCTGCGGGCCGAAGATCGCCGTCTACACCATCCGGATCACGGATACCTCCGGGGAGATCATCGCCCGCTTTGAAGGGATGGCCTATCGGAAGAAAGAGCGCTGGTGAAAGGATCAGTTTTTCACCTTGACAAGAAGACGGAATTCATATAGAGGCAACAACCTATTCCACAAGATTTGAAGGAGGATGTTTTTTGGCTACGCACAAATCCGCAGAGAAGAGAAGCCGGCAGGCGCTGAAGCACCGCGAATGCAACAACATCGTGAAATCGAGCATCAAGACCGGTGTGAAGGCCGTGCTGGAGGCCGCCGAGACGAAGGATCCGGAAGCCGCGAAGGCTGCTCTGGCCAAGGCTGTTCCCGCAATCGCCAAGGCGGCAGCCAAGGGGGCTTTTCACAAGAAGACCGCGTCGCGCAAGATCTCCCGCCTGACGAAACGGGTCAACGCCCTGAAGGCTTAACCTTCCCTCAGAAGCCGGACATCATCAAACGATATGCCCTCTCGGCTGTCTCATTGGCCAGCGCGGTGAGGGCGTTTTTGCGGCTGGCCTCCGTCACGCCGACGGTCGTCACGGGGTAATCCCCGGTCCCGGTCAAGGCTCCATGCGCCCAGATCGCCCGGCCGCTTTCCCTCTCCTCAAAGGAGATCTCCAGCGTAACCGTGATCCGGTCCTCGGCCGAAAGGTTGGTCGCCTTGTAGGAGAGGGGCGAGGTCTGGAGGCTGCGGACGGTTCCCCGGCAGATCACATCCGCCTCGCCCCGGCTGCGGGCCAGCTTGAAGCGGCCCTCCTGGACGAACCGGCTGATGAAGGCGCTGCGGAAGATGTTCTCTGCATAGGCCTCGCCGGTTCTGTTGGCGAAGACATCGACAAAGACCGTCCGGAGTCCGGGGGCGACCGATTCTTCCCCCCCTGCAAAATGGTATCCGCACCCGGTCAGCAGAAGCGCAGTCAGGACCATCAGAACGCCTGTTCTCATGTTCCACCGAGAAATTTTACCCTTCCCGACCTTCATACCGCACCTCTTCAAACCCTTTTTCCCCGCCAATGGGGACACGATGCAGCATCATGTCCCCATTGGCGGGGATGACGACTATCCCGGAACGACGATGTTCACCAGTTTCTTCGGCACGTACACCATCTTGACGATCGTTTTTCCGGCGGTGAGACCGGCGATCCGCTCGTCGGCCAGCGCCAGGGCCTTGATCCTCTCCCCCTCCTCATCGGCGGGAACGCTGATCCGGCTCCGAACCTTGCCGTTGATCTGGATCACGATCGTGATCTCCTCTTCCGATGCAACCGCGGGGTCGAATGCGGGCCAGGCCACATCGGCCAAGCTCTGGTTCCGGCCGAGGAGCGTCCAGAGCTCTTCGGTGATGTGGGGAACGAGAGGGGCGAGGAGCAGGATGACGGCCTCGACCGTCTCCCGGATGACGGAAAATCCGAGCCGGTCGTCCGCCTGCGGGCGCGGTAACTGGTAAAGGGCGTTGACCAGCTCCATCACGGCGCTGATCGCCGTATTGAAGTGGAAGCGCTCCTCGATGTCGGCGGTGACCTTCCGGATCGTCTGGTGGGTCTTCCGCCGCAGGGCCTTGAGATCTCCCTCCAGCGCCTCCCCGCCGGCGAAGGGTTCCACATCCCGGATCTCCTCCAGGTAATCCAGGACAATCCGCCAAATCCGGCTCAGGAAACGGAAGGAGCCGTCGACCCCCTGGTCGCTCCACTCGAGATCCTTTTCCGGCGGGGAGGCGAAGAGACAGAAGATCCGCGCCGTATCGGCCCCGTAGGCCTGGATCAGGTAGTCCGGATCCACGACGTTCTTGAGCGATTTTGACATTTTCTCCGTCTTGCCGATCTGAACCTCCCGGCTGCACTGCGTGCATTTCCCCTCTTTGGCCTCCTCCGGGAAGAGGTAGCCGTGTTCCGGGCAGCGCATCGTCTCCTTGCAGACCATCCCCTGCGTGAGGAGGTTCGTGAAGGGTTCATCGACGCCGAGGAATCCGAAATCCCGGAGCATCTTCGTATAGAACCGCGCATAGAGGAGGTGGAGGATCGCATGTTCGATGCCGCCGATGTACTGATCCACCGGCATCCAGTAATCCAGCTTTTGCCGGTCGAGGCCCGGCTTAACGTTGTGGCGGGCGGAACAGAAGCGGTCGAAGTACCAGGAGGACTCGACGAAGGTGTCCATCGTGTCCGTTTCGCGCCGGGCCGGTTTCCCGCAACGGGGGCAGGCCGTCTCGACGAAGGGTTTGTATTTTGCGAGCGGCGAGCCCCCCGCGCCGGTGAACTCCACGTCCCGGGGGAGGATGACGGGGAGGTCTTTTTCCGCGACCGGGACGGTCCCGCACGCCTCGCAGATCACCATAGGGATGGGCGCTCCCCAGTAGCGCTGGCGGGAGATGCCCCAGTCGCGCAGGCGGTACTG
>JAPLJW010000298.1 GCA_026388365.1 Deltaproteobacteria bacterium | reverse complement strand
TAAAGTGCATGACCAAGTATCTTTTACAAGCTGTTCAAAAGGTTGTCCCGTACCGGATACGGGATGTCCAGATGCAAGGCTCCCGAAATCCTGAGCCGTGAGGCGTACTGTAGGGTACGTTGAACGGCGAAGGATGAGGGAAACGAAGCAGATGGGCGTTTTTCAACAGCCTATCTCGGGCGGCCGATCATGATCGTAGACCGCCCGGGCCAGCGTCAGGACGGCGACCGCCTCCGCCTGCGCCCGGATGAGGACCCGGGCGCATTCCGCAAGGGTGCTCCCCGTGGTGTAAACGTCGTCCACGAGCAGGATCCTCCGGCCGGCGATCCGCTCCGGATGCCTTGCGGCAAAGGCGCCATGAACGTTTGCGGACCGGGCTTCCCGGCCCAGACCGACCTGCGGCGGCGTGAAGACCTCCCGCCGGAGCGACGTGAAATCGAGTGGGATGTCGAACCGTTTCGAGAGCTGCCGCGCCAGGATTACGGCCTGGTTGAACCCCCTTTCCCGCAGCCGCTTACGGTGCAGCGGGACCGGAACGATCCGCTCAAAGGTACTCATATCCCAGATCCCGCCGGCAAAATCGGCCATGATCCCGCCCAGCATCTCGCCGATTCCGGTCCTCCCCTGGTACTTGAACCGGTGGATGGCTGTCAGGAGCGTTTCCTCGTACTGTCCGACCGATCGGGCGACCGTGTAGGGTCTTTCCGCCGTGAGACAGTCGCCGCAGAGGTGATCTTCCCCTTCCGTGACGGGAAAAGGGACCCCGCAACGGGGACAGAGGGGGGAGTGGATGAAACGGATCCCGCCGCGGCAGGATGGGCAAAAAGGAAGGGGGTCGTGCCGCTCCAGGAGATCATCGCAGGTGACGCAGCGGGGCGGAAAAATGAGGTCGGCGATCCCGGTCAGGATCTCTTTCAAGGTTACATCCCCTTTGCCAGCGCCTTCAGGGAAGCCGTCTCTTCGGGTATGGCCATCCGCGGCGCCTCGGACCAGAGCCGTTCCAGGTCATAAAAGGTTCGGACGGATTCGAGAAAGACGTGGAGGATCACATCGTCGTAATCCAGAAGGATCCACTTCCCCGCGGCTTCCCCCTCGACCCCCAGGGGCAGGATTCCCGCCTTTTTCAGGTTCTCCTGGATCGCGGCGGCGACGGCCCGGACCTGACGGTCGGAGGTCCCGCTGCAGAGGATGAAATAGTCTGCAAAGGCGGAGATCCCGCTTACGTTGAGGATGATGAGGTCCTTCGCCTTTTTTTCCAGAGAGGCGTTGATGCACAGAAGCGCCCTCTTCCGCGAATCGGGTTCCTTTTTTTTGGCCAATCTCCCTCCTTTCGTTTAGGACCTACGGACCAGTTACGGCGGCCGTTTTCCCGCGTCTTCCTAATGTTTGTGGTATGAATGCTTTTGATTAGCAGAACAAGGGTTTTGTGTCAATGACCATCCGGTCCGACAGCCTGTTGAAAAAAGATTGGCGATTGTGAAAGAAAACCGCTTGTGGTAAACGGGACGCTCAGGCGAACGGAGGTGCGATCCTTATGCGGGAGATTCTGCAAAAAATCCAAGTTCATGTGCCCTTCCACCTCCTCCGGGAAAAGTTGTTGCCCTGGGCGCTCCGGGAAGGGATCAACCCGGAGATCGGTTTCAGCTACCGGGACTTCGACCGTTTTCAGGCGGCCGATTTCCGGGAAACGGCGGAACGTCTTTCCGATTCAGGCCGTTCGGTGACCTTTCACGCCCCCTTCATGGACCTCCGACCGGGGGCGCTCGATCCCCGGATCCGGCAGATCTCCCTGGACCGCCTCCGCCGGGTCTTCGACCTGATCCCCTGGTTCCGGCCCCGTTCCGTGGTCTGCCACCCCTCCTTCGACGAAAAATACTATTCTTCCACCGAGGCGCAGTGGCTCGAAAACAGCCTTGCCACCTGGCAGGCCCTCCTCGATTGCATCCGGGGGACGGAGACGATCATCGCCCTGGAGAACGTCTATGAACGGGACCCCCGGTTGCTGAGGTCTCTGCTGGACGCGCTTGCCTCGCCCCAGGTCCGCTTCTGCTTCGATACCGGACACGCCAACGCCTTCGGCGGCGCGCCGCTGGGCCTTTGGATCGAGACAATGGGCGATCTCCTGGGCGAGATCCACATCCACGACAACCACGGCACAATGGATGAGCACCTGCCGGTGGGGGAGGGGACTTTTCCTTTCCGCGAACTCTTCGCGATGGTCCGGGAGCGAAATTTCAAACCGATCCTGACCGTTGAATCCCATTCGAAAAAAAGTCTCCAGCGGATGCTGGAAAATCTACGGGCCATGGAACTGTTGGAGAGTTCATAGTGTGAGACCATCGCGCGATTTCCAAAGGTCACAATGTTTCTTTGTCCGTCGCGTGGGCGAAGATGGGGGGTAAATCGTAAACAATGCTTCGCTATATTTTCAAAAGACTGCTCTTCATGATCCCCCTGCTCTTTGGGATCACGGTCATCTGTTTTACCGTGATGCACCTGGCGCCCGGTTCCCCGACCGACCTCCAGACCCAGATGAACCCGCGCGCCTCCGTCGAGATGAAGGAGCGCCTCCGGGCCATGTACGACCTGGATAAACCCCTTCCCGAGCAATATATCCGCTGGGTCGGCAAGCTGGCCGTCCTCGACCTCGGGATTTCCTTTTCAACGGACCGCCGGCCGGTCGCCGACAAGATTCTCGAACGGCTGCCGATTACGATCCTCCTGAACGTGCTCTCCCTGTTTCTGATCCTGGTTGTGGCCATCCCCCTCGGGGTGCTCTCCGCCGTCCGCCAGGATTCCCCCTTCGACCGGGTCGCGGGCGTCGTCGTCTTTATCGGTTTCGCCATCCCGACCTTCTGGCTGGCCCTCCTGCTCATGATCCTCTTCGGCGTCCACCTGGGGTGGCTCCCCATCTCCGGAATCCGCTCCCTGAACTCCGAGTACCTGCCACCGGGGATGGCCCTCTGGGACCTGATCCGGCACCTCATTCTGCCGGTGCTCCTCGCTGCCTTCGGAGGGCTGGCCGGGCTCTCGCGTTACATGCGGGCAAAT
>JAPLJW010000175.1 GCA_026388365.1 Deltaproteobacteria bacterium | reverse complement strand
GGGGTTTGATCCCGGCCTCGTCCCATTTTTTTCGGTAAAAGGGCGAGTTCTCGTAGGCGTAAGTCAGTTGCACTTGGAGTTTGGGCAGGATAACTCGCTGCTCTCTTTCGCCGGGATCCATCGTTTCCAAGGTCCTGTTCCAGTAGGGCTCGTCAGGCGCCGGAAAATAAGATGGATCGTACACGGGCGGCCATTGCGTCTTCATTATTGTTTCACCTCCAGCGATGATTTATTCGGATGACCTGAAGCCATTCAAATCGTTTTTTTAACCAGTTTCTGAACGGTGTGAACGATCTCGTCCCGGGTGGCGCCCGGCGTGAACACGGCGTCAAATCCGCTTTCTTTCAGACGGACCGTATCGTCCGGGGGAAAGACGCCGCCGATCACAAAGACCACGCTGTCCGTCAGCCCTTCCTTCCGGGCGATATCGATCAGCGGCTTGCCGAGGGTGAGATGGGCGCCGCCCAACGAACTGACCCCGATCACGTCCACATCTTCCTGGATGGCCGTCTGGACGATTTCCCCGGGGAGGGAATTCCCGATGTAAACGATCTCCATGCCGGCATCTCCCAGTTCCTTGGCGACGGTGATGATTCCCCTGTTGTGCACGTCCAGACCCAACTTTGCCAAAAGCACCTTGATTTTCTTTGCCACGAATCGCTGACCTCCTGTTGTCCTGTTTCCGGAACGCGGGATTCTTGCCTGCGGCGCCGATCGCCGCTACCAGAGGGCCGGGGGCTTCCACAACCCGAATGCTTCCTTGAAGACCTTGAACAGTTCCCCTTCAGTGCAGCGCACGCGGGCGCAGGCGACGCTGCAGGGCAGGATGTTGACACCTTTTTGGCAAGCCTCTTTGAGTTCCGCCAGGGCGACGCCCACCCGTTCGTTGTTCCGGCTGAGCCGCAACCCGGCCAGTTTTTCCCGCTGCCGCTCTTCCACGCCCCCGGGATACCGGAACACGTTGATGGGAGGCGGCGCCGCCTCGGACTTGTATCGGTTATAGGCAACGATCTTGATATCGCCCTTTTCGATCTCCTTCTGCTGGTTATAGAAATAGGCGGAGATTTTCCGGTGGAGCTGTCCCGATTCGATCGCGGAGACATACCCTCCCGCTCTTTCGATTTCATCCACCTCGTCCAGAATCCTTTTTTCGATGTCGCTGGTCAGGGTCTCAATGTAATACGAGCCGCCCAGCGGATCCACCACATCCATGATCCCCGTTTCTTCCTGGAGGATTTGCTGGGTCCGGAGCGACAGGAGCGCCGCCTCCTCCGTCGGGACGGAGTAAGCCTCGTCGTAGGAGTCAACGTGCAGCGACTGCGCGCCGCCCAGAACGGCGGAGAGGGCGTGATACGCCGCCCGGATGACATTGTTCAGGGGTTCCTGCTGGACCAGGGATACGCCGGAGGTCTGGACATGGCAGCGCATCCACATGGATCGTGGGTTCTTCGCCTGGAATCGGTGCTTCATGATCTTGTACCAGAGCCGGCGGACGGCCCGGAGCCTGGCCACCTCTTCGAAGAAATCGCTCGCCGGCGACCAGAAGAACGATAGGCGGTCCGCTACCGAATCCACGTCGTATCCGCGGCGCACCATCTCTGCGAGGGTCGCGATGCCGTTGGCCACGGCGACGGCCATTTCCGTAATCCCGGATGTTCCGAATTCGCGCAGGTTGTAACCGTTGAGGGTGATAAAATTCCACTGGGGCACATTTTTCCGGATAAATTCGATGTTGTCGCACTGAATCCGAAAGCAGTCCCGCGGCGCGATAAATTCCGCGCCGCTGCGGATCAGCTCCTCCAGGGAGGTGTCGTTCTGGACGCTGCCCCGCAGCTTTTCCCAGGGGATTCCCCTTTGCTCGGCGAGGGCCAGGAACATGGGAAAGAGAATCGCCGTGTTGGACGGATAATGGGTGACGATGGATGCGGTAATTTCGTCCAGACGGATATCCTGAAAGAGGAGATCCATGTCATCGACCGAATCAACGCAAACGCCGGACATCCCCACCTGGCCCTGGGAGAGGGGATCGTCGGAGTCGTACATCTGGATCGTGGGGATGTCGAAGAGGATGTTCAGACCCGTCGCACCGTGGTCCAGCATGAACTTGATCCGCTCGTTCGTGTCCTCGGGAGACCCGAAACCGGTGAGCTGG
>JAPLJW010000122.1 GCA_026388365.1 Deltaproteobacteria bacterium | reverse complement strand
GCATGGACATTCCGGCCCGTGTAGAGGATCTCCGCCGCCCGGGAGAGGCCGACGAGGCGGGGAAGGAGGTAGGAGCTTCCCAGCTCCCCGGCGGAGAGGCCGATGTTGATGAACGAGGCGACGAAATAGGCCCCGGGCGACACGAACCGGACATCGGCGGCGAGCGCCAGACAGAACCCGGCGCCCGCGGCGGGGCCGTTCACTGCCGCGATCACCGGCTGGGGAATGGCCCGGAGACCGAGGACCAGCCGGCCGTAGCGCTCCTGACCGAGCCGAAGGTAGCTTTCCGGGTCGGCGAAGGCCTCCGTCTCCCGGTAGGCCGTCACATCGCTCAGGTCGGCCCCGGAACAGAAGCCCCGCCCCGCGCCGGTAAGGATCAGGACGCGGATCGTTTCGTCCCCGGCGAGGGCAACAAAGAGCGCCTCGAAGTCCTTAACCATGCCGGGGTTGACCGCGTTGAGCCGTTCCGGGCGGTTCAGGGTTAGGAGCCCCACGCCGGGCTCCGGCTCCGCAAACGTCATCGTGGAGAATGTTTTTTCGGCAATGCTCAAGATGCACCTCCTTCCCGGTGTCGGGGTCAGGCCTTCAGGGCCGCCAGGATTTCCGCCATGTCTGGAAGCTGCCGGATCGGATATACCTTGACGAACATCACTTTTCCCGCTTCATCGACGATGATGTTGGCCCGTTCCGAAAACCCTTCGGCCCGCAGAATCCCCAGGGATTTGGCTACCCCTCCGTGGGGCCAGAAATCGGAGAGGAGCCTTGTGTTTTTGATTTTCAGGTTTTTGGCCCAGGCCGCTTTGCAGGGAACGGCGTCGATGCTCAGGCCGACGGCCGCGGTGTTGAGCTTGTCCAGCGCCTTCTGGCTCTTTTCCAGGGACTGCATCTGCAGGGCGCAGACGGGTGTCCAGGCGAGCGGATGAAAGGAGAGCAGCACCCTTTTCCCCTTGCAACCCGCCAGGGTGAAATCCTGGCCGTTTTGATCCTTCAGTTTGAAATCTTTCAGTTTCTTTCCGACTTGAACGACTTTCTTTTCAGCCATAACGCACCTCCTAAAAAGAATTTCACGCAGTCATTTCCAGGATTCTGGCCTTCGCCTCCCCGTTCAGGAACTCCCACAGGCCGATCCGGTTGAGCGTTTCCGGGGTCGGGATGCCCTCTTCGTTCCATCCCCGCACGCGATAGTAGGTCTGGACCAGTTCCCGCAACTGCCCCTTTCTCCGGTCCATGAGAATTTCCCGTTTTGGGGCCGTGGGCATGCCCTGAACCTCCGCAAACGGTTTCTCCAGGAATCGGGCCAGATCCCGGTCGTTGTCCTCCTGCTCCGCATCATAGAGCGCATCGTCCGTCGGACCGACAGCCCGGTCCGGAATCCGGTCGTGCCGGGCCGTTTCCGTTCCATAGACCATGACGTTCATAACGCGCTGCAGGTTGATGTCCCGATCCGTCTGCGCGAAGATCTCCTGCCAGGTCATTTGGGTTCCCAGCATCCCGTTGTAGAAATCCGCGTAGATTTCCTGGGAAGCCGGATTGATGTAGATATCCGTATCTTTCCTCTTTGCGGATTCGGGATTGAAGACATCCACCCACGGGAGCTTGCACAGGCCCAGGTTGTCATTGCCGAGACGGACCCGCGGATACATGACCAGCGCCTGCGCCTTCTCCTCCAGGGTGGGGAAGGCGCCCAGCAGATCGATCTTGATCAGCCACGCGGCCGCATGGTGCGCTCCGATGTCGCTTGCGGCGGCGTAGGAGCCTTGCATGGAAAGGGACCGGTGGGTCCGGTACAGGGAAAAGGGGAGCCCCTTGGTCTGCATCGCAAAGCGCATCAGTTCCTCCCGCGGGTCGGCCTTGCCGGTTCTCCAGGCATATCGGTCGCAGGTCCAGGCGACCAGTTCCAGCATCCCTTTCCCGGCGTGCCGGGAAAACTCCGTCTCGCCTGCGGCGAGCTGATGGATGAACTGCAGGACCGCGGCTTCATTGCCCCATCTCAGATCCAGCCCGTCCGTATCCTCCCGGGTCAGGTAGCCCCGCTGGAGGCATTCCATCAGGAAGGCGACGGTGACCGCCACGGTGATGGTGTCGATCCCGTAATTATCGCAATGCCAGTTGGCCTCCATGATGAATTCGGCATTCCAGATGCCCAGGTTGGAACCGAAACCCGCGGCCGTCTCATACTCGGGACCGTCCACCCACACCCGGCGGCCCTGATCCGTGCCGGAGACCAATGTGACCCAGCCGCCCTTCGTGCAGCGCAGATTGCAGCCGGGGAAACAGCCATCCATGCCCCGATGGTCGAACAGATGGTTCGCGTAGAATTTTCCGCTGATGTTTTCCGCCCGCGGATCGGACCCGAACTGGTAGTTCTTGACGGGAAGGGATTTGTATTCCTGCTTGTTCATGAAGTCGATCAGCCCCGCGGAGCCCTTGCGGTACATCTTGAGCGACTGCGGATCGTTCACCCGGACCACCTCGCCGAGCTTTGCCCCCGCCTGTTTGACCTTCTCCCAGTCGGCCGCGCCGTAAGGGTTTTCGCCGTGGGGATATTTTGCCAGGATGACGATGGCCCCGATCTTCTTGTCCTTCATGATGGTGCCCAAACCCGTCCGTCCGGCCTGCTTGGTCCGAAAAATCCCCTTGGTTCCGTCCACGGGTTTGGCCGGATCGAAGTAATGGCTGTTGATGCAGCCGAAGGTCGTCCGCAGCGCGCCGACGCCCGTCGTCAGAAAGACGATCTCTTTTTTGTCGCGGCCCTCGCGGACGAAGCGATCGACGATCTCCCTTTCCTTGTCGAAGACGTGATCGACGGCGGGCGCGTCCATCATGATGACTTCCCCGCGGAAACCGTCAATGACGATCATGACGTCCCTGCCGGATTTTCCCGTGACCTCCAGGGCGTCGAAGCCGGCGTACTTGAGATAGGCGCCGAAGTGGCCGCCGAAGTTCGAAACGCCCGGGATACCCGTCAGCGGCGACAGGGATATGGCCATGCACTTGCTCGTTCCCGGGAATTGGGGGATGCCCGCGAGCGGTCCCGGGGCAAAAATCAGCGGGTTTTCCGGATCGCCGGGGGTCGTTCCGGGCCGGATTCCCTTGTGGAGGAGATAGAGCCCGAGCGCCCGTCCGCCGATGAAATACTCCCGGACCGTGGGATCGATGACCGGAGCCTGAATCTCTCCGCTTCCCAGATCGATGGTCAGAATCCGATTCGCATATCCGTGGTTGAGTCGTGTCTGTGTATATTTCATGATTCCCCTTCCCGTTATCGCCTCCGTCGTCGCCGGCCACCGTTTTTACCAGGTCTTCATAGAATGAAGAGGTTTTTCTTGTCAATGAAATATCTTGCGAATCATTAAAAAAGACTTGATTTCAATCGATACGGAACAATGCTCCTTTCTTCCATAATTGTGATATAAAGGACGCGGATGTTGACGGATGGATGAGAGGGAGGCTTGCGGAAACGTGATGGATGGACCGGCGTCTCTTTGCCGCGAAGCTGGAAACGGCGGAAACCAAGGTGTTGCCCTAAAGATGTGTGCGCCGTATTTCTACCCGACCCCGACTCATGCCATGAATAAGGGGGAGAAAACATGAGAACGACCATGAAAAAATCGATTCTGGCGTCCTTGCTCCTTTCCACGGCCCTGCTGGCTTCCGGGTCGGCATACGCTGCGCCTCTTTACTTCCCCCACATAGCCACAAGCATTCACTGGCAAACGGAGATCGCCATCATCAATACAAGCGATCAAACAGTTATAGGCACCCTGAGGGGTTTAAGCGATGAAGGTCAGCTCATAGATACCAAGGCTGTCAGGCTTTCTGCTCATGGCCGGAGACAGATCAACGTTGCCGATGAGTTTACAAACCACACCAACATAGGCTACATCATCTTTGACACAGACTCTGCTGCAGTCCAAGGCTACACAAAGTTTTACATAGACGGTGCCTATCGAGTGGCCATCCCTGCGGTAAAAGAGGTAAACACTACGGATATCTATATCTCACACATAGCCTCAAACGCTGAATGGCGGACCGGGGTAAGCCTGGTGAATACAACCTCGGTTACAAAGGTACTGACCATCAACTTCGATAACGGTCAGAGCAGGCAAATCACCCTCAATGCGAACCAACACTGGGCACGCACGATCGAGGAACTGTTCGACAATCAGATTCAGCCAGGAATTGAATCAGCGGTGATCACCAATGCAAGCGGCATCATTGGGCTGGAGCTCTTTGTCCGTGCCGGCGGCGGCAATCAGTTGGAAGGAATCCTCCTGACCGACAAAACCGCCTTGACCATATACTATCCCCATGTGGGTGATGCTGGCTGGGGAACCGGCATTGTGGCCTATAACCCATCGGAGTTGACGTGCACGATAACCATCAGACCCTACAGCGAGCAGGGGAACCCGCTTCCCCTAAAAACCCTTGACCTTCCGGGGAAGAAAAAATACAGCAACGTTGTTTCCGCACTTGGCCTTCATGCTCAAACGGCGTGGTTCAGGATAGACTCGACGCAGCGCCTCACCGGTTTTGAGCTTTTCGGGACCGCCGACAATAACCAGCTTGCGGCCTATGCGGAAGTGGGCGGGACCGGCGCGATGGCAGGCGTCTTTCCCAAAATTGAGCAGAACGGCGGCTCGACTGGTATTGCCTTCGTCAACACGGAAGAGGGCACGGCGTCCGTAACCCTGATTGCCTACAAGGACAATGGAAATGCCGTAGGCACCCCCCGGGTGCTCACCGTTCACGGCCATGCCAAGGTGGCCGATCTCGCGGAAAACTTATTCATCGGGCAGGATATCGGGACCGCTACCTACATCGCCTACTCATCGGACAGGAATGTTGTGGGATTCCAGTTAAATGGCAGCGCGGACGGGATGATGCTCGACGGGCTGCCTGGGCTTGCCGGAAATGGAAACGGCGGGGGCCTGGCAAACGTGGCCACCACGTGGAACGCCGGATCGCCGCCGGATCTGCTGGGCTACAAGCCGTTCCCCGCCGGAAGCGAGTGGTACCGAAACGTGTCAGCGGATCCCGTCGATCCTGATTCCGACAACATCATCGCCGACCTCATCCGGGATGATCCGGGCACCATGCTCCACCCCGATTTCGGGAACAGCCTCTTCGAGGGCGCCTACGTGGGCCATCCCTATGACGTGGTGTCTCCCAGCGCGACCCCCATGGTGCACGTGGCCATCGGGCCCGACGGCTACGCGAACGAAAGCGATCCGGGACCGGACAACGCCGCGAACCGGGTACCCATCCCCGTGCCCATCCCCGCCGATGTGCACGTGGAGGGCGGATTTGACCACCACATCTACATCCTGGACAAGGAGGGCTACTGGCTCTACGAACTGTACCACAGCGTGCAACTGCCGGGCGGGAGCTGGCAGGCCGACCAGGTGACCCTCTGGGATCTGAACGACAATACCCGGAGGCCCTGGACCTGGACCTCTGCGGACCAGGCCGGGCTCTCCATCTTCGCGGGCCTGGTGAAGTGCGACGAGGTCCAGGCGGCCCTTCCCGGAAACGGAGACATCGGCCACGCGATCCGTTTCACGGTCATGCCCACCCAGGAACCCTTCATCCCGCCCGCCACCCATCCCGGCGGCGGAAACGACGGAACCATCCATTCCCCCATGATGGGTCAGCGCTTCCGCTTGAAAGCCTCCTGGCTGGCCGCCCACGTCGCGGAATTCAGCCCCCCGTGCCAGGTGATCCTGCGAACCCTGGCGCGCTACGGCATGATCCTGGCGGATACGGGATCAAACCTGTTCATCCAGGGCACTCGGGACGCCCGCTGGGTGGAGGATGCCGACCTGGGCGGCGTGGCCCAGCTTCTGCAGGTACCCCCTTCGGCGTTCGAGGTCCTGGCGCACAGCGTGGAATACACCTGGTCGAGCCATCCCGAGGGCCCCGCACCCTCCATCGCGTCTCTGACCGCCACGCCCAACCACGTCTCCAGCGGCGGCATGGCGACATTGAACTGGTCCGTGACCGGAGCCTCGACCCTCATCATCAGCCCCAATGTGGGTCCCGTGCGCGGCACTTCCGTGGTCGTCCGCCCGACCGACACCACCACGTACACCCTGTACGCCACCAACGAGTTTGGCCGCAGCCATGCCAGCGTTACGGTGAACGTGCCCTGAGGGGCGGCCACACGGAGCTATTTTTAGGGCCGCTCCATCGCCGCCCCTGCGTAGCGCTCCGCCAGGGTCTCGTCGAGACCTTCACGGTCCTGTTTCAGCGCGTAGGGGAGGTAGTTGAGAATATCCTGGGCCGTGATCCCGTCCTCCCCCTTGTCTGCAGCGGCCAGGTCGCCGGCGAATCCATGCAGGAAGACCCCCTTCCGGACCGCCTCCTCCAAGGGCAGCCCCAGGCCGTGCATGGCGGCGATCGTCCCGGTCAGGACATCCCCCGCCCCCGCCGTCGCCATCCCCGGATTTCCGCTCAGGTTGATGAAGACCCGCCCCTCCGGCGACCCGATCAGGGAGTGGGGACCCTTGAGGACGATCCACGCCTTCAGGTCCGCGCATGCCTCCCGGAGGATCGGGATCCGCCTTTTTTCGATTTCGGTAACAGACTTTCCGGTGAGGCGCGACATCTCCCCCGGATGGGGGGTCAGG
>JAPLJW010000190.1 GCA_026388365.1 Deltaproteobacteria bacterium | reverse complement strand
TTGATCTCCTCTGTGCCCTTGGGGACGTTGTCCTGGATGCACTTTTTCATCAGATCGGCATCGAGAATCCGGGTGCTCTCGATGACGCTGCCCAGGATGACCATATTGGCCACGATCTTCCGGCCCACGCTGTCGATGGCGGCCTTGGTGGCCGGAATCGGGATCTGCCGGGTTTTCGGCAGTTCCTGGATTTTCACGAGATCGCTGTCGTAGAAGACGAGACCCTTCTCCCGGACATCGGCAATGAGTTTATCATAGGCCTCCTGACTCATGCATACAAAGATATCCGGGTTGACAACGCCGACATAAGTAATCGGCTCATCGTCGATGACCACATTGCACTGGCTGGCGCCGCCGCGGGCCTCGGTGCCGTAGGACTGCGTCTGGGCGGCATTCTTGCAGTCCAGGATCGTGGCCGCCGTGCCCATCATGATACCCGCCAGCAGCAGACCCTGACCGCCGAATCCTGCAAAACGTATTTCCGTTCTTGCCATAATCTATGCCCTCTCGCTCTGGATTTTTTTAATCATATCCCAATACCGCTCCACGACGCCGGTACGGTCGGTTCTGTGGGCGAACTCGCCGATCAGCATCTTGTCCTTCAGCTCCTCCGGCGTCATCTTTTCCGCCTTCTGCAGGGTGACGGTATGGTCTTTGTACCACTGGAGAATTTTGACGGGATCGCCTGTCTTCAGCACATAGCGGCCGAACTGGGTCGGACACTGCACCAGGACTTCGATGAAACTGAATCCTTTGGTCTGGATACCCTTCTTGATGGAACCGACGATCTGCCGGAAATCCGTGGAGCGCCACCGGGCCACATAAGAAGCGCCGGCCGCCATGGCGATCTGAACCGAGTCCATGGGATCCTCGATATTGCCGTAAGGGGTGGTCGGCGTCATGGCCCCCATCGGGGTTGTGGGCGCCACCTGGCCGCCGGTCATGCCATAGATGGCATTATTGAACATGATGGCCGTCACATCGAGATTGCGGCGGCAGGCATGGAGAAAATGGTTGCCGCCGATGGACATGCAGTCGCCGTCTCCGGTGAAGCAGATATAGTTGAGATCCGGCCGGGAGAGCTTCAGGCCCGTGGCCACGGCGAAGATACGGCCGTGGTGGGCGTCGATGTTGTCCCCCTTCCAGAGGGTGTAGGTGATACGGCTCGAACAGCCCACGCCCTGAACCCAGACCGTATTCTCCGGGGTCAATGCCAGTTCGTCGCATGCGATCAGGGTTGAATGGACCACCTGGCCGATACCGCAGCCCGGACAGGCCATATGGGGCATCCGCTCCTGCCGCAGATATTTTGCCACCAAGGGATGGATGGTTCTTTCGAGATCTCCTCCTTGGTTCTTCATAGGTTTTGCCTCCTTCATCGATGCTTACGGATGCCACGTTCCGCTGTTTCTCCTGCCGGGAGAAATCCGGCGGACCGGCGCTATTTTCCCTTAATGATGCGCATCAGTTCGTCATAAACATGCACCGGCTGATGAGTTTC
>JAPLJW010000172.1 GCA_026388365.1 Deltaproteobacteria bacterium | reverse complement strand
ATCCGTGCTCGTCAGATTGATGACGAGGTGCGCCTCGACGATGTTGGCGACCATCGCGGCCAGGTGGTCGTTGTCGCCGAATTTGATCTCATCGACGGCTACCGTGTCGTTTTCGTTGATGATCGTGATGACGCCCCACGCCATGAGGGTAAAGAGGGTGTTGCGGATGTTCAGAAAACGCTTGCGGTCGGTGATGTCGCTCATTGTAAGGAGGACCTGGCCAACGAAGAGGCCATGTTTTCCGAACGCGTTCGAGTAGACCCGCATCAGCCGCCCCTGGCCGACCGCGGCCGCCGCCTGCTTCTGGGGGATGCTCTTGAGTTTGCCTTCGATTCCCATCCGGTGTTTTCCGGAGGCGATCGCGCCGGAACTGACGAGGACGACCTGGCAGCCCCGTTCGCGCAGGGCTGCGATATCGGCCACGAGCTGTTCGATCACCTGGAGGTCGAGGCCGTCCTCGCCGGTCAAGACGGCGCTGCCGACCTTGACGAGGATCCTCCGAACGTTCACGAGCTGCCCTTTTCGTGTCATGATGATCTCTCCTCCGGCAGTTCTACCCCGCTTTCTTCATCCACCGGGGGAAGATGCGGGGGGATCAGCGCGATGAGCTCCCGGAGTACCTCCGGGACGCCTTCTCCCGTTGCAGCCGAAAAGGCAAGTAATTTTAATCCTTTTTGTGCAAAGATGTCAATAGCCTTCTTCCAGCTCTCCCGGGCCACGGGGAGATCGAGCTTGCCGATCGCCACAACCTGCCGTTTTTTTCGCATATCGGGGCTGAAGAGCGAAAGCTCCCGGTTGATCAGTTCGTAGTCATGCCAGGCGCCCTCGTGGGATTCCGGTGAGACATCGATGATGTGGAGCAGGACGGAGGTCCGCTCAACATGGCGGAGGAACTGCATGCCCATCCCCATCCCCGCGTGCGCCCCTTCGATCAGCCCCGGGATGTCGGCGATCACGAACGATTCGTGCTCTCCGTATCGGACTACGCCGAGATGGGGGACAAGCGTCGTGAAGGGGTAATCCGCGATCTTGGGACGGGCGGCGGAGACGCGGGAGATGAAGGTCGATTTCCCAACATTCGGGAGACCGACGATTCCCACATCGGCCAGAAGCTTGAGTTCCAGCGTGATCCAGCGCTCTTCGCCCGGGATGCCGGGCTGGGCGAAACGAGGGGTCTGATGGGTGGCCGTGGCGAACCTCGCGTTGCCGCGTCCGCCCATGCCGCCCTTGGCGACGATAAAGGAGGCGCTATCGGCGGTCAGATCAGCGAGGAGTTCCCCCGTTTCCGCCTCCCGAACGACGGTGCCGACCGGGACGACGATCTCCACGTTCGGGGAGTCCTTTCCCGTCCGCTTGCTTCCTTCCCCGTGACTGCCGTGCTTCGCTACGTGGTGCTGACGGTACTTGAGATCGAGGAGGGTTCGCCGGCTCAGGGAGGCGCGGAGGATGACATCTCCCCCATGGCCGCCGTCACCGCCGTCCGGTCCCCCGCGGGGAATGAACTTCTCGCGCCGAAAGCTGACACAACCGCGCCCGCCGTCGCCCGCCTTGACGTAAATCTTCGCCTCGTCGATGAATTTCATGAGAGTTGCCTATGCCTTCTTCGTGCGGGGGGGAGCGGAGGGATAAGGATGTCATCAGGTTGCCGCGGGGGAAGAGCCGTTGCACAGCTTTCCTGAAGGGTAGGAAGACCGATCGGCGGTTTCGTAATACTCCCCGCCGGCCCATCACGGGGACGGCCTGTTTGGAGGATATCGATTGGAAAAGATGCCTACGCCGCGGCGTAGACGCTGACCTTCTTCCGCTTCTTATCGAGTCGCTCGAATTTTACGAAACCGTCAATCTTCGAAAAAATGGTATAGTCTTTCCCAAGTCCTACGTTGTTGCCGGGATGAAATACGGTACCAACCTGACGAACGATAATGGAACCGGCGCTGATCTTCTCGCCGCCGTATGCCTTGACGCCGCGCCGCTGGGAATTGCTGTCTCTTCCATTCCGGGAGCTTCCCTGTCCCTTCTTGTGTGCCATAATGCCCTCCGCTTAAATGGATATTTCCCTGATCTTCATGCTGGTCAACTGCTGGCGGTGACCGGT
>JAPLJW010000074.1 GCA_026388365.1 Deltaproteobacteria bacterium | reverse complement strand
TTGGCGCCGGAGATTCCCATGTCCGCCTGCAGAAATTTCTCCCGCAGCTCCGTGCGCGCCGCCTGAACCATAAAGACGATGTCCGGCGGAATGTCGGTTTTCAGTTCCTTCGAGAAGTATTCGGCCACCTGGAAGCGGCTCAGGTGGATGGCGGGCATGACCATGTGGGAGGGTTTCTGGCCGGCCAGAGCGACGATCCACTCGCCGAGGTCCGTCTCCGTCGTGGAGATCCCGGCGGTCTCCAGGTGTTTGCTCAAATCGATCTCCTCGCTGGCCATCGATTTCGATTTGACGATCCTCCTGACGCCCTTTTCCTTACAGAGGTTGACGAGATATTCCTTGACGTCGTTTCCGGTCTTCGCCCGGAAAACCTTCACGCCGCGCTTCGTCGCCTCCGCCTCGAAGCGGTCGGCCACCTCCTCGATCCGCGCGACCGTGTCGATCTTCATCTGCCGGAGGGCGTCGCGGAGGGTCTCGATGTCGCCGGCGTTCTCGTAGGCCTTGGCCCGGGCGATGGGATAGGCCTCCGAGAAGCGCCCGAGGGCGTCGCGGAGGGTCTCATCCTTCAGCTTTTCGGAGATTTCCTTCCGGAGATTTCTCGTTTCGGTTTCCATCAGGCGACCCCTCCTTTCGGTTCCTCATCGACCGCGATGATCGCAAAGCGGCTGGGGCCATGGACCCCGATGGTCAGCACCCGTTCGATATCGGCGGTTCGGCTGGGGCCGGTGATGAAGCCGACATAGCCGCGATCGAAGGATCGGGAAATGATATCAAAGGCCTCGGTGATTCCAGTGACGATATGGGCGCTCTGGAGGAAGACGACATGGAGCGGCGGGAGGATCGTGACCAGGCGGGTCGCGATGTCGTAGCCATCCTGAAAGACGCTTCCCGTCTCGGCGATCCCGAACGCCACCCCCGAGATGCCGATGTCGGCGGTGTCCGCATGGGCCGCAATGTCAGCGGCTTCGGTATAGACCGTGACCCCCCGGGAACGGAGCGCCTCCGTGATGCCGGCCGCCTCCTGGAGAGGGCTCTCGACGACGACCGCCTTCTTGGCCTGGACGGCGTCGATGAGCCGGATAAGGGCTTCTCTGGCCTCTGCTGCCGCTGGAACACGAAATACTTCGCCGGACACCGCCTTGGCCCGCATCTCGAATTCGGGGAAGAGATGCGCCCCCGCATTTTCGGCGGGGAAGTGCCGTTTCCAGATCTCATCGGTGATTCCCATGATATTCAGCCTCCATGAACGTAAACGAAAAAGAATCCAACCCTTTGATAAAACGTGTTTCTGTGATGGTGAAGGGTGTCTGGTCGCCCGGACGGAATATAGCGGAAACGCCGCCGCGAGTCAAACGAAAACCGCCTTTTTAGCCACTCCTTCGGTAACATTTTATCTGAGGCAACGCTGTGAAAAAAGCGCTTGACACGGGCGAGTTAGTCAGATATTATCCTAAATAATAATATTTCTGAATGAGGTAATCCGCTATGGTTCAGCTGAGACCCCGGGAACAATTCAACCGCTTCCAGACGGCCTGCCGGAGGGCAGGTCTCAAGCTGACCCATCAGCGCCTGGAGATCTATCGCGAGCTGGCCGCTTCGACCGATCATCCTTCCGCGGAGGCGCTGTATCAGCGCCTGATCGAAAGAATCCCGACGCTCTCCCTGGACACCGTCTACCGGACGCTGGCGACGCTTGCCCGGCATGGATTGGTTCACAAGGTGGAAACCGGGGAAAGCCAGGCCCGGTTCGAAGTGATCACCGAGCGCCACCATCACCTGATCTGCAGGCATTGCGCCGGGATCATCGATTTTCACTGGCCGACGATGGATAAGATCGCGCTCCCGGAGGAACTCCAAGCATGGGGCCAAATCGAAAATAAAAATGTCGTTGCCTATGGGGTCTGCAGGAAATGCATGAGATTAGTCCTATAACCCCTGTTTATCTGTACAAACCCAAACCTGAAAGGAAAGGAGAGCAGAGATGAGTAAAGAAAGCAAGTGCCCGGTCACGGGCAGGATGGGCAAACCCATTTCCGGCGGTGGCACGTCAAACCGGGACTGGTGGCCGAACCAGTTAAATCTCAAGATTCTTCATCAGCACTCTCAAAAGAGCAATCCGATGGGTGAGGCGTTCAACTACGCCGAGGAATTCAAGAAACTCGACCTGGCGGTCCTGAAGAATGACCTCTATGCGCTGATGACCGACTCGCAGGACTGGTGGCCGGCCGACTGGGGTCACTATGGGGGGCTCTTCATCCGGATGGCGTGGCACAGCGCCGGAACCTACCGCATGGGCGACGGCCGCGGGGGTGCGGGCTCCGGCAACCAACGCCTGGCGCCGCTGAACAGTTGGCCGGACAACGTAAACCTGGACAAGGCGCGCCGTCTGCTCTGGCCGATCAAGCAGAAATACGGCAAGAAAATCTCCTGGGCCGACCTGATGATCCTCGCCGGCAACTGCGCCCTGGAGTCGATGGGTTTCAAGACCTTCGGCTTCGCCGGCGGACGCGAAGACGTCTGGGAGCCCGAGGAAGACATCTACTGGGGCAGCGAGGACAAATGGCTTGGCGACAACCGCTACTCCGGCAAACGGGATCTCGAAAACCCGCTCGCTGCCGTGCAGATGGGCCTGATCTACGTGAACCCGGAGGGCCCCAACGGCAACCCGGACCCGGTCGCCTCCGGCCGTGACGTTCGAGAAACCTTCGCACGCATGGCGATGAACGATGAAGAGACCGTTGCGCTCGTCGCCGGCGGGCACACTTTCGGCAAGTGCCATGGCGCCGGTCCTGCGTCCCATGTGGGGCCCGAGCCCGAGGGCGCCGGCATCGAAGCGCAGGGCCTCGGCTGGAAGAGCAGCTTCGGCAGCGGCAAAGGCGGCGATACGATCAGCAGCGGCATCGAGGGTGCCTGGAAGCCGAACCCGACCCAATGGGACATGGGCTATCTGAAGGTGCTGTTCAAATACGAGTGGGAACTGGTCAAGAGCCCGGCCGGCGCGAATCAGTGGCTGGCCAAGAACGTGGCCAAAGAGGACATGGTGGTTGACGCGCACGACCCGTCGAAGAAGCGCCGGCCGATGATGACCACGGCGGACCTCTCCCTTCGCTTCGACCCGATCTATGAGCCGATCTCGCGGCGCTACCTGGCAAACCCCAAGCAATTCGCTGACGCCTTCGCCCGGGCGTGGTTCAAGCTGACCCACCGCGATATGGGTCCGCGCTCGCGCTATCTCGGTGCGGAGGTCCCGCGAGAGGAACTCATCTGGCAGGACCCCATCCCCGCCGTCAATCACAAACTGATCAATAAGCAGGACATCGCCTCCCTTAAGGGTAAGATCCTGGCTTCCGGTCTGTCTGTGTCGGAGCTGGTTTCGACCGCCTGGGCGTCGGCGTCCACCTTCCGCGGCTCCGACATGCGTGGCGGCGCCAACGGCGCGCGCATTCGCCTGGCGCCGCAGAAGGATTGGGAAGTCAATCAGCCTGCCCGGCTGGCAAAAGTGCTTAAAACCCTGGAGCGTATCCAGAAAGCATTCAACAAATCCCAGTCCGGCGGCAAGAAGGCTTCGCTGGCTGATCTGATTGTTCTGGCCGGTTGCGCGGGCGTCGAACAGGCGGCGAAGAACGCCGGCTGCAAAGTTTCGGTTCCCTTCATGCCGGGACGCATGGACGCCTCACAGAAGCAGACCGATGCGGCCTCCTTTGCCGTGCTCGAGCCAAAAGCGGACGGTTTCCGCAACTACCAGAAGACCGCCTATGCCGTATCGGCCGAGGAGTTGCTCGTTGACAAGGCCCAATTGCTGACCCTGACCGCACCCGAAATGACGGTTCTCCTTGGCGGCATGCGCGTCCTGAATGCCAACTTCGGAGGCTCTCGGCACGGCGTCTTCACCAAGCGTCCGGAAACGCTGAGCAACGACTTCTTCGTGAACCTGCTCGATATGGGCACGGAGTGGAAAGCGGTTTCGAAAGACCCGGACGTGTTTGAAGGGCTTGATCGCAAGACGGGCGAGCTCCAGTGGACCGCGAGCCGTGTCGACCTCATCTTCGGTTCGAACTCCCAACTCCGGGCCCTGGCGGAAGTCTACGGATGTAAGGACTCCCAGGAGAAGTTCCTGCACGACTTTATAGCGGCGTGGAACAAGGTCATGAATCTTGACCGTTTCGACCTCGCCTGATCGTCGTATAAACGTCTTCGGGAGCTTCCAACAGGGCGGCAAAAAAATGAAGAAGATCAAGCTCAGCCATATCGGCAACTGCCTGAAGGCCGACCCGGCCTCCGGCAAGGGGGTGGCAAACGCCTGCGGCATATCTTTGAGCAAGGCGCCCAAGTCAAGAACCCTCATCAACACCATTCCCCCTGAGAATAAACGTATGGGGACGGGAAAGGAGAAAAGAAGGATGAAGCTTCCTGAGTATATTACGGTTGAAGATGTGCGAACGGTATGTAAGGAAATAGGCATACGGGACTGGACCAGGATGAAGACAGCAAAGGCAACGGCCAAGGAGGCGCGGATCATTCTCGACCTTGTGAACACTGAAAAAATGACTATCCCTATCCAGGAATTCCTTGCAGGTCTCGATGTGGAATTGGAGCACGGCACACGGTTCAAGGACGCCAATGTGACCAACAATCATCCCCTGTTGACGGGAAAGATTGTCCTTGCTCACATGAAGGAATCCCTCTATTATTACAAACTACTCGATGTGGCAGAACTGGAGGGGGACCTGCTGAAGGCCATCGCCGCGGGTAAGGCAACGAAGATTAAGAACTACTATAAGAGGCTCGCCGAGGCAAGAATCGAACTCCATAAGGAAGAGTTGAAACAGATGGAAGGGCCGCTTTAAAGGAATCAGATCAGGCCATTGACAGGCCTGAAGGAAACTTCATATCCCAAAACAACAGGGGGTGCGGTTCATCCCGTACCCGCCGGTCATACCCGTGGGGACAAAAAAACAAACGGCAATGGTCAACACTGAAAGGAGGATCCTATGATGAACCTGATAGTCAAACGTGTGGATGTGTGGGCGGCGGGGATTAAGGATGAGCCCGGCGGTTTGGCGAAGATACTCGCCGGCCTGCGGGAGGCCGGTGCAGATCTCGACTTTGTCGTTGCGAGGCGGGCGACGGAGAAGCCCGGCACGGGGGTCGTGTTTGTCACCCCGCTGCGCGGCGATGCGGAGGTCGCTGCGGCCGCCACATTGGGCTTCAACGTCACGAGCAGCATCCAGTCGGTGCGCGTCGAGGGGGAGAACAAGCCGGGAGTCGCCGCGGAGCTGTCGAAAAAGCTTGCAGCGGCGGGGCTCAACCTCCACGGACTCTCGGCGGCTGTGATCGGGTCAAAGTTCATCCTGTACATTGGCCTGGACACCGCCGAAGACGCCGCAAAGGCGGCCAACCTCCTCAAACAGGCATAGTACAAAACCGTAGTCGAATGAGAACAAACAGAACTCTGCCCGATCCGTAGAGAGCGACCCTGTGAAAGCCGGTCTTTGCGCCGGCTTTCACAGGGTCGGCTTGTTTCGCCCTCCATCATTTCGTCATGACGGACCTCATCTCCGCTTCCCGCAGGACTTCACCCGTGCCTCCTTTCGCGATTTCTTCCCGGATCATGCGTTAAGATTTTCTTGCCACCGGTCGCGGGCGATGGTATCGTTACGACTCTTCCGACAAAACGATGGGGGTGGATGAAGATGAAGGTTATTCTCGCAGGCCACAACATCGATCACGAAATCATCGAGGAATTCAAGAGCTTGCAGCCTGAGCGGCAGGATTTGACGCCGGAGACCGTTGCCGCCGCCTACGCCCGGATCAGTCGGAACCCGAGGCCCGTCAACGAGCTCCGGCAGATCGCCCGGGGCGAGGTGGAAAAGGCCCGCGCCTCGAACCGGAACATCGTCTTCGAAATGGGGCACAGCTCCATCGCCGAGCACGCCGT
>JAPLJW010000113.1 GCA_026388365.1 Deltaproteobacteria bacterium | reverse complement strand
TGATGCGATCCTGGGCCGTGCGCCAACCGGCGAATTCTCCCGAACCATAAGGTTCCAGGATGTACATGCGCTCGTTGTTCTTCAGCCAGGATTTCGTGCCGCTGATGATGTTGCGGCCATCCACCGCGATGACCAGCCCGACCCTCCGGTTGAGACGGTTCTTCACTTCGATGCGGTAGTGGTCCCCCTGGATCGCCTCGGCGTACACCTTGTGCACCCCGTGGCGCATTTTTACCGGGTAGGTCGGCAACGTCCGGCCGTCATCGGTCACGATCCGCACCTCCACGGCGTTCCCGATGCCCCCCGCCCACGCGCCTGTCGCGCACACCACGATGGTTAGAATGACGATTGCGATGGTTTTCATGATCCGTTCCTCCTTTTAAGTTGTCTTTGTAACCTTAGACGGGAGGAAGAAGAGAAAAGTTCCCGGAAAGTTTTTTACGAGGAGATTTCCCCCGGGATGACCATGGCGGAAAGGATGAAGACCGCGGTCAAATGCTTGCTGAAAAAAGGTCGGGCCATATCCGAAAGGGACACGGCCCGATCCCGTTTTTTGTTTTGGCGCGGACGTTTCGTTAGCAGGCTGCTGAAAAAGTTGCTGTCCAGGCTGTTCAAAAACGTCTGGATGCAAGGCCTCCGAAATCCTGAGCCGTGAGGCGTACTTTATGGTACGTTGAACGGCGAAGGATGAGGGAAACGCCGCAGACGGGCGTTTTGGAAGCCCGCCCAAAGGGCGGGGCTTCCCGGCAAGGAAACCATCTGTTTTTTGTTGCGCCCCTTATCCCCGCCCACAAGGCGGGGATAAGGGATGCGCTCCCGGTCAACAGCCTGTTAGAAGTTCTCGGCCAGGACCTCATAGTAGGACTGGGGATGCTTGCAGGCCGGGCATTCTTTCGGGGGCTTCGTACCCTCGAAGATGAAGCCGCAGTTGATGCAGTGCCACTTCACCGCCTTGTCCTTCTTGAAGACCTGCTTCTTCGCGATGTTTTCGATCAGTTTCCGGTAGCGCGCCTCATGGAACTTCTCCACCTTGGAAATCTGTTCGAAGGAACGGGCCACCTCGACAAACCCTTCTGCCTTGGCGGTCTTGGCGAAGTTCGCATAGAGGGTCGTCCACTCCATCTTCTCGCCGGCCGCGGCGGCCTCGAGATTTGCCTTCGTCGTCCCGATCACGCCCGCGGGATAGCCGGCGGTGATCTCCACCTCGCCCCCCTGGAGATGCTTGAAGAACACCTTGGCGTGTTCCTTCTCGTTCTCCGCCGTCTCGGCGAAAATGTTGGCGATCTGCTCGTACCCTTCCTTCCGGGCGGCGCTGGCGAAATAGGTGTAACGGTTCCTCGCCTGGGACTCCCCGGCGAAAGAGGCCAGCAGATTCTTCTCCGTCTTTGATCCCTTGAATGCTTTTGCCATGTTCGTCTGCCTCCTTAAAAAATGATTGGATTCTGTTGGATTCGAAAAACAGGATTCCTCCGGCCGATCCTTTGCCTGTCCGAATGCCCCTGCAGAAACCTCCGACCGCGGCATTATACAGATGATGCCCGGCAATATGCAAAAAAATCTTGCGCATTGCAGTTGCCGCAGATTGAAGATACAATATCCTATAAAGATACCAAAGTTACGGCCAGGTCTTATGGAAAAGAAGGAGGCCTCCTTATGAAACTTCCGGAGCATAAAACCAAAATCGTAGCGACCATCGGGCCGGCATCGGCATCGCGGGAGGTCATGGAAGCGATGATCAAGGCCGGGATGAATGTGGCCCGGATCAATTTCTCGCACGGCGATTTCGGCGGCCACAGAGAGGTGATCGACAAACTCCGCGCGGCGGCCCGCGTGCTGGGACGGAGAATCGCCGTCATGGCCGACCTGCCTGGTCCGAAGATGAGGATCGGCCGGCTGGCGGAAGAGCCCGTTGAGTTACAGCCGGGAGCCCTCTTCACCCTGACGACCCGGGACATCGTCGGAGACGCCGGGCGGGTTTCGGTGAGCTTTGCCCGTCTCCCCCAGGCGCTCCGGCCCGGCGACACCCTTTTTTTAAACGATGGCCTCATCCAGCTCGAAACCGTCAAGGTGGAAGGGCAGGAGGTCGTCTTCCGGGTCCTGGTGGGCGGGGAATTGCGCTCAAGAAAGGGGCTCAATCTGCCCGGCATCGAACTCGGGATCAGCGCCTTCACCGACCACGACCGCGAATGCCTGAAGTTTGCCTCCGAACAGGGTGTGGATGCGGTCAGCCAGTCCTTTGTCGAGGGCGCCGCGGATATTGCTGCCGTGCGGGAATCGGCAACTGCAATGGGTTACAACCCTTTCATCATCGCGAAAATTGAACGCTCCAATGCCCTGGACCATATGGACGATATCCTCGCAGCGGCGGACGGCATCATGGTCGCGCGCGGAGACCTCGGGGTGGAAATACCGATCGAGCAGATTGCCGTCGTCCAGAAGCGGCTCATCCACAGCGCCAACCGGATGGGAAAACCCGTTATCACCGCCACGCAGATGCTGGAGTCCATGACGGACAACCGGCGCCCCACCCGTGCGGAGGCAACCGACGTCGCCAATGCGGTGCTGGACGGCACGGACTGCGTCATGCTCTCGGAAGAGTCGGCCATGGGCAAATATCCGGTGGAGGCGGTCGCCATGCTGGCGAAGATTGCCGCAGCGACGGAGCCGCACCGCCCCCGCCACGGCATCAAGGAGGCCCTCCGGGACCGCGGCGGCGACGTCCCTGTCCGTGTCAAGGACCTGATCGCTTTGAGCGTCGATGCCGCCCTGGAACGCATCTCCCCAGCCGCCGTCTTCGTTCCGACCCACAGCGGCGCAACCGCCCGTTCCATCGCCCGTTTCAAACCGCCGGTATGGATCGTGGGGGTGAGTTCCCGGGAGGAGACCTGTCAGCGGCTCCTCTTCAGCGGCGGGGTCTATCCGATGTGCGAGCCCGACCACCCGAAGGACTGGAATGCTTATGTGGGGGATTGGTTGCAGAGCCACGAGATCGAGGGGAATCTCGCGATCCTGACCGAAGGTCCGTCGGCGAAACACCCGGAGGCAAACAACCGCATGGAGATCATCCAGCTCCGGGATAAAGGATAATCTATGAGTAAGACAATTATTAAGTCGTCCGGCAACGTGTTTATTGATCTTGGATATTCTCCAGAAGAGGCAGCAATTCTTCAGATGCGTGCTGATCTTAGGGTTAAGCTCCGCAAGTTCATTGAAACCAAGAACCTTACACAGGCCAATGCCGCGAAAATTTTGTGTGTCAGTCAATCGAGAATATCCGACTTGACCAGAGGAAAATGGGAGAGGCTTAGCCTTGAAATGCTTGTCACTCTTGCCACGAGAGCAGGCATGCATGTCAGACTGAAAACGGCAGCGTGAAGCAGGAAGGCTGGTGTGGAAAGATTGCCCGCATGGTCATTGACGTCGGATGGGAAGGTTGATGTTTTGACCTCTTGCGCGATTTACGGGCTGGAAGATGCAGATTTTTGAGCATGATTTTTAGGGCGGCAGGTGGTATCGTTCCCTTCCTGAAATGTTGTTTTTCAAAATCTTCCTTTCTATGCTACATTACAAACGCCAATAGTTAAAATAATGCGGCAGTATCTTGAAATCAAGCGGCAAAAAACGAATACAACTCTCAGCCTGTACGTCTTGTGAAATCGGGCTACTTGAAACCTACTTTCTGAGCAAACAGAGGACAACTGACCGATGACCCAAAAACCCACCAAAGCAGACCTGGAACAAAGAATCAGGGTACCCGAAGAAGAATCAATCGAACGCAAGCAGGCGGAAAAGGCCCTGCGCGAGAGCGATGCGCTTTTCAGGAAGCTGTTCGATGACCACGCCGCGGTCAAACTGATCATCGATCCGGATACCGGAAGCCTGATCGACGCGAATGAAGCGGCCGCCCAATATTACGGATGGTCACGTGAACAGCTCAAAGCAATGAAGATTACGGAGATCAACACGCTTGCCCCCGAAGAAGTCAAAAATGAGATGGAGATGGCCAAAGCCAAAAATCGAATACATTTTGAATTCCGGCACCGGTTGGCGGATGGTTCTATCCGGGACGTGGCGGTGTTCAGCAGCAGTATCGAAAACAAAGGAAAAGTTCTCCTCCATTCCATCATCCATGACATCACGGAGCGCAAGCGGGCTGAGAAGGCCCTCCGGGAAAGCGAGGAATTGTTCAAGAGCTACCTGGAGTATGCCCCGGATGGTGTTTACATGAGCGACCTGGAAGGCAACTTCCTTTACGGCAACCGCAAGTGCGAAGAGATCATCGGTTACCAGCGTGAAGAGCTGATCGGTAAAAACTTTTTGGAATTGAACCTCCTGTCCGAAAATAGCCTTAACATAGCCGTCCAGTTGCTCCAGGCCAATATGGAGGGCAAGCCCACCGGCCCGGATGAGATTGAACTGATCAGCAAAGAGGGGCGCCTCATACCTGTTGAGATCAATACCAGCGTGTTTCAACGCATGGGTCAAAGAATCATCCTCGGTTTTGTCCGCGACATCACCGACCGCAACCTGGCGGAGGAGGCTCTGAAAGAAAGCTCTGGCAGATACAAAGAATTATCGACCCTGCTCGAATCCCTGTTCGATTCCATTCCGGACGTATTGGGTGTTCAGGACAAACAGCATGGGATCATCCGGTACAATCAGGCGGGTTATGATTTCCTCGGGCTTACGCAAAAGGATACAGAAGGGAAAAAGTGCTTTCAGCTCATAAATAAGACCAAACCCTGCGATATATGTGCCACGTCTGAAGTATACAGAACAAAAAAACCTGCGAGAGTCGAGAAATACATAGAAGAGATGGGCGTCTGGCTGGATTGCCGCTCCTATCCTGTTTTTGACGAGGAAGGGAACATCACAAAGATCATCGAGCATCTTCGCGACATCACCGAAAGCAAGCAGGCGGAGGAGGCGCTGAAAAAAAGCGAGGGAATGCTGCGTCTGATTACGGACAACATGTCCGACATGATCAGAGTGACGGATTTGCAGGGTGTTAATTTGTATACGAGTCCGTCTCATTTTAAAGGTCTCGGTTACACACCGGAAGAGCGGGCCGGCAAATCGGCCTTTGATATTGTTCACCCTGATGATGTGGAGCATGTCATCAAAGTATTTTTCGATGGTCTTGTCAATAAAAAGCCCGCCAAGCTTGAATATCGGATAAAGCATGCGGAAGGGCACTATGTTTGGCTGGAGACGGTTGGCGATCTTCTCAAGGATGATCGGGGTGAAGTGACTGCAGTGGTCACGAGTTCGCGGGATATCACTGAGCGCAAACGGTCGGAGGAAATGCTAAGAAGGAGTGAAGAAAAGTTTCGATTTTTAACAGAAAATATGAATGATAACATCTTCACAATGAATTTGAATTTGCAAACCACCTATATCAGCCAATCCATAGAAAAAATCCTCGGATTTACACCGGAAGAACGCATGAAGCAGGATATCACTGAACAAGTAACCCCGGCATCGATGACCCTCATAGAGAAAATTCGTTCCGAGGAGCTTGAACGAGAAGAAAAAGGGCTCGGTGACCCCAACCGATCAATTAAGTTTGAAGCGGAATACTATCATAAAGACGGCTCTACAGTGTGGATGGAAAATGTGATCAGCGGCATTCGCGATGCCCAAGGAGTTGCGGTTGGAATCCATGGGGTTTCACGTGACATCACCCAACGCAAGAGGTCGGAACATGCTTTGCTAGAGAGTCTTAAGCGGTTGCACAAATCTTTGGGAGCAACTGTCCAGGCCATGGCCGTGACCGTTGAAACAAGGGATCCCTATACGGCGGGTCATCAGCGCAGGGTCGCCGACCTGGCCCGTTCTATAGCTCAGGAAATGAACCTTCCCACCCATCAGATCGAAGGGATCAGGATGGCATCTACCATCCATGACATCGGTAAGATATCCGTTCCCGCGGAGATTCTCAGCAAACCAACAAAACTAACGAACATCGAATTCGACCTCATTAAAACCCATGCCCAGTCTGGCTATGATATATTGAAGGATATTGACTTCCCTTGGCCCGTTGCGAGGATGATTCTGGAGCATCATGAGAAGATTGATGGATCCGGATATCCCAATGGGTCGGTGGGAGAAAATATACTTCTCGAATCCAAAATCCTTGCGGTGGCAGATGTTGTTGAGGCCATGGCTTCCCATCGTCCTTATCGACCATCTTTAGGGATTGATGCGGCGTTCAAGGAACTTGAAGAGAATAAAGGAACTAAGTACGATGCCGCCGCAGTTGAGGCCTGTTTGAACCTGTTCAGGGGAAAGGGTTATCAATTTGTAAGGGCTTGAGTTCAATTGGCAATCATCACCTCAATCCCAAGTCGAAAACCCTGGCTTTGTAGATGAAAGTCAGACAAGGCTCATTTCAACCAGATTCTCAAATCAAAAGTACGCATGAACCGGATGAACCAAAAGAAGGATTCAACGTATCTCATCGCTGGGGGAAAAAGATGAGCGTCCACGAGCTTGCCGGAAAGCCGGCCCCAAGATCCATCCTCGCCAATATCCCGAGGCTTCTCTCAGCATATTACACCCATAAACCCGACGCCTCCGATCCCTCGCAGCGGGTCGCTTTCGGAACCTCGGGCCATCGGGGTTCCGCTTTCCGGAACAGCTTCAACGAGGCGCACATCCTGGCCATCAGCCAGGCCGTCTGCGAACACCGAAAAGCAAAAAGAATCAGCGGGCCGCTCTTCATGGGCATGGATACCCATGCCCTCTCCGAAGCGGCGCTGGCCACCGCCATCGAGGTCTTCGCCGCCCACCGTATCAATGTGATGATCCAGAGGGATCGGCGATACACGCCCACACCGGTGATATCCCATGCCATCCTGACGTATAACCAGGGCAGGAAAACGGGATTGGCCGACGGCGTGGTGATCACCCCTTCCCACAACCCGCCGGAAGATGGCGGATTCAAGTACAACCCGCCCGAAGGCGGTCCCGCGGACACGGAAACAACCCGGATCATCGAAGAAAGGGCCAATGCCATCCTGGCCTCGGGAATCGGAAAGATCCGCCGGCTGCCCTTTGAAAGGGCGCTGAAATCGGGGGCGATCCATGAATACGATTATGTGACCCCCTATGTGGAGGATCTTCGGAACGTCATCGACATGGAGGCGATCGCGGGCTCGGGACTCCGAATCGGCGCGGACCCTCTCGGCGGGGCGGCGGTGGACTTCTGGGATCCCATCGCCGACCGCTATGGACTTTCGCTAACGGTCGTGAACCCGATTGTTGACCCGACCTTCTCTTTCATGACCGTGGACAAGGACGGCAAGATCCGGATGGACTGCTCTTCACCCTATGCCATGGAAAGCCTGGTCCGGCTGAAGGATAAGTTCGATATCGCCTTCGGCAACGACACGGACGTCGACCGCCACGGCATCGTCACCCGGGGCGAGGGGCTGATGAATCCCAACCATTACCTGTCTGCCGCGATCTTTTACCTGTTCCGGAACCGGCCCGGGTGGAGAAAGGATGCGGCGGTCGGAAAAACGCTGGTCTCCACCGCCATGATCGACCGTGTGGCCGCGGACCTCGGGAGGCGGCTGTGCGAGGTTCCCGTGGGCTTCAAATGGTTCGTGGCCTGCCTGCTGGACGGCTCCTGCGGTTTCGGCGGAGAGGAGAGCGCCGGGGCCTCTTTCCTGAGAAGGGACGGAACGGTCTGGACGACGGACAAAGACGGCATCATCATGGATCTGCTCGCCTGCGAGATGACGGCGAAAACGGGCAAGGACCCCGCCGCCCTCTACCGGAATATCGAGGAACGATTCGGCACATCGTTCTATGAACGAATCGATGCCCCGGCCACGCCGGAGCAAAAGGCGGCGCTCCAGGGTCTTTCCCCCGGGATGATTGCCGCAAGAGAGCTGGCCGGCGAACCGGTCCTGGCCGCACTGACCCGTGCGCCCGGCAATGATGCCGAGATCGGGGGACTCAAGGTCGTAGCCGAAAACGGATGGTTTGCCGCCCGTCCGTCGGGCACGGAAGATATTTACAAGATCTATGCGGAGAGTTTCCGGGGTGAGGGGCATCTGCGCAGGATCCAGAAAGAAGCCGTAACCATTGTGAGCGGCGCGTTTGCGGCGGCAGGTCAGCGCTGAAATCAAAGCCCGGTCAAAAGCCTGCTATTGCTCCGGCCAACTTATCTTAAAGTTGTCATTCCCCGGCTTGACCGGGGAATCCAGGACGATACTGGATGCCGGGTCAAGCCCGGCATGACATTTTACATGGTTAGTTGCCCGAATAATGACAGGCTCTTGTGCAGGCTATTCCCGGTCAAAAACCTGCCCAGAGGGCGATCCGATAGGCCGCCATGCCGCCCAGGTAGGAGACGACAAACGTCAGGACAAGGGAGGAGATGAACCAGAGGCGGTCGGCCATTTCCCGCCGCATGACCGCGATCGTCGCCGCGCAGGGGACGAAGAGCATCACGACCGTCAGGAAGGAGAGCGCCGAGGCGTGGCTCATCACGGAGGGGAGGGTCTGGAGCAGCCCCTGTTCGCCGACGCCGTAGAGGACGCCAAGCGTGGCCACCGCGTTTTCCTTGGCCACGAGGCTGGTGAGGAGCGCCGTCATCATCTTCCAGTCGAGGCCGAGGGGACGGCCGATCGGTTCGAGGAAACGTCCGATCCAGGCGAGGATGCTGGTCTCCGTCCGTCCGTCGGGGAAGTATGAGAGGAGCCAGACCAGGATGGAGACCGTCAGGATCACGGTTCCCGCCCTCCGGACGAAGGCGACGGTCCGCACCCGGATGACATTCAGGATCGTCTTGAGGTTCGGCTGGTGGTAGAGGGGGAGTTCCATGATGAAGGGGGTCGGGGCGTCCTTCATCAGGAAGGCGTGGACGGCCATCCCCGTCGCGCCGAGGATGAGGATGTTCAGGGCGACCAGCGACCAGACGACGGATGTCGCATCTGCCGCGAAAATGGCGGCGGCGATGAAGGTCAAAACGGCGAGGCGGGCGGTGCAGGGAACGAACGGGGTCAGCAGCATCGTCAGCAGCCGCGCTTTTTTGGATTCGATGATCCGGGCGCCCAGGATCGCGGGAACGTTGCAGCCGAAGCCGAGGCACATCGGGATGAAGCTCTTGCCATGCAGCCCCACGAGATGCATGAAGCGGTCCATGACGAAGGCGGCCCGGGCCATGTAGCCCACGTCCTCGAGGATGGCCAGGGCGGCAAAAAAGATCAGCAGGATGGGGAGAAAG
>JAPLJW010000061.1 GCA_026388365.1 Deltaproteobacteria bacterium | reverse complement strand
GGGTCGAAGCCGGACGGGGAAGATGGTCATGCCCAAGTACGGGCTCCTCTCCATGATCCTCCAGGCCTTTCAGGAGAAGGCCTGCGACGATCTGGCGGCGATCCCCGTCTATATCGGTTATGACCGGGTGATCGAGGAGAAGGCCTATCTCAAGGAGTTGGGTGGCGCTCCCAAGGAGAAGGAAAAGACGACCGACATGATCCGGAGCGGTAAACTGCTTCGGAAACGATACGGGCGCGTTTATATGAATGTCGGGGAGCCGATCCTTCTCAAATCCTACCTGTCCGCCCAGGAAAAGCCTATCGAGGAGATGACGGTCGCGGAACGGCAGAGCCTCTACCGCCGGATCGGTTACACGATCGTCAGGGCGATCAACAAGGTGTCCGTGGTGACCCCGTTCGCCCTGACCTCATCGGGGCTCCTCTGCTATGACCGGCGGGGCATTTCGCTCGGAGAGCTCCGGGAGGTTCTGGCCCTGTTTTTCGATTACCTCTCAGCACAGAAGGTCTCTTTCGCGATGACCTTTGCCGACCGGGAAAAGGCGGTCGGCGAGGCGTTGAACCTCTTCGACCAGTCGGGGCTCATCTCCCGCATGGGGGCGGAGGACGAAGAGGAAGAGGAGGTCGAGGAGATCGTCTATTCCCTCGAGGATGACAAGCGGATGAACCTCGAGTACTACAAGAACAACATCCTGCATTATTTCCTCCCCGTCAGCTTTGTAGCGACCTCCGTCCTGGCGAGCCCAGAGGATATGGTGCCCGTCAACCGGATCCGGGATGATTACGCCTTTTTCAAACGACTCTTCCGGCACGAATTCATCTTCGACGATCAGAAGGATGATCTCGAGGAGATTACGGAGACCCTCTCCTACCTCCGGGACCGGGGGATGATCGCCGGTTTCGACAAGGAAGAGAAGGCATGGGTCGAGGTGAAAGGCCGAGGGAGGACCAACCTCCTTCCCTTTGCGGGGCTCATCCACAACTATATGGAATCATACTGGGTGGTCGTCCGGGGGTGTTATTATCTCCGGAAGGGGCCGAAGGCGGAAAGGGATTGGCTGAAAAACATTCGCGGTCTCGGGGAGAGGATGTACCGGAAGGGCGAGATCCGCAGGGCGGAAGCGCTGTCCCAGTCCAATTACCAGAGCGCCATCCGGTATCTTCAGGATGTGAACATCATCTCCGTAACCGAGGTATCGGACAAGGCGGAGAAAAAATTCACCACGCGATACGCCCTCACGGAAAACAAGGTGCAGATGGAATCCTTCCGCCGTAGGCTGTTCAAATTTCTGTAGGAAAAAATTATTTTCCCCCCCGGATGGAATAGAGTGCGGATCGTCCCCGATAGACGGCGGCGTCACCGAGTTCCTCCTCGATCCGGAGCAACTGGTTGTACTTCGCGAGCCGCTCCGTCCGGGACATGGAGCCGCTCTTGATCTGACCGCAGTTTGCGGCGACCGCGATGTCGGCCATGCAGGTGTCCTCGGTCTCCCCGGAGCGGTGCGAGATCACCGTCGTGTAACCCGCCTCGCGGGCGCACTGGATCGTCTCCAGGGTTTCGGTGAGGGTGCCGATCTGGTTCAATTTGATCAGTATGGACTTTGCCACGCCGAGGGCGATCCCCTTTTGCAGCCGCTTCCGGTTCGTCACGAACAGGTCGTCGCCGACGATCTGGACCTTGCCGCCCAGGGTCTCCGTGAGGAGCTTCCAGCCGTCCCAGTCGTCTTCGGCGAGGCCGTCCTCGATGGAAACGATCGGGTATTTCTTCACGAGCTCCGCGTAGAACTTGACCATATCCGCGGCGGTCCGCTCCGGTTTCTTCTCCGCGGCCAGGATGTATTTACCTTTGACGTAGAAGGAACTGGCTGCCGGGTCGAGGGCAATGGCGCAGTCTTTTCCGGGCTTGTAGCCGGCCTTTTCGATCGCGGTTACGATCAGGATGAGCGCTTCCTCGTTGGATTTGAGGTTGGGTGCAAAGCCCCCTTCGTCTCCGACGGCCGTGTTGTGCCCCTTGGCCTTGAGGACCGCCTTCAGGTTATGGAAGACCTCGGCGGTCATGCGAAGGCCCTCCCGGAATGTTTTGGCCCCCACGGGCATGACCATGAATTCCTGGATGTCCACGTTGTTGTCGGCGTGCTGGCCGCCGTTAATGATATTGGCCATCGGCACCGGGATGTCGCGGGCGATGACGCCGCCGATATACCGGTAGAGGGGAATTTCCAGGGCGGCCGCGGCCGCCTTCGCGCAGGCGAGCGACACGCTGAGGATTGCGTTCGCGCCCAGGGCGCCCTTGTTTTCCGTGCCGTCCAGGGCGATCATCGCGGCGTCGATATCCCGCTGGCTCTGACAGTCCATGCCGATGATTTCCGGGGCAATCTTGTCGAGGACGTTGCTCACGGCCTTCAGGACGCCCTTGCCGAGGTAACGCTTCTTGTCCCCGTCCCGGAGTTCCAGCATTTCATGTTCCCCGGTCGAGGCGCCCGAAGGCACGGAAGCCCGTCCGGTGATCCCCGACAGCAGGGTCACCTCCGCCTCGACGGTCGGATTGCCGCGTGAATCGAGGATCTCCCTGGCGTTGATGTTGATGATTTCCGTCATAATGGCCTCCTTTGGGTGCGTTGATGCGATCATTTTCCAGAATGAAAATTTCATGGCCCCGCCGCGGATCGGAACATACGGCGTTTAGCTTTCCTTATACCAGTCGGCGTCGTTTTTCAAGACGAATGTCGGTCCCGGCATGAAAGTTCCTTGATAACCCGCATGATCTCGGGTAGAATCCACAACCATTGAAGGTAGGGTATCGATGGCGTCGGAAGAGAAAAGAACGAGGTTGTCCCTTCATCTGAAAAAGTGGCTGGAAAAGGCGGTCATGGATTACGGCATGATTGCTGCGGGCGACCGGGTGCTGGTCGGCGTCTCCGGCGGGATGGACAGCATGGCTCTGCTCGATCTGCTCAACACCCCGATGATCCACGTCCCGCCGTTTTCGCTCGTGGCCGTCCACATCGATCCCGGCTTCGACCCGGACGGCGCCGGCAGCGGGATCATTTCGCGGCATCTTGAAACAGGCGGCTATGATGCCGTCCTGGAAAGGTCGGACATCGGTCCCCTTTCCCACAGCGGATACAACCGGAAGAACCCCTGCTTTCTCTGTTCCCGTCTCCGGCGGAAGCGGATCTTCGAGATCGCGGCGGAGCGGGGCTGCAACAAGATTGCCTTTGCCCACCACCGGGACGACATCATCGAGACCCTGCTGATCAACCTCTTCTATGGGCGGGAGATCAGCACGATGGTTCCGGATCAGCCGATCTTCGGGGGAAAATTGCATATCATCCGGCCGCTGGCCTACATCCGAGAGGGGCTGGTGAAGAAATACGCGAAGGAGCGGGGCTTCCCCGTCATCGAAAACGGCTGTCCGACCAGCCGGACGTCGAAGCGTCGACGCGTCAAGGATCTGCTCGACGGGCTGGAAAAAGAGAACCCGCGGGTCCGGGACAACATCTGGAAGGCCATGGGGCATGTCAAGACGGATTATCTCCCGGCGAAGCTTGGCGATCGCTGATCGAAAACAAGGTCTCTTCTTGACAGCAGAACAGCGAGACCCTGTCTTACGATGGTAGGGAATGGAAGGACAGGAAAAACGTGGCAAAGAAGGAAACAGGGGAAAAACCCATCTGTCAGAACAAGCGGGCGAGGATCAATTATTTCATCGATGAGACCTATGAGGCGGGGATCGCCCTCGTCGGGACGGAGGTGAAGGCGCTGCGCGACGGCCGAGCGAACCTCAAGGACAGCTACGCCCTCATCAAGGAGGGGGAACTTTTCCTATACGACGTGCACATCAGCCCCTATTCACACGGCAACCGGGAAAATCACAATCCGCTTCGCATCCGAAAACTGCTCATGCACAGGCAGGAAATCAAGCGGCTCTACGGCAAATCCCAGGAGCGTGGTCTCGCCCTGATTCCGCTCCGGATGTACTTCCACAATGGGAAGGTTAAGGTGGAGATCGGCGTCGGCCGGGGGAAGAAGCTCTACGATAAAAGGGAGGACATCAAACTCAAGGAGGACCGCCGGGCGATGGAGCGGGGGATGCGGGCAAAGAACCGGGAGGGATGACGGTTTATTCTGACCGGCGACCGGCACGGCGGCCGGGAAGCTACATTACGTAATCGTTTGACGGTTCAAGCGATTCATGACCGGGCAAGGGAAGGGGGCAGGGATCTCCGCTTGACTTGAACGGCGAAAAAAGGTACAAAGAAGTCGGTTCATTCACATCGTTTCACCATCCACGGGGGCGTCACGGTTTCGACGGGGATATGTGAAGCTGCATAAGCGT
>JAPLJW010000230.1 GCA_026388365.1 Deltaproteobacteria bacterium | reverse complement strand
TCTCGATCAGGGTGCGGACATCCGGCCACCTCTGCCGGATCAGTTTGGTGGAGGCGACGATCTCCTGAATGAAGATAAAACCGTAAGACTCCGCCACGCCCATGCCCGCGGATCCGGTGAAGGCCAGATCCAGGATGCAGTTTCCCAGCGCCTGACGGGCCTCTACCAGCATCGCCCGGACCGTATCCACCGTCAGGGCATGGTGGCGGCGGTAACGCGAAAAAACGATCCGGCCCTCTAAATCGCAGAGGACCAATTTTACGGTGGTCGAACCGATGTCGATCCCCGTAAGGTAAATATTGTCCATGGAGTTCGCTCACCTTGAGCGAATTATTAGCGCATCAGCCCCTCTTGTCAACACCCATTTTCATCATCAGAATATGTATGTTAAAAACGGCTCAAGTGCGATAAGATATTACCCGGCAAAACAGAGGAGGTTATATGAAGATATCCGATCCCGGTAAAGTCGGCCTGGAAAAAAGCAGCGACCGGTTATGAATCATATTCGAAATTTCAGCATTATCGCCCATATCGACCACGGGAAGTCGACGCTCGCCGACCGCTTTATCCAGTACGCCGGCATCGTCGAAGACCGGAACTTTCAGGACCAGATCCTCGACAATATGGATATCGAGCGGGAGCGGGGGATCACGATCAAGAGCCAGGTCGTCTCGCTCCCCTACCGCGCGAAGGACGGCCGGAGCTATACCCTGAACCTGATCGACACGCCGGGCCACGTCGATTTCACCTACGAAGTGTCTCGGTCGCTGGCCTCCTGCGAAGGGGTGCTGCTGTTGATCGACGCCGCCCAGGGCGTCCAGGCGCAGACGCTCGCCAACCTCTACCTCGCGATGGAGCACGATCTGGCGATCATCCCGGTCATCAACAAGATCGATCTTCCCTCGGCGGACGTCGAGCGGGTCATCGAGCAAATCGACTCGGAGCTGGGTCTGGATCCGGACACCCATCTGAAATGTTCCGCCAAGGAGGGGATCGGGATCGAAGAGATCATGGAGGCGATCGTCGAGCGGATCCCGCCTCCCAAAGGCGATCCGGCGGCGCCGCTCGCCGCGCTGATTTTCGACGCCAAGTACGACTCCTTCCGGGGGACGGTGATCCACTGCCGGCTCTTCGACGGGACGGTGAAGGCCGGTGACATCATCCGTCTTGTCTATAACCATGCCACGTACCGGGTGGAAGAGGTCGGGCACTTCCTGCTTCAGCGTCAGAAGCGCGAGAGTCTCTCCGCGGGGGACGTCGGGTACATCATCGCCGGCGTGAAAACCGTTTCCGACGTCCGCACGGGAGATACGATCACGCTGGAGAACCGCCCCTGCCCGAAGCCGCTGCCCGGCTTCAAGGAGGTCAAGCCCGTCGTCTTCGCCTCGATCTACCCGATCGCCGCGGACGATTACACGGACCTGGCCGACTCTCTGGATAAATTCAAACTCAACGACGCCTCCTTCGTGTATGAAAAGGACTCATCCGCCGCCCTGGGCCAGGGCTTCCGCTGCGGTTTCCTGGGACTCCTCCACCTCGACATCGTCCAGGAGCGCCTGGAACGGGAGTACGACCTCTCGATCATCCTCTCCGTCCCGAGCGTCCGCTACCGCTTCACGCTGAAGGACGGGACGGTGATCTTCGTGGACAACCCGGCCCACTATCCCGAGCCGATGTCCATCACCAAATCCGAGGAGCCCTACATACGGGCGGCGATGATGCTTCCCGAACGTTATCTGGGCGCCGTCATGAAACTCTGCATGGAGAAGCGGGGGGTCAATTCGATACTGAACTACCCGAGCCCCGGCCGGGCGGAGCTGGTCTATGAGATGCCGCTTTCCGAGGTGATTTTCGATTTCTACGACCGCTTCAAGTCGGTGACCCAGGGCTACGGCTCGTTCGACTATGACCTGATCGACTACCGCGAGAGCACCCTCGCCCTTCTCGACATCCTCGTGAACGGAGAAAAGGTCGACGCCCTCTCGCAGATCGTCCACCGGGAGCGCGCCCGCGCCCGCGGCCTCCAGGCCTGCGAACGGCTGAAAGAGGAGATCCCCCGGCAGATGTTCAAGATTGCAATCCAGGGGGTGATCGGGGGAGAAATCATCTCCCGGACGACGATCTCCCCCTTCCGGAAAGACGTCATCGCCAAGTGCTACGGCGGTGACGTCAGCCGGAAGCGCAAGCTCCTCGAAAAGCAGAAGAAGGGCAAGAAACGGATGAAGATGATCGGCAACGTCAGCATTCCCCAGAGCGCCTTCCTGGCCGTCCTGAAGTCGGACACGGAATGAACGGATGAACGAAAAACCAATCCCGGGTCCGGCCGCAGACCCGGCAATCGAAAAAGCGGGTGAACGCCCCGGCCTCTACATCCACATCCCCTTCTGCCTCAGCAAATGCAACTACTGCGGTTTCTACTCCGTCACCGACCGCTCCCTGATCCCCGCCTTTCGGTCGGCCCTCTGCCGGGAAATGGACCTCTACCGGGGGTGGTCCGCATCCTTTGATACCCTCTACCTGGGCGGGGGAACCCCCTCCGTTTTGCCCACAGCCGATCTCGAAGGGTTGATCGCCGACATCCGGGCCGCCTTTGCGATCACAGGCGACGCGGAGATCACCGTCGAGGCGAATCCCGCAGATATCGACGCAGGTCTTCTCACCGCGTTCCGCCGCGCCGGAGTTACCCGCCTCAACATCGGCGTCCAGGCCTTCGACGACGGTTCGCTTGCGCTGCTGGGCCGCCGCCATACGACCCTTCAGGCCATCACCTCCATCCATCGGGCGCACGACGCCGGCTTCGTGAACCTCGGACTGGATCTGATCTACGGTCTTCCCTCTGCCCCCGCCGGAGAGGCAACATCCCCGGAGGCGGACCGCGCCTTTGCAGCATGGCTTGCCACCCTGGATGCGGCCATCGGCCTCAACCCCAACCACCTCTCCTGCTATCAGCTCACGCTGGAGGAGATGACGCCCCTCGCAGAGCGATGCCGACGCGGAGAACTCATACTTCCCGATGAATCCCGCCGGGCCGACTATTTTTTCAGGACGGCTCAAATCATGGAAGAAAGCGGCTATTGCCATTACGAGATCTCCAATTTCGCCCACCCCGGCAGAGAATCGCGGCACAACCGCAAATACTGGGACCACGTCCCCTATCTGGGCCTCGGTCCCGCGGCCCACTCCTTTTCGGGACGCGAACGCCGCTGGAACCGCAGCGCCGTCGACGCCTACATCGGCGACCTGGAATCGGGGAGGGAACCGGTCGAGTCGAGGGAAATCCTGAGCGACGGACAGCTCCGCCTGGAGGCGCTTTTTCTCGGTTTCCGTACGCGCCGGGGAATCTGCCTGGAGACGTTCAAGATCCGCTACGGTCGGGATCTTCTCACGGAAAAAGGGGATATGCTGAAGAGGCTTTCTTTGGAAGGGCTCGTAGAGATCCGCGAAGGATTTCTCCGGCCGACGCGTGCGGGAATGGCCGTCGCCGACAGCCTCGCCCTCATCTGAAAAAGAGGGATGTGTGCACCGCTGAAAATCCCTTTTCTTGATCAGGTCACTACGGAGAGGAAGTAACCCGGCAATCATCGCCTTCCACCCTCCGCCGGCGCCCCGGTCATCCTGCGTTCGTGGTCACCGTCGCCCCCGCAGCGTCTTTATTCTAAATTTCCCCAGCCAGAGAATTCCGGAGAACCCGGCCAGCAGCACGCCGCTCACCGCAAGGGTACCGGCGCTTCCCACGGCCGGGAACAGGAGCATGGACGTGGCTCCGCACGCGGGACCGAGAAAAAGTCCTGCGCCGATCATCGCCTCGTGCAGACCGCCGTGCGTACCCTTCTCTTCGGAGGCGTTCATCGAATAGTAGAGTGATGAATAGTAGATCAGTCCTACCGTAAGGCCGAAACCGATTTGCGCGGCAATAAGCGCGGCCAGGGTGCCGGGATGGAGCAGGAGGGCGAACGAGCCGGCCATGAGCACGAAGGCCCCGCCAAGCCACCTGAAGCGGTAGTGCCATCCGGTCCATCGCCAGAGCAGGACGAAAACGCCCAGGCGTGCGAACATCCAGACCGAGCAGGCGATGCCGGCGGTCGCGGTCGAGAATCCGAGCTTCCCGGCAATTGACGGGATGAGCGGAAGAAGGGTGTTGATGGCCATGTACGAGAGCGGGTTGGCGATCCACGCCATGTGCATAAAGCGTCCCGCATGTTCGGACGTAACGGTTTCCGGAGCGCTGACGGCGGAGGGAAAGGGGTGAAGCTCCCTTTTCGCAACATACACGGTCAGCGGCAGGAGCCCGAGTTGCAGCGAATGCAGGCAGAACGGAACCCAGAAAAGGCTTTGCATCCCCAATTGTTCGAGCAGAATGCCCGCGGTAAAATACGCCGCTGCGCTGCCCGCCGCCCAGGTAACGTTATATATCCCGACCATGTCCGAGAGCCGCGATCCCGCCTTATCACTCACGATCGCTTCGAGCGCCGGCCAGGTGAAGCAAACGAAGGCCGACCACACCGCGAAGGCGACCACCTGACCCAGCGCGGCGTGGAGAAAGAGAGCGCACAAAAGCGTTGCCGCGAGCCCGCCGAACCCGATGTAGAGCGACCGTACGCATCCGAAACGCTGGGCGAAGGCCCCGCCCTGCCAAGCGGCCACGGCATAGACAATACCATGGAGCGCGGCCAGAAGCAGGTTTTCGAGCTCGCCGAAACCAAACATGGCCTTCATGTAAAAAAACAGATAGTTGGAATAATATACCACCGCGTAGCAGTTGATTAATTCCAGGAGAAAAAACAAGGCTTTTGAGGGTGTCATTGACGTTGCGGCCTCTCAGGGTTAATCCATCGCGACCCGCATGACAGGATTTCTGGCATACCCGCGTTTTCCTCCCGTATTCACTGGCTTGGCCAGATCACCCCGCCTTCCGCTTTGAATTTAAAAAAGGCCTCTGGAGGTGAGCGACGCGAGTCAGATGTCTCTAATTACCGTTTTAAAAGCCGTTCCCGTACCTTTTCAACAATCGGTTTCCCGATAGAAGCCTCTTTCATCCGGATCGCGCCGATGAGATAGGGACCAGACTGTTCCACCAACACGCCTCTATACAGGGGATCGACAGCGGTCAGGGATATCCGGTCGGTTGTCCCGGTCACGTTCATCTCCTGTCCTTCTGTCTTCAGATAGGAACGGTAATCATCAAAGGCCTTTCGAGCCGCCTCTGTCGAATTCTCAGACACCACAAAGACCTGCACCCGTTCGCCTCCCAGCACGAAGTCGGCAATCATTCCCCGGCGGAAAAAAGCATACCCCAGGAGGCTTTGCGCGAGATAACGCTCGCTCTTCGTCACCGCGCCCGGCATCTCCGACAGTACTTCAAGCTCTTTGGGACTTCCTGCATGGGTTGGGAGATTTCGTGAGACAGCGCGACCGCAGGCCACCAATAGATCCTGTTCTAAACTCGCCGCCCCCGTGGCCTGAATCCTCACAAAATATCGGTCCTGATAGAACATCAATTGAGATGAAGAGACAAACCCTTCAGCGCCAATCAAAACTCCCGCCGCATCCGACTTTCGGTAGTTGGAATAAATCCCGAAGGCATTCAGCAGAGAATCCATCCTGTAAACATCGACAACCACCCACACTTCGGGGTCCTTTTTATTCAGATAGGTGGCCGTGGCGAGCATATCGAAACCATAAGGGAAATAAAGTTCCGCCTCGCCGTTAATATGATCGAAAAGGGTGTCCCTGTTGAAGAGGGTGACCCGATCCTGCATGACCCAGTTCGGAGTAAATCCGGGTGTGGGCAAAATATTTTTTATGGAATCCTCTGCAGCAAAAACATGAACCGGCGCGCAGATGGTCAGCGCAAAGAGGCACAGCACCGCGGAAGCGATGACAGCAGATCGCCACAGCGACAGCATCCTTACTCGGTGATGATGGTCGTGCATGGTTTCTTCAGGTCAGTAATTTTCGGGCCATCTTCATTTTTACAGGAATATCAAGCCCGTTGTTGCATTTGGCCACACACTCCGAACAGTCCAGGCAGGTGGAGGCGGACAGGGACGACGGGATCTCATGGTAGGTGGACTTGGCTAAGGCAGGGCTCCTGTAGGCCACCGCATACATCAGGCAGCGGTTGATGGTGCTGATGGCAACACCGTTGGGACAGGTTGCCTCACATTGACCGCAGAGATGGCAGTAGTCGGACGCTACGGCTGCGCCATAGCGTTTCAGGAGCAGTTGATCGATATAGCCGAAGCTCATTCCCATGACGGCAATGTCTTCCCGGAGCTCTGTGATGTTCCTCATGCCGGGAATGGTAGCCGCGACATGCTCATCCTGAAGGGCCCATTTGATCGCGGCCTGATGGGGGCTGAAAGGACCAGGCATGTCCGCGGCGTAACCGCCTGCCAGCGTCTTCATCGCAATGACCCCGATGTTTGCCCGGGCGGCCCTTGCGATCGCTTCCTTCGTTTCTGAATTGCTCTTGAAGTTGTACTTCACGAGGGCTGTGTCGAAAAAGCGGTCTTTGTCGTCCACAAGCGCATTGAGCACCTCCGCCTCATTGGTGTGCGAAGTGACTCCAAAGAAACGCACCTTTCCCTGCTCCTTCAGTCTGACCAGGGTTTCGCGAATTTCCGGATTTGAAATGCGATCCTCCCTGCCGGTCACGTTGTGGAGTTGGATGATATCGACATGGTCGGTACCCAGCTCCCGCAGGCTGGTTTCAACATCTTTGAAAATGGCCTCTTTCGACCGTGAAGCGGGAGAGATCTTCGTTGCCACATAGATCTTGTCACGCTTGCCTTTCAATGCCCGGCCAACGGTTTCCTCGTTACGGCCGCCCATGTATCGTCGAGCCGTATCGACATAGTTGACTCCATGATCAAAGGCAATTTCCATCACCTCCGGCTCAGGTGTCAGCATGGCCCCAAAGCTGACGATGGTTATCTTTAGTCCCGTTCGGCCCAGAGTTCGATAGACCGGCGCTGGGAAAACAAAAGGCCCTGCCGCTGCGATCTGCATGGCGTCGGCAAGGCTGTCCCAACCCAGGAAAACCGAGGTCGTGCCAGCCAGGCCCATCCTCAGAAATTCTCTCCGGTCGATACCCGTGTATTTTTTTTCTTGACACATGGCGTCCTCGTTGTGGTCGATAATACGTTATCGGTCAAATGGCGCAATGCATAGACTTTATGAAATTTAATCTACGTCCTCACATGTTTCGTTTCCGATTATCATTCTTGACATGAGAAATCTACGATGACGAGGCATTTTTTTCCAGGCAGCGGCGGATATCGCTGAAATCCTCGTAGCGGTGACAGGGCGTGCCGTTCTTCACGCATTTTTCATAGAGGATCTCCTTCGCGAAGACCTGATCGGCGGCTCGGGCGGGGCAGACGTCGGAATAACCGTCGCCGACGTAGATGATCCGGTCGTAGCCCGGCCGGAAACGGTCGAGGAGGGAACGCTTGCAGGTTCCGCAGCGGCCGCACTCCTCGCTCGCCAACGGAAAGGCGAAGTCGATCCGGCCATTCTCCCGAAAGAGGAGCCGGTTGGAGAAGAATTCAACGTCGAGACCGTGTTTTTGAAGGATCGCCTCGATGTAAAAGTCGAGGCCATCGGAGACGATCTTGAGATCGATCTTCCGCCCCAGGCAAAAGCTTAAGAATTCCGGAAAGAAGGGATCCAGCCGTTCGCGGCGAAGGACAAAGTCCAGCACCTGCGGCCGGTTCGCCCGGAAAAAAGGAGCGATCCGGCTGTAGGCCACCCGGGAGCCGACCTCCCCCGCAGAGTAGGAGCGATCGATCTCCTCCCACCCTTCCGCGAAACGTTCCAGGAATGCGTTGCCCATATCCACCCTGCAGACCGTCCCGTCGAAATCGCAGACGATCAGCAGACGTTCATCCGGACTACCTCCATTCAATCCGGGAATGGTAAGAAAATTGTCATGGATTATCAGGGTCATCTGTCTTTTTCTTGAAGTACTTTATGATGATGTGTACGCCCACCAGGATCAGAAGAATGGGAAGCAGGAGATTCACGATCTTCCAAACCTCCATTTCGATGTTCTCCGCAAGGAAAAAGACCAAACCGACACACCCGAGGATCCAACCGCCAAGGTCCTTCACCCGCTGAATAACGGTCCCCAGGGCAATCACGATCAGCAGCAGGGGCCAACTGTGCGAGAACTCCCAAACGTCCATTTTGTGCAGAATGATCAGACTTCCGATGGTGATCAGAATCATTCCGCCCGTCAGGATGCTCCTTTTGTTGCGCGTCGCCATAACGATACGATCACCTCTTACATTTTCTCCGCCAGCTTCAGAAACGGTTTGAACAGATCGATCGGGATGGGAAATACCGTTGTCGAATTGTTCTCCGCTGCGATCTGGTTCAGGGTCTGGAGATACCGGAGCTGCAACGACATCGGCTGCGTCTCCATCAGGGCCGCCGCTTCGATCAGCTTCTGGGCGGCCTGGAACTCTCCTTCCGCATTGATGACCTTGGCCCGCCGTTCTCTCTCCGCTTCCGCCTGTTTGGCAATGGCACGTTTCATCTCCTCGGGCAGGTCGATCTGCTTGACCTCGACGTGGGAGACCTTGATCCCCCAGGGTTCGGTGTTTCGGTCCAGGATCTCCTGGAGCTGAAGGTTGATCTTCTCCCGCTCCGAGAGGATCTCGTCCAATTCCATCTGTCCGCAGACGCTCCGGAGGGTCGTCTGGGAGAGCT
>JAPLJW010000150.1 GCA_026388365.1 Deltaproteobacteria bacterium | reverse complement strand
CGTCGTCGTCGGCGTGGGCGGGTACGCCTCGGGACCGGCGGTCCTCGCCGCCCGGCTGATGGGTTTGAAGACGGCGATTGCCGAGCAGAACGCCTTTCCGGGGCTGACCAACCGGATCCTCGGTTACTTCGTCCACCAGATTTTCTTGAGTTTCCAGGTGTCGTCACGCTGGTTCCCCGCCGGCCGGACGCGGGTTACGGGAAACCCGATCCGCGCGGCCTTTCTCGCGGATCAAACGAAGACCGGGAAACGCGATCCGCGTTTCACCCTGCTGATCTTCGGCGGGAGCCAGGGGGCCCATGCGATCAACCGGATCGTCATGGACGCCCTCGGCAGCCTTGAACCCCTGAAGGATCAGATCCGCTTCATCCATCAGACCGGGGAGAAGGATCGGGAGACGGTCGCGGGGGCCTACCGGAAACGGGGCTTCGCGGCGGAGGTCTCCCCGTTCATCCTGGAGATGGCGGAAGCCTACCGGGCGGCCGATCTGCTGCTGTGCCGGGCCGGCGCGACCTCCATCGCGGAGATCACCGCCGGCGGTAAGGCGTCGGTTCTCATTCCCTTTCCCTTCGCCGTGAACGACCATCAAACGCAGAACGCCGAGGTTCTCGCCCGTGCGGGTGCGGCGCAGATGATCCCGGAGAAGGGGCTGGACGGACGGAGGCTGGCGACGGTCATCGAAAGGCTCTGCCGCCATCCGGAGGAGATCAAACAAATGGAAAAGGCTTCCGCCTCCCTGGGCAACGTCCGCGCGGCGGCGGCCATCGTCGAGGGCTGCCTGGAACTCGTCGAAAACCGGCGGCCTGCGGCATGCCCTGGAGGAGAAAGATGAAAGAGACATTGAAAACCGGCAGCATGGACCGGAAGATCCGACGCATCCATTTCGTCGGAATCGGCGGCATCGGCATGAGCGGGATCGCCGAAGTCCTCCTCAACTTGGGGTATGAGGTCAGCGGTTCGGACCTCGCCTCCTCCGAAACCACCCAGCGCCTGGACGACCTGGGCGCCGCGGTCCACTGCGGCCATGCGGCCTCCCACATCGGCAATGCGGACGTCGTCGTCACCTCCACGGCCGTCCGGCCGGACAACCCGGAGGTCATCGCGGCCCATGAGCGGAACATCCCGGTCATCCCGCGGGCCGAGATGCTCGCGGAACTGCTGAAGATGAAATTTTCCATCGCCGTCTCGGGCAGCCACGGGAAGACCACGACGACCTCGATGGTGGCGACGCTTCTCGCCCACGGCGGCCTGGATCCGACGATGGTGATCGGCGGAAAACTCGCCAGCATCGGGAGCAACGCCCGGCTGGGGGACGGGGAGGTGATCGTGGCGGAGGCGGACGAGAGCGACGGTTCCTTTTTGAAGCTGAGCCCCTGCCTCGCTGTGATCACGAACATCGACCGGGAACACCTCGATCACTATCGGGATCTGGAGGAGATCCGGGAGGCGTTTCTGCAATTCGCCAACATCGTCCCGTTCTACGGCGCGACGATCCTCTGCCTGGACGACCCCAACGTGCGGGAGATCCTCCCCCGGCTCAAACGCACGGTGATTACCTACGGGCTGTCGCCCGAGGCCGACTACCGGGCGGAGGGGATTTCCTACTCGGGGGCCTCCTCCCGTTTCTCCCTCTACTGCCGGAATGTTCTCCTGGGAACGGCAAAGCTGAACGTCCCCGGCCTGTTCAACGTCTATAACGCCCTGGCGGCGGTGGCGGTCGCGCGGGAGATGGACCTGACCTTTCCCGTCATCCGGGAAGGGTTGCAGCGCTTCACCGGCGTTCAGCGCCGTCTGGAGGTCCGGGGACAGGCGCGGGGCGTCACCGTCGTGGACGACTACGGCCACCACCCGACGGAGATCCGCGCGACGCTCGCCGCGGCAAGGCAGGTCTGG
>JAPLJW010000273.1 GCA_026388365.1 Deltaproteobacteria bacterium | reverse complement strand
TCGAGGGGGCCACGGGTTATACGGACACCAACTACGTCGGCAAGGCGGAAAAGGCCTTGACCGCCTTCAGCGAGCTCGATCTGGTCTTCGTTCATGTCGAGGCCCCCGATGAGATGGGTCATGAGGGCAACGTGGAGGGAAAGATCAAGGCCATTGAGGATTTCGACGAAAAGGTCGTCGGGACGATCCTGCGGGGGATTCCCCGTCTCGGAGATTTCCGCGTAGCGGTTTTGAGTGACCATCCCACGCCGATCCGCCTGAAGACACATGCCGCGGATCCCAGCCCTTTTGCCGTCCTCTCTTCCCGGGAGGTTGAAAATCAGGCCAGGGGGATCTCATTTGGAGAGAGAAACGCAAAAGGAACGGGGAATATGATTTCTCCCGGGCATCGGTTCATGGAGCATTTTCTCGGAAACTGGAGGCGCTTTTTTGAACAGAACACCCGTTAAGATCCGGGCCATCTATGCCGATACCGATGCCATGGGCATCGTCTATCACACCAATTATATCCGCTGGTTCGAGGTAGGACGCACCGAGCTCTTCCGGGATATGGGAATCCTCTACGCGGAGGTGGAGGCGGCCGGATTCAATCTGCCTCTGACACAGGTCTATTGTCACTATCATCTTCCGGCGCATTACGATGAGATGGTCCTCGTTGAAACCGAGATCGCGTATCTCAAACGGGCCAGCATGAAATTCACCTGCCTCATCTGGGATGAAAACCGGAAAAACCTTCTGACAGAAGGGTATACGGTTCATGCCTGCACGGATCGGGGCGGAAAGATCGTCCGCATCCCGGCCATCATTGCGGATAAAATTCGATCATTCTATCCAAAAATCGAAGGAGCAAAGGCAAACCCATGACCACGAAAATAGATAAAAAAGATCTCACGGAGCCGGATAAACTGCAACTTTTCTTTCTCAGTATCCGGACGTTTATGGAAACGCACCGAATGCGGATCTATGTCGGGGCAGGAATTTTCTTCCTGATCGTCCTGCTGGCCGGAGGCGGGTACCTCTACCAGCTCAACTACGAGACGGGCGCCGGCAAGATTTACAACCGCATCTTTGAAGCCGCGGCGAAAGCGGGACCTCCGTCCGGAGATGCTGCGGCGATCCAGGGATACAAAGATCTCATCACCCAGTACCCGCGGAGCCACGCGGCCGTCACGGCCTACTACCGTCTCGGGAATCTCTATTTCAGCCGACGCGAGTTCGATGCCGCGATCGGCGCCTATGATGATTTTTTGAAAAAGGCCCCGCCGCAGAGCGATCTGATCACCCTCGCTTACAGCGGTCTGGGGGCCTGCCAGGAGGCGAAGAAGGATTTCAACAAGGCGCTGGAGTCCTATGAAAGGGCGCTGAAGACGAACACGGCGTCTTCCTTCGAGGCCCTGAATTTTAGTAACATCGCGAGGATTCATGAGGCGATGAACCATCCCGCAAAGGCCGCGGAATTTTACCGGAAAGCGCTGGACAAGACGACGGATCCGCTCATGATGCTGTATCTGAAGAGAAAAATTTCCATCCTGGGTTGATGCGGCCTGGGTTCG
>JAPLJW010000107.1 GCA_026388365.1 Deltaproteobacteria bacterium | reverse complement strand
GTCCCCGGATGCCCGCCAAGGCACGGGAGATCATAGCATGGGGCGTGACAGCCGCACTCTGACGGCGCATGGCTTCCGCCATTCCCGGGATCTCCCGATCGATCACCTCCCGGGTGGCGTCCGGCGTGACATCGCGGGGACTGACGCCGGTCCCGCCCGTCGTCACGATCAGGTCTGCATCTCCCCCGTCGCACCACTCCAGAAGCATCCGGCGGATCATCTCCTTTTCGTCGGGGATAATCCGCCGTCCGATAATATCCAGTCCTGCCCCCTCAAGCATCCCGGCGATCTCGGGACCGCTTCCATCCGCGCGTTCGCCGCGGGCGCCCCGGTCACTCACGGTGATGATGACGGCCCTGAATCCCATCTCACTCATCATCCTTCTTGGATTCGGCAATGATCTTATCCGCGATGTAGGATGGGACCTCCTCGTAATGCGAATGTTCATAGGTGAAAGTTCCGCGACCGCTCGTCATCGAACGGAGATCGGGGGCGTATTTGAGAATCTCCGCCAGGGGGACCTGCCCCTTGATGATCTGGTGATGACCCTGAGAATCCATCCCCAAAACCTTGCCGCGGCGGCTGTTCAGGTCGCCGATGACATCGCCCATATATTCGTCGGGGATCTCGATCGAGATGTTGACAATCGGTTCAAGGAGTGTCGGCTGGCATTCGAGAACGCCCTTCTTGAAGCCGAGGGAGCCTGCGATTTTGAAGGCCATTTCGGAGGAATCGACGGTGTGGTAGGAACCGTCCACCAGGGAAACGCGGAGGTCCACAACAGGGTAACCGGCAACAACGCCCTCCGCCATGGCCTCGACGATGCCCTTTTCCACGGCCGGACGGTACTGCCCGGGGATCACGCCGCCGACGATCCTATCGACGAACTCGAAACCGCTGCCCCGGGGAAGGGGTTCGATATCCAGCCAGGTGTCTCCGAACTGACCGCGCCCGCCGGACTGCTTCTTGTAGCGTCCCTGGATGGTGGTCTTTCCCTTGATCGTTTCCTTGTAGGGGACCTTCGGGGTCTTCAGATTCACCTCCAGACCGAATTTACGTCTCATCTTTTCGACGGTCACCTCGATATGGACCTGTCCGAGCCCCGAGAGGATCATCTCCCGCGTCTGGTCATCGCGATGGAACACCAGTGTGGGGTCCTCATCGGTCAGGCGGTGGATCGAGGAGACCAGCTTATCCTCATCGCCGCGCGTCTTCGCCTCCACGGCAAAGGAGATGATCGCGGGAGGAGGTTCGATCTTGGGGTAGATGATGGGCGATTTCTCCGCACTCAGCGTGTCGCCCGTCGCCGTCTCCTTGAGCTTGGCAATGGCCGCGATGTCGCCGGGGATCAGCTCTTCGACCGGTTTCTGGATTTTCCCTTCGAGAAAGAAGAGGTTTCCGATCCGCTCTGTGATCTTGCGCGAGGCGTTGTACAGGGTTTGATCGGACTTGAGCGTGCCCGAATAGACGCGGAAGAGGGTGAGTCTGCCCGCATAGGGGTCGGCGATGGTCTTGAAGACCAGGGCTGAAAACGGCGCCGCTTCATCGGGAAGCCGGGTTTCCTCTTCACCGGTTCCAGGTTTTTTCCCGGAGACGCTGCCGCGGTCGACGGGCGACGGAAAATAGCGGACGATGATGTCCAGGAGGGGATGGATGCCGATGTTTTTGGCGGCCGATCCGCAGACCACAGGGATGAGGGCGCCGGATGCGACGCCCTTCCGAAGACCGGCCTGCAGATCTTCGGGGCTCAGTTCCCCTCCTTCCAAGTATTTGTTCATCAGTTCATCGTCGGTCTCGGCGATGTCTTCGATCAGGACGTCCCGATATTTTTTAACCCCCTCGGCCATCTCGGATGGCATATCGATCGCTTTTGCGATCTTTTTCTGATCGTCGACCGTATAGGCCTTCATGGAGGTCAGATCAACCACCCCGCTGAAGGTGTTCTCAGAGCCGATGGGGAGGGAGCAGAGCGTGACCTTCTTGCCCAGACGCTCCCGGATGCTTTCGACGGCCTTTTCAAAATCCGCCCGTTCCCGGTCCATCCGGCTGATGAAAATAAGACGGGGAAGAGTGAATTCATCCGCGTATTCCCAGACTTTTTCCGTCTGAAATTCAACGCCCCCGACGGCATCGACGAGGACTATCGCCGCATCAACAATTCTGAGGCAGCTCTTCGTGTCAAAAGCGAAATTTGAATCACCCGGGGTGTCGATGAAGTTGATCCGGTGTTTGTCCCAATCGATATGGTTCGTCGCGGCGCTGATGGAGATGTGTCTCTTCTGTTCTTCCGGTTCATAGTCCATGGAGGAAGTTCCTTCGTCCACACGGCCGGGTCGATCCGTCTTGCCGGCAAGATAGAGAAGGGATTCGCAGAGAGTGGTTTTTCCCGTTCCTCCATGGCCGATGATGGCCAGATTTCTTATCGCTTTTGATTCATATTTTGACATGAACGCTCCTTTCTGATGATAGGGACCTGGTTTCTATGTGGTTGAGGTCTTTAGCTTAACCGTCGCTTCAAAGTCAAGAAATATTTGGGAATGAAATTGATGCTTGACTTTTAAGAAGATTATGATATTTTTCGCATCCATTTTTTATATTGTCATCAGCCTTCAGGACGGGAAAGGGAGTTTTTGATGTCGAAGAATTTCTATACACTCCTGATTCTTCCAAAGAAAGACAGCTTTGCAAAGAAAATTAGCCTGTCCAGCACACTGGTCAAGGGTGTCTCTATCTTCGTCATGAGCCTGATCTTGTTCATGATGTATTTTTCCTATGATTATATACACATTCGAAGAGAACAGGCCGAACTGAAGCGTCTGAAAATTCAGACGGCGGAACAGAGGAAGCAGATCGATGGACTGGTGGCCAAGGTGGATCTGTTTGCCGTAAAAATGGACGAGCTGAAGCAATTTGACAAAAAAATAAGGATTATGGCCAAGCTTGTCACGGGTAAGGACAAGGATCAGCTCCTCGGCATCGGCGGTCCGGTGAGCGAAGAGAATCGCCTGCGCTCCAAGATTGTTGCCGATGACAAGGCGATGATTGCCGTAATCGGCCGCCACGTGGATCGTCTGCTGGATGATGCCGTGTCCCGGGAACAGAGTTTTGCAGACCTTCTGGCGTACCTGCAGGAGAAGAAATCGCTTCTGGCCTCAACCCCTTCCGCCTGGCCCGTTTTGGGATGGGTGACATCCGAATTCGGTAAGCGGATATCCCCTTTCAGCGCCGATATGGAATTTCACAAGGCGATTGATATCGCGACGCGGATTGGAAAACCGATCCAGGCGCCGGCCGATGGTATCGTTGCGGAGGTGGCCTTTCAGCATGATGTAGGTCAGATGGTCCGGATCGATCACGGCCACGGCATTTCAACGTTCTATGGGCACCTCTCCAAGGCGGCCGTTCGGGCCGGGGCAACGGTCCGCAAGGGGGACCGGATCGGGTATGTGGGAAATTCAGGCCGCAGCACCGGATCCCATCTTCATTATGCCGTCATGTTGAACGGCGTCCCGGTCAATCCAAGGAAATACCTCAATTGAGGGCTGAAGGAAACGAAATGTCCGCCCAGTAGAGAACCAAATCCACCGGTCATGGCGCCGGTTTTTTTTTAAGGAATGTTATGATCAATTTAATTCTCAGGAAGATTTTTGGAAGCAAAAACGACAGGGAGATGAAACGCCTTTCCCTGATTCTCCATGAGATCAATCAACTGGAGCCGGCCATGACAGCGGCGACCGATGACGAACTCCGGGCAAAAACCCCTTATTTCCGTGACAAGCTGCAAAACGGCGCCGAACTGGACGATATCCTCGTTGAGGTCTTTGCTGTCGTCCGCGAGGTCTCCCGGAGGACGGTCGGGATGAGGCCTTTTGATGTCCAGATCCTCGGAGGACTGGTCCTGTACGAGGGGAAGATCGCCGAAATGAAAACGGGTGAGGGAAAGACCTTGGCGGCTACGATGCCCCTCTATTTAAACGCGTTGTCGGGCAAGGGCGTTCATCTGGTGACGGTCAATGACTATCTGGCCCAGAGAGACGCCGCCTGGATGGGACCGATCTACCATTTTCTGGGCATGAACGTCGGCGTCATTGTTCACGGGATGGATGACGATGAGCGGCGCGCGGCCTACCATGCCGACATCACATACGGGACAAACAACGAATTCGGTTTCGATTATCTGCGCGACAATATGAAGTTCACCCTCGAAGACTATGTGCAGCGCGATTTCCATTATGCCATTGTGGACGAAG
>JAPLJW010000066.1 GCA_026388365.1 Deltaproteobacteria bacterium | reverse complement strand
GCGGGCCGAAATCAGCAAGCTCCACCGGCGTCTGGGGGCCACCATCATCTACGTCACCCACGATCAGGTGGAGGCCATGACCATGGCCGACCGGATCTTCATCATGCACAACGGCGCCCTGCAGCAGACCGGCATGCCGCTCGAGGTCTACGGGCAGCCGGCCAACCGTTTCGTTGCCGGGTTCATCGGCTCGCCGGCGATGAATTTTATTGAGGCGTCGCTGGTGCGGGAAGACGGCGCCTGGTTCATCGACGCCGGCGGTTTCCGGGTCCGGGCGCCCGAGTCGTTTCATGCCCGGCTCGAACCCTATGCCGGAAGGCCGATTGTCTTCGGCGTGCGCCCTGAGGATATGGCGGCGCACGACCCTGCGGGGGGCGGCGGCACCGGCAATACGCTGACCGTGCGGGCGGATGTGGTCGAAACCCTGGGGTCGGAGATCTTCGTCTACCTGACCTGCGGGGCTCACTCCGTCGTTGCCCGGATGGAGGTGCCGGAGCGCCCGCTGACCGTGGGACAGACCCTGGAAGTGGACCTGAAGATGGCCAAGACCCATATCTTCGACAAGGAGACATCACGGACCATCGTATAGGAAATGGGGGAAAGCTGAAGCCTGTGTTCGCCCGGGTTCAGCGGAAAATATATTCATTTTTGTTTGTATTCATTGGGGGCGGGATGGCTATCCTACTCGCCGGTCGATTGTGGCTCCATGGTGGGGATGCTTGATGTAGTTTCTAACATATTTGTGGAGGGATTATGAAAAAGATACTGGTTGTTGCACTGGTTGTTCTGTCTTCACTCTGTTTATGCGTGAACGTGATGGCTCAGACCAATGAGATTCGTGTCCTGTTGGCAAACCATCCCTATGGTGATCTTCTCAAGTCGGCTATTCCCGAATTTGAACAAGCCACCGGAATCAAGGTTAATGTCGAAAGTCTCCAGGAGGGACAGCTCACGACAAAACTGACGACCGAATTTGCCACGAAATCGTCATCCGTCGACGTCTTCATGACCCGTCCTCTCCAGGAAGGGAAGATGTTCTACAAAAACGGCTGGTACGAATCGCTCGCAGGATTTGATTTTTCCGATTATCCCAAAAACGTCATGAGCGTCGTTACGTTCGGGCAGAGGTCTTACATCGTTCCGCTGGTGACCGAGTGGCAGGTTCTCTATTACCGGAAGGACGTTCTCAAGAATGCCGGAATCAAGGTCCCCGCAAACTTCACGGAGCTTGAAGCCGCTGCAAAAAAAGTTAATTCTGATGACCTTGCGGGGTTCGCATCTCGAGGAAAAGGCGCCGCAGCCGTTACCCAATTGTCCAGCTACGTCTATAATTATGGCGGACTGTACCTTGACAAGGGTGTTGCCGTTTTTAATTCAAAGCCGGCAATCGATGCCATCCGTTTTTACGGAAAGCTTCTGGGCAACTACGGGCCCAAAGGGGTCACTTCAATGTCATGGGAAAATATCATGCCGCTGTTCCAGGCCGGAAAGATCGCCATGTGGACGGATGCATCCGTGTTTTTGGGTCAGATCGTCGATCCTGCCAAGACGCAGCTTTCCGCAGAGAATGTCGGGATCGCCACTTTCCCGGCCGGCCCCAAAAAGAATTCTCCTTTCATCGTGACCTCATGGGGTATAGCCATTGCCAAACAATCAAAACAAAAAGATCTTGCGAAGAAATTCCTGGAGTGGGCAACAAGCAAGGATTTGGCAAAGCGAGGAATGCTCGCAAACATCACCATGGCCCGTTCTTCGGTTTGGGAAGACAAGGCGATTCTGGCACAAGTCAATCCCGGTCTTGTTGAAACGCGCTCCTTTGCCGCCAAGAACGGATATCCTCTCGATCGTCCCTACATGAGTGCAGTCGGTGAAGCCCGTGACCTGATCGGCGAGTTGGTTATTGAATCGATCAATACCAAGGGCGGATCGGCTAACCTCGATAAGATGGCCAAAGAGAAAGTGGCCAAAGTCAATGAGTTGCTCCAAGACACCGGCGAATACGGCAAATAACGGGTCAAATGTCATGTCGGACCCCGTATCAGGTACGGGGCAGGCCTGATCCGGCATCCAGTTATTACTGGTTTCCGGCGCCTATCCCGGACTCCGATCCGGGATTCGCCGGGACGACGACTGGATTCCGGCTTTCGCCGGGATGACGACTATGACATGCCGGAGTAATAACGGTTGTTGATGTAACAACATTATTTAATTGTAATTCCGGTTATTCGGTTGCTGTAAAGCCGGATGACCGGAATTCATTTTTTGGTGTCTTCCCGGTTCAGGACATTTTAATATCAGAGGTTCCTTATGATACAGCCAAGCTTTACGGAACGGAATCTGCGGATATTGTTTCCTCTGCCTGCCATAATCTTTGTCGCCATGCTGATGATCTTTCCCGTTCTTTATACCCTTTTCCTGAGTTTAACCAACTGGAATCTCACTTCCGGCGCTCCCCTTGCTTTTGTGGGATTCAAAAGCTATGCACGGGTGCTGACCGAACCGCGGTTTCTGCATGCGGTCGCCAGGACGTTTCTGTTTACCTTTTTTGCGGTAGCCTTCGAAGGATTTTTCGGTGTGGCGATCGCCATTGTTCTGAACCGGGCGTTTGTCGGAAAGGGTGTGGCGAAGCTTCTGCTCCTTCTGCCGCTCGTCGCAACACCGGTGGCTATCGGAATTGTCTTTAATCTCTTCTACGATCCGACCATTGGCCTTGCCAATTTTATGCTTAAATCAGCCGGATTGCCCCAGGGCCTATGGGTATCGAGTGCGGCAACGGTCATCCCTTCGCTGATCATCGTCGATGTGTGGCAGTGGACACCGATGATCACGCTGATTGTTCTTGCGGGTCTTGCGGGTCTTTCCAATGAACCTTTTGAAGCGGCACACGTGGATGGGGCAAGTGAATGGCAAATTCTGAGATACGTCACGATTCCCATGGTCATGCCGGTCATTTTGACCGCAGTGATCCTCCGATTGATCGACGCGCTGAAAACCTTTGACATCATTTTCGCCATGACGGGAGGCGGTCCCGGCTACGCGTCGGAAACGCTCAATATCATGGGATTCAAATACAGCTTCGAATATTTCCGCATGGGACAATCAGCGGTCATCCTTGTCGCCCTGTTCCTTGTTGTTTTCGGGTGCAGTCTCGGAATCATGAAGCTGCGGGCATCTTCGGAAAATTAAGGAGTCCCCGATGAAGAAGAAACTCATATTGAATATCATCTTTTATCTCATCGTGGTGGGCATTGCACTTGTCGTATTGTTCCCGTTTCTCTGGATGCTGACCTCCTCTTTTAAGACACAGGTCGATATCATTTCCTGGCCTCCCAAATTCATCTTTACGCCGACGCTTCAGAATTATCTGAAAGTTTTCGGAGAACAGAATTTTCTGAAATATTTTTTTAACTCGACCATCGTGGGAGCGGTTTCCGTTGGATTATCTCTCGTTCTCGGGTTGCCTGCGGCTTATTCAATCGCGCGGTATGCTCAAAAGAAACTCGCGGTCTTCATCCTTCTTGCGCGGCTCATGCCGGG
>JAPLJW010000169.1 GCA_026388365.1 Deltaproteobacteria bacterium | reverse complement strand
TCCGGCACCAACCCCTTGACGGACCCGCCCAGACTGGCTGCCTCGTTGATAATCTTCGAACTCGTATAGAACCACTTGTACCCGGTCATCAGGAAAACGGTTTCGACATCCCGGTTCAAACGGCGGTTGATGAGGGCAAGCTGAAACTCGTATTCGAAATCGGAAAGAGCGCGCAGCCCGCGGAGAATCACGTTCGCTCCGGCCCCTTTCACATAGTCCACCAGAAGGCCGTCAAAACAGTCTACACGGACATTTTTGCAGTCCCGGATCACCTCCCCGATCATCTCGATCCTTTCTTCAACGGAAAAGAGCGAGTTTTTGTTGGGATTGTACGCAATCAATACGATCAGTTCATCAAACATCCGGAGCCCCCGTTTGATGATATCCACGTGACCATTGGTGATCGGATCAAACGAGCCCGGATATACCGCAATCTTCTTCATAGGCATTTCCCATGCGTTTTGGGGACAGATTTGAAATCTGTCCCCTTAAAAAAAGACAACACCGTGTCACCGTACCGTCTCTGATCTATTACCACCATTGCCCGGATCTGTAATCCCTCCGGCGTTTCCCTCATCGAATGCTGCAGCACGACGATTCCGCTCTCCGCCAGGACATCCCCTCTTTCAAGCCATTTCAGCGTTTCAATGGCCAAACCCTCATCGTACGGCGGGTCGGCAAAAATGATATCGAACCGCACCTTCCTTTGAACGAGACGCCCCAGCCCCCTCTCCGCGTCTGCGGCAATCACCTCCGCTCTCTCACTAAAACCGAGCTGTGCAAGGCTCTTCCGGATCGCCTCGACCAGACGGACATCCCTCTCCACAAAGACCGCAAAACGGGCTCCCCGGCTCAGGGACTCCAGTCCGACATTCCCGCTGCCTGCAAACAGGTCGAGGAATGATTTTTCCGTGACGGGATGCAGAATATCAAAAAGGGATTTCTTGACCCGATCGGCGGTAGGCCGGATGCGGCATCCTCCCGGAAGGCGAACCGGCCTTCCCCTGGCCTCCCCCCCGATGATTCTCATAGATACTTTCGGATCAGGATCTCTGCGATCTGGACGGCGTTGAGCGCGGCCCCCTTCCGGATATTGTCCGCCACAACCCACATGTTGATACCGTTCGGAATGGATTCATCTTCTCGGATTCTTCCGACCAGGGTCTCATCATGCCCGGCGGCATCAATCGCGAGCGGATACTTCTTCCACTGGGGATCGTCAACAACGCGGACGCCGGGCGCCGTCGAAAGAAGATGACGCACTTCGTCCGGCGTGATTTTCTTCTCCGTTTCGATATTGATGGATTCGGAGTGCGCATGGAAAACAGGCACCCGGACTGTCGTCGCCGTAACCGCTATCGAAGGATCGTTCATGATCTTCTTGGTCTCGTTGACCATCTTCATCTCTTCCTTCGTATAACCGTTGTCCATAAAGACATCGATGTGGGGCAGGCAGTTGAAGGCAATCCGGTAGGGATACACCTTGACGACCGGTTCCTGGCCGTTCATCAGGGCCTGGGTCTGGAGGGAAAGCTCCTCAATCGCCTTTTTCCCTGTTCCGGAAACGGCCTGATACGTGGAAACCACAATTCTTTTGATCCGGACCGCATCATGAATCGGTTTCAGGGCAACAACCATCTGAATCGTAGAACAGTTCGGATTCGCGATGATTCCCCGGTTCTTGTATAGGGCAATGGTCTCTGGATTCACCTCTGGTACGACCAGGGGGATCTCCGGCACCATGCGTAAGGCGTTCGTGTTGTCAATGACGACACAACCGGCCCGTGCGGCGAAGGGGGCGAACTTTTCACTGATGCCTCCTCCCGCGGAGAAAAGACCGATTTCGATTCCCGGGAAGGAGTTCTCGGTCAAAAGCTCCACCGGCAGAGCCTTCCCCCGGAAGGTGAGCTCCTTTCCGATCGACCTTTCCGATGCGAGAAGCGTCAGCTTTCCCACCGGAAATTGACGTTCCTCCAGAATCTTGATCATCTCATTGCCCACGGCTCCCGTGGCGCCCACAACAGCAACATGATAATTTCTCATACAATACTCCCTGCGCTGAATTTCATTGGTCAACCGCAGCAGGTCTCTGACCCGCCGTCCGTTTTGCTTCCTACAACGGATGATCCTGACATTGCGACTTTCGCGCCCTGAATTCCGTTATCAACTTTCTACCGAACCTGAAAAGGCCCCAAACCGGGCCCGAAAGGCTGTATCCGAAGGCGAACGTGAAGAGCATAATCTGAGGTTCCGCCACCACGATCACCAGAATCACCACAATCGCAACGAAGGACATGAAAGGCTTGCGAGAGAAATAATTGAGGTCTTTGAAGCTGTAATACTTGATGCTGCTGACCATGAAGAGCGCAATGGCAACCACGCCGATCATGATCGACGGGTCGGGGAAACGTCCTTCTCCGCCGAGGTAGTAAAACAGAAGCACCCCCGTGGCCACGACCGCGGCGCCGCCCGGTATGGGCAGGCCGTTGAATACGCGGCTATCGATCACGCCGATCTGAACATTGAACCGGGCCAGGCGAAGGGCCCCGCAGGCAACGAATAGAAAAGCCCCGAGCCATCCCCACTTCCCGTAGGAAAGCAACGACCAGTTGTAGGCCATGATAGCCGGCGCCACCCCGAAGGTCACCAGATCGCAGAGGGAGTCATACTCCCCGCCGAACTTGCTTGTCGTATGGGTAATCCTGGCAATTCGGCCGTCCAGACTGTCCAGAACCACCGCAATCAGGATCGCCACGGCCGCGATCTCATACATCCCTTTCATGGAGGCGATCACGGAGTAGAACCCGCAGAAAAGATTGGCCGTGGTAAAGAGATTCGGAAGAACGTAAATTCCCTTTTTCATGCGGTCCCGCCTGAATGACGCATTGTTTTTCATATCAGCTCTCCTATGGGCGTCTCGCCTGCCCGCACCTTTTCTCCAACCCGGACGAGAAGGGTCGAACCGAGCGGCAGAAATACTTCAACCCGCGAACCGAAACGGATCAGACCGAATCGTTCCCCTCTGGTCACCTGCATCCCCTCCTTCAGCCAGCAGACAATCCTCCTCGCAATCAGTCCCGCGATCTGGACGGTTATGATCTCTCGACCGTCTGCCGTTTGCAGCAGGATGGTGTTTCTTTCGTTGAGCGCCGAGGCCTTGTCCAGGTTGGCCGACAGAAATTTCCCCTCCCGGTAACGGATGGACCGGACCTCGCCGGAACAGGGGATCCGGTTGACATGAACATTGAAGACATTCATGAAGATGCTGATTTTGTGAAAAGTTCGACCGGGCTGTTCATCGCTGGTCGTCTCTTCAATCCGGATCACCTTGCCATCCGCAGGGGAAATAACCAGGCCGTCTTTTTCCGGTGGATTTCTCTGAGGATTGCGGAAGAACCAGGCCACAAAAAGCGTCACGACCAAAAGGGCAAGAGAAATCCCCTTGAACCCGGCCACAAAGGCCAGGAGAGTCGCCCCGCCCAGGGGAATGATAAAGGGGAGCCCTTCATCCACAATGAAGCCCTTATGATTCATAATGCCTGTAATCTACCGTAATTCGATCAAGTTGTCAACCCTTGTCTCATGAGGGGGGCAAGAGGCTGCATCCTTAGCCTACGCGCCTCTGGCCTCCGCCTCGGAGAGGCGAAGGTATCTCGGCGAAAAGGTCAGCGGATCTTCACCCCGCCCCTGAGAATATCGGTGAATACCAATCAGGCCGACGGCCGACGCATGGAGTCGGTGTCGCCCGCTCCCGGCCGGGTCACACCGCCCGGACCGGGCTTCAAGGATCCGATCCCGATAACGCAGCGCACCGTCCCCGATCAACTCGACCTCACCTACCGGAAGATCCCGCATCAACTGCGCGATTTCGGTCAATCGATCCGGCGTCACGATTTCCGGGAAACCATCCGGACCCATCCGGTACAACCCTGCATAGACCTGATCCCTGCGGGCGTCGAGCAGCGGACAGATCAGCCCCGGGGAGGGAAAGGCATTCATGGTCAGTGCCTCCAGCGTCGAAACCGAGACGATCGGTCTTCCCGTAGCCAAGGCGAGGCCTTTCACGGTACTGACCCCGATTCTCACCCCCGTAAACGAACCAGGTCCGGCCGTGCAGGCCAGAAGATCGATTTTCTCCAAGGTGATCCCCGTCAAGAGGAGGAGTTTTTCCAGGACGGGGAGCAGGACCTCCGCGTGGTGTCTTCCCGGACCGAGATAAAAATCGGCCATGATCTCCTCTCCCTTCAGGAGCGCCACTCCCACGGTATCCGTCGCGCATTCCATCGCCAGGGTGATCATGGATGTCCCGTAAATGTTTGAATGAAATCACTGATAAACTTGACGTTCAGCCTCTCGATATCCATCATGAAGACGAAGATCATCAGCAGAACCAGAAGGACAAAACCGACCTGCTGGGCCATTTCCCGCCAGCGGACATTGACCTCGCGGCCCGTCACCATTTCGATCCCGTAGAATAACAGATGACCGCCGTCCAGGACCGGAATGGGAAGGAGGTTGAGGATCGCCAGGTTGATGCTGATGAGGGCCATGAACAGAAGGAAATGAACAATTCCCTCCTTTGCCTGCGCGCCGGCGATCTGGGCGATAAGGATCGGACCGCCCAGCGTCTTCGGAGAGATGACCCCCTGAAACAGTTTGTACATGCTGATCACGGTCAGTTTGCTGATGACCCATGTCTGGCGGATGCCTTCCCCGAAGGCCGACAGGGGGTTGCGCCTTTCGATGATGGTATGCGGTGACGGGCTGATGCCGATCTTGTAGGTTTCAACCTCTTCCCCAAAGAGGTTTCGGGTCTTCATGGGTCGCGGTGTCACCGTCATATCCAGGGCAACGGCGTCTCGGCGAACCGTAACCCTGAGCGGTCTTTCCTTGCTGCTCGAAACGATTTCAGAGATCTCATCCCACTTGGTTACGGATTTTCCGTCCATGGCGATAATTCGGTCCCCCGCCTTCATTCCGGCTTCGATCGCGGCGGAATCCGGTTGCAGAGAACCGATTTCGGTCGTCAGGACGGGAAGACCGATCATGTTGACGAGGGTGAAGATTGCAAGAGCCAGCAGGAGATTGAACACCGGTCCGGCCGCCACAATCATGATCCTTTTCCATACCGTCTGTTTTAGAAAGGACCTTTTTTGATCCCCTTCCGGTAATTCTTCTCCGGGGGATTCCCCGAGGAGTTTTATATACCCGCCCAGGGGGATCAGGGAGAGGAGGTATTCTGTTTCTCCGATCTTTCTGCCGAGGATCCGAGGGCCGAATCCGAGGGAGAACTTCAGGACCCCGACGCCCGCCCGCTTGGCCATCAGAAAATGGCCGAATTCATGGGCGAAGATCAGGACCCCCAGTAAAACAATTACCGATGCGATACTGATTCCGATCAATTTTTCATTCCTTCAATGATTTTTCCCGCTTCTTCCCTCGCCCAGCGGTCCGCCGCGAGGATCGTGTCGATCCCCGGGTCCGCCTGCCCGCGATGACGGGAGAGGACCTCTTCCACAATCGAAACAATCTTGTCAAATCCTGTTTTGCCTTCGATAAAGGCGGTCACCGCCATCTCATTCGCCGCATTCAGAACAGTCGGCATCGTTCCCCCGGTTTTCGCCGCCGCATAAGCCAGCCGAAGTGCGGGAAAGCGAATCGGATCCGAATCGAGAAATGTAAGCGTGCCGACCTTCCTGAGATCGAGATTATTTTCACCCCGGGTCAGGCGATTCGGATAAGACAGGGCGTAGGCAATGGGAATCCTCATGTCCGGAACCCCCATCTGGGCGATCACGCTCCCGTCCCGATACTCCACCAGGGAATGGACGATGCTCTGAGGATGGATCAGGACATCGATCTCCGTTGCGGGAAGTTCGAACAACCACCCGGCTTCGATCACCTCCAGCCCCTTGTTCATCATGGTGGCCGAATCAATCGTGATTTTCTTTCCCATCACCCAGTTCGGGTGCCGAAGCGCCTGCGCGGGGGTAACCTTTGCCAGTTCTTCCTTGGAGGCATGGAGAAAGGGTCCGCCGGAGGCCGTAAGGATGATCCGGCGGAGATCTTCTCTCCTGTGGCCCTGCAGACACTGGAAAATCGCGCTGTGCTCACTGTCAACGGGGATGATCTTCACCCCCCTCTCGGTCGCCTTGCGAAGAACGAGATGTCCTGCCATCACCAGTGTCTCTTTGTTCGCCAGGGCGATATCCTTTCCCGCCTCAATGGCGTCCAGGGTCGGAAGCAGTCCGGCTGCGCCGACCATGGCGGAGACGACCATATCGGCGTCCGCGGATGCGGCTGTTTCCCGATACCCTTCTGGCCCGAACAGGAGATCCGTTGTCGATGCCGAACCCAGGAGGCTGCGGAGTTCACGGGCATGCGCTTCATCAAATACAGCCGCCAGCCGCGGCCGGAACCGTTCGATCTGCTGTTTCATGAGGGTGATGTTGCGGCCCGCCGCGAGGGCCGTGACGACGAACCGATCCGGATGGGCGCCGACGACATCCAGCGTGCTGGCCCCGATTGAACCGGTGGAGCCGAGAAGGGAAATTCGTTTCATCGAATCACAAATTCCTGATAATAGTAAACAAAAGGGGTAATAAACATGAGACAATCCAGCCGGTCGAGGATCCCCCCGTGACCGGGCAGCAGTGTGCCTGAATCCTTCACCCCGGCCGCCCTTTTCAGAGCCGATTCGGATAGATCCCCGAGCTGCCCTGTGACGCTTCCCACCAGTCCGAGAACGGCGGCATGCGCAACCGGAAGCGTCGGGAAAAAGAACAGTTTGAAGAGAAGACAACCCGCAATGCTTCCGATAAAAAGACCGATCGTCCCTTCGACGGTCTTCCCCGGGCTGACCTCGGGAAGGAGCTTTCGTTTTCCCAGCCGCCGTCCGATATAGTAGGCGGCCGTATCCCCGGCAAAGGCCATAACCAGGATGAAGAATATCCACAGGATGCCCGACGGCGTGCGGCGGATCAGGATGAAGTGGGCCATCAGAAGGGGGATGTACAGAATCCCCAGGATCACGAGACCAACATGGGACATATCCAATCCCTGTTTTCGGATCCGCAGAAGGTTGAGTATCAGAACCGTCATGACTGTGAAGGTCAGCACAGCCAGAAGCAGAGGCAAATTCGCGTAGAAAGATGTCAGGAGGATGAACAGGGCGATGATCAGGGTCTCCATCTTTTCGAGGGAGAGACCCCGGCCAAAGGCCATCCGGTTATATTCCTGCATCCCCGCAAGAGAGGCAACCATGATCAGAACGGCGAAAGCTTCTTCCCCGCCGTAGGCGATGATTCCGAATAGGATCGGAATGGCGATGATGCCGGTGATCCATCTTTTCATATGGGGCGTCATTCTTCACCTCCCCGGAAGCGGGCGCAGTCCACACCAACGCATCCTTGAGTCTGCAACATCGATCCTCTGATGATTACAGGTTGCAGCATTACCTTCCGCCGATCTGTTCGCTGGTCATTCCGAACCTCCGCTCCCGCCGCTGATATTCGGCAATCGCAGTCAGGAGATCGGCCTCGCAAAAATCAGGCCAGAGGATATCGGTGAAGTAGAACTCGGTATAGGCCATCTGATAGAGGAGAAAATTGCTGACCCGATATTCCCCTCCGGTTCGGATCAGCAGGTCCGGATCAGGCATCCCGCTCGTGTAAAGATATTTTGAAAAGCGTTCCCTGGTGACATCCGCTGGTGCGATCTTTCCGGCCAGGGCATCGTCGACCATGCGTTTCGCGGCCTTCGAAATCTCGTCGCGCCCGCCATAACTGAGGGCCAGATTCAGGATCATCCCCTGATTGCCGGCAGTTTTTTCTATGGTCTCCTGGAGTTTCCTGAGTACAGGGGCCCCGAGGGAATCCAGGTCGCCGATGGCCGTCAGACGGATGCCCTGGTCCATCATCTCTCGGGCCTCATCCTCCAGATATTGCAAAAGGAGACTCATGAGGGCGCGGACTTCCGGTTCCGGACGAAACCAGTTTTCAACGGAAAAGGCGTAGAGTGTGAGGCAGTGGATCCCAATCCGGCGGCAGGTTTTCGTGATGACCCGGACGGATTCTGCCCCCTTCCGATGTCCCATGATTCTGCCCAGGGTATGAAACTCAGCCCAGCGTCCGTTGCCGTCCATGATGATCGCGATATGCTGAGGTAGTCTAAGCGGATCGATTTCTTTCATGATTCCCGTTTCAATCGGGGGCTAATATTTCCCAATGTCTGTTTAGCGACTAACACATCGACTGCGATTTTTCAAGACAGATTCAAACAAAACGGGGAGCCCGCGGGCTCCCCTTCACAAACCGGATCAGGCAATTCTTCAGATCTCCATGATCTCCTTCTCTTTTAATGCAAGAACCGCATCGGTCTTCTCGATAGACCGGTCCGTCAGTTTCTGTACCTCGTCCTGGAGGTTGTAAAGTTCATCCTCCGATATCTCATTGTCCTTCTTCAGCGCCTTGAGTTGCTCATTGGCGTCCCTGCGAGCATTGCGCTGCTTGATCTTGCCTTCTTCCGCCATCTTGCGGACGACCTTCACCAGTTCCCGGCGCCTCTCCTCGGTCAGAGCCGGGATCGACAGACGAATCAATTTGCCGTCATTGCCGGGCATCAATCCGAGATCCGATTTCTGGATCGCCTTTTCGATGGCCCCGAGAACGGAGCTGTCCCAGGGGGAGATAACGATGAGCCGGCTTTCGGGAACCGAGAGGGATGCCACCTGGTTTAAGGGTGTGGGCGTTCCATAGTATTCCACGCGAATACCATCCAACAGAGCCAGGGACGCCCTTCCCGTTCTGACCTTGCTGAAGGATTTTTCGAGCGCCTGGATCGCCTTCTCCATGCTCTCCCGCAGTTCCTCAAAAATCAAATCCTTCATGGCCTCAGCCTCCGACAATGGTCCCCACATTCTCGCCGCAGATGACCCGCTTGACATTCCCCGTCTTTTGCAGATTGAAGACGCACAAGGGGAGTCCGTTGTCCCTGCAGAGGGATATGGCTGTCGCATCCATTACTTTAAGGTTCTTAGTCAAAACTTCGGTATAACTTATTTTATCGTACATGATCGCATCTGCATACCGGACCGGATCCCGGTCATAAACACCGTCCACCCTCGTTGCCTTCAGGATGATATCCGCCTTGATCTCGACCGCACGGAGGGTTGCCGCGGTGTCCGTGGTAAAATAGGGATTACCCGTTCCGGCAGCGAAGATCACCACCCGACCCTTCTCAAGATGGCGTATGGCTCGCCTCTGGATGAAAGGTTCGGCCACTTTATTCATCTCGATGGCCGTCTGGACCCGCGTGGGGATACCTGCTCGTTCGAGGGCGCTCTGAAGGGCCAGACTGTTGATCACCGTGGCGAGCATCCCCATGTAATCGGCGGAGGTCCGCTCCATTCCCTCTGCGCTTGCCGCCAGACCCCGCAAGATGTTACCGCCGCCGATGACAATTCCGAGTTGAACGCCAAGGGCGACCACCTCCCGAATCTCTGCGGCAACGGCATACACCACCTCCGGGTCTATTCCTAAGGAATGTTTTCCCATGAGGGCCTCACCGCTCAATTTCAGCAGGACCCTCTTGTAGGCCGGACGATCCATGATCCCTTACTTCAGCTCCTCGCCCAGTTGAAACCGTGCAAACCTTCTGACGATGATGTTTTCGCCCGTCTTCGCCATCATGTTGGTCACCAGGGCGCCGACGGTGATGTCCGTATTCTTGATGAACTTTTGATTCATCAGACACACCTCTTCGAAATACTTATTCAGCTTGCCCTCGATGATTTTATCCCAAATTTTTTCCGGCTTTTTATCTGCAAGAAGCTGGCTCCGACAGATCTCCTTTTCCCTTTCCAGGTCCGCCGCCGAGATCTCCTCCGGACGGACATACCGGGGATTCGACGCCGCCACATGCATGGCCAGATCCTTGGCCATAGCCTGGAAGTCATCCGTTTTAGCGACAAAATCGGTTTCGCAGTTCACCTCGACCATGACGCCGATCTTCCCCCCCATGTGGATGTAAGAGGCAACGGCGCCGTCTTTAGCCGCCTTGGAGGAACGCTTCGTTGCAGCCGACATCCCCTTCTTTCGGAGATAATCGATCGCCTTTTCCAAATCGCCATTCTCGGCCGACAGCGCCTCTTTGCAGTCCATCATGCCGGCACCCGTCTTGACCCTCAACTCTTTCACCATTGCTGATGTAATATCCAATTTACCTTCCCTCCTCTGCTTCATGCTTGCCTTCATCGGACCCGGAACCTTTGGTTTCAACGCTTTCCGGGACATCGGACTCGCCGTTTTCAATCTGGGGGACCGCGACGGTCTGCCGTTGCTTGTCGCTTTCCGCCTGGACGCGTTCCTCAAACCGTTTCTTTCCATCCAGAACGGCCTCGGCCATCTTCGTTGAAAAGAGCTTGATCGCCCGGATGGCGTCGTCATTGCCGGGAATGATGTAATCGATCAGATCGGGATCGCAGTTCGTATCCACCATCGCTACGATCGGAATTTTCAGTCTTCTCGCCTCGGTGACGGCGATGATCTCCCGTTTGGGATCGATGATAAAAAGACCTTTCGGGACAACTTTCATGGACCGGATCCCTCCCAGGACCTTGGACAGCTTTTCGCGATCCTTCTGGAGTCCGAGGATCTCTTTTTTGGGAAACGCCTTGATGCTGTCATCGGCGAACATCCGGTCGAGATCGTTCAAACGGTCAATGCTCTTCTTGATCGTTGCGAAATTGGTCAGCATTCCGCCCAGCCAGCGCTGATTGACGTAGGGCATGCCGCATCTCTCGGACTCTTCGCGGACGGACTCTTGCGATTGTTTCTTGGTGCCGACAAAGAGGATCTCTCCGCCCTGCGCAACCGTGTCCACAACGAACTGATAGGCCTTCTGAAACAACCCGACCGTCTGCTGAAGATCGATGATGTAAATTCCGTTGCGCGCACCAAAGATATAGGTTTTCATTTTGGGGTTCCACTTGTTGGTCTGGTGACCGAAGTGAACCCCCGCCTCAAGCAAAAGCTTCATCGAAATACTGGCCATACTGAACTCCTCTCTCGTTTTTTCCTCCATCCCCATCCTCTTGACCGGAAACCCTCTGTTCTCAAAAGGCAACCTCCGTCAATCCGGGGATGTGCGAATTTGGGTGGCTGATAACACAAAGAATTTAAATAATCAAGCGGAAATCCGTCAGCAGAAATGCCGTCATGTATGATAATGGGCATTAATCTTGACGTAATCAAAGGTGAGATCGGAGGTGCAGACCGTCCACGACCGGCGCCCCATCCCCAGCTCGAGGCGCACCCGTATTTCCGGCCGTTTCATGATCTTGGCAATCTCGCTCTCCCTGCCCATTCCCTTTCCATCCGCAAACAGGGAGACATCCTCCAGAAAAAGGCGCACACGGTCCGCCGGAAGATCGATACCGAGAGATCCGGCGGCGGAGATGATCCGTCCCCAGTTCGGATCTCCGCCGAAAAAGGCGGTCTTGACCAGGTTTGAATTGGCGACGGCATAGGCAATCCGCTGCGCATCCCGGCGCGTTTTGGCCTCCGTTACCGAGATCTCGATCACCTTGGTCGCCCCTTCGCCGTCGCGGACCAGCGCCCGGGCAAGTTCAGACAGCAGGTCCGAGAGGAGTTCGCCGAAACGCCCCAAATCGCGGGAACCCCGCTTGATCTCCGGATTACCTGCGAAACCGTTGGCGAGGATGACGGCCGTGTCATTCGTGCTCATGCAGCCGTCCACGCTGATCGCATTGAAACTGCGGGCAATCGACCGCCGGAAAACCCGATCCAGGGCATCCCGGGCGATCGCGGCATCGGTCATGATAAAGGCAAGCATGGTTGCCATGTTCGGCTGGATCATCCCCGCCCCTTTGGCGATGCCGCACAGGGTGACTTCTCTGGACCTGATGCTCCCTTTCCGGCAGGCGATCTTGGGAAACCGGTCTGTTGTCATGATCCCCGCCTCTGCATCCGGAATCCCGCCGGCATGGAGCCCGGCAACCAGTTTCTTCACCCCTCCGGTGATCATCCGCAGGGGCAGGCGTTGACCAATGACGCCGGTGGACGCCACCAGAACCATTTCATCGGCAATCCCGAGTTCGGCGGAGGCGGCCCTCGAAACGGCCAGGGCGTCCGCAACCCCTTCCGGCCCGGTCGCGGCGTTGGCAACACCGCTATTGGCAATCACCGCTTGCGCCATCCCGGAGCGGATCCTATCCTGATCGAGAAGGACCGGCGCCGCCTTTTCCATTCGCCAGAAATCCGGGCACCCGAGAGTCATCCGATGATTTCATGCTCCTCCGCTCCTAATAAAACCGCGTTGCACCCGTTACGGGGACCCCTTGCCGCAAGGTGTCCCCATTCCTATCTATCCGCCGCAACACTTTTTGTATTTCTTGCCGCTGCCGCAGGGGCACGGGTCATTCCGGCCGACCTTGGCCGCATCTCTTTTGATCGTAACCGCCGCCGGGGTATCCTCTCCCCGCGACAGGATGTAATCCTTCCTCTGTTTTTCCTCGATCCGCTGCACCTCTTCCTCGCGCCGAATCTGAACCAGGCAGAGCTTTTCGACGCTGTCCTCCTTGACGCGGCGGATCATGTCCATGAACATATCGTAACCCTCTTTCTGATACTCCCGGACCGGATCTTTCTGGCCGTATCCCCGCAGGCCGATCCCCTCTTTAAGGTGGTCCATGGCGAGCAGGTTTTCCTTCCACTGCGTATCGATGGACTGGAGCATGATCACCTTCATCAGGTAATCCATCAGAGGTTTCCCGTATTCAGCCTCCTTGTTCCGCAGGAGCATCTTAACCTCCGCGACGATCCTCTCCCGGATCGCGTCCGGGACGAGTTCGCGGCCCGTTTCATAGAGATTCAGTTTCAGCGTGAAATGGCGGATGATTTCCTCGTCGAGTCCCTTGAGATCCCAATCCTCCGGGTGGCGCTTTTCGTCGACATACTCCGGAACCATCTCTTCGACCATCTCTTCGATCATCTCTTCCACATCGTCCCAGAGCGCCTCCCCCTTGAGGACCTTCTTGCGTTGTTCATAAATCACCTGACGCTGGCGGTTCATGACGTCGTCATACTCGAGGAGGTGCTTGCGGATATCAAAATTCTGCCCCTCGACCCGCTTCTGCGCATTTTCGATCGCCTTCGAAATCAGCCGGTGCTCGATCGGCTGCCCCTCCTCCATACCGATTCGGTCCATGACGGAAGAGATACGTTCCGCCCCAAAGATCCGCAGGAGATCGTCTTCCAGTGAGAGGTAAAAGCGGGACGACCCCATATCGCCCTGACGCCCCGAACGGCCGCGGAGCTGGTTGTCGATCCGGCGGCTCTCATGCCGCTCCGTTCCCAGGATATGAAGCCCTCCGAGTTCGGCTACGCCTTCGCCCAACTTGATGTCCGTTCCCCGCCCGGCCATGTTCGTGGATATGGTGACCTGACCGGGCTGTCCGGCCTGAGCGACGATCTCCGCTTCCCTTTCATGATTTTTTGCATTTAAAACGTGGTGTTTAACGCCCGTCCGCGTCAGATATTTGCTCAGGAGTTCCGACTTCTCGATGGAAATGGTTCCCACGAGGACAGGCCTTTTCGCCTCATGCAGCGTCTTGATCTCCTCGATGACCGCCGTAAATTTCTCCTTTTCAGTCTTGTAGATCACGTCTGAATGATCCTCACGAATCATCGGCATGTTGGTCGGAACGACAATGACTTCCAGTTTGTATATCTTGCCGAATTCTTCCGCCTCGGTATCGGCCGTACCGGTCATCCCCGCCAGTTTTGCATACATACGGAAATAATTCTGAAAGGTGATCGATGCCAGGGTTTGATTTTCCTGCTCGACCTTGACCCGCTCCTTCGCCTCGAGGGCCTGATGGAGACCATCGCTGTAACGCCTTCCCGGCATGACCCGGCCGGTAAATTCATCCACGATGATGACCTTTCCCTCCTTGACGAGGTAGTCGACATCCCGTTTGAAGAGGGTGTGGGCGCGGAGGGCCTGGTTGACATGGTGGAGGAGATCGATGTTCTGGGGTTCATAGAGATTCTGCACCTTAAGATAACTTTCGACCCGGGCCACCCCCTCTTCGGTCAGCACGACGGTGCGGCTCTTTTCCTCGACCGTATAATCTTTCTCTTTGCGCAGGTTCGGGATCACCTGGTTGACCCGGTTGTACTTGTCGGTCGACTCATCGGAAGCTCCGGAGATGATTAACGGCGTCCGCGCCTCGTCAATGAGGATGCTGTCCACTTCGTCTACGATGGCGTAATGGAAGTCGCGCTGCACATAGTCTTCGAGGCTGAACTTCATGTTGTCGCGCAGATAATCGAAACCGAACTCGTTGTTTGTCCCGTAGGTGATGTCGGCATGGTAGGCCGCGCGCCGCTCATCGTCGTCCATCCCGTGAATAATGACGCCGACGTTCATGCCCAGAAAATGGTAGATCGGTCCCATCCAGGCGGCGTCTCTCTGGGCCAGATAGTCATTGACCGTCACCAGATGAACGCCCTTGCCCAGGAGCGCGTTTAGATAGATGGGCATCGTCGCGGCCAGGGTCTTTCCTTCACCCGTTTTCATTTCGGCGATCTTCCCCTCGTATAGGACCAAACCTCCGAGGATCTGGACGTCAAAGGGCCTCATCCCGACCGTCCGCCGCGAGACCTCGCGAACGACAGCAAAGACCTCAACGAGGATATCGTCCAGCTCAGCGCCGTTTTGCAGCTTGTCACGGAAATAAGGGGTTTTTGCCCGGAGTTCCTCATCGGTCGCCGCCGTCATGGCCGGCTCCAGTTGATTGATCTCATGAAGAATCAGGGAGAGGCGTTTCATCTCCCTTTCGTTCTTGCTTCCAAAAAT